>CACYSH010000001.1 GCA_902776945.1 uncultured Ruminococcus sp.
TCGAGATAGGGAGTTTTGCTATCACTAATTTATCTGTACAAAATAGTGGACTGTTAATCGTTTGACTATTGTTAGATATTCACTTTGTGACTAACACCAATTACATAGATCTGCTAAACTTAACTGATAGGTAAATACAATGCAGGGGCGACGTGCTTTGGCGCGTTGCCCTATTGGTTTTGGAGAAAATATATGGTCAAGAAAAAAGAATTTAACATTTTATGGATAACTGTTCCTATATTTATAATTTTTATGTGTTCCGTTGTAGGTTACAGACTGTATGATTCTGCAAAAAGAGTTAAAACAGTTGATGAAAATACAGATTTCTCATTGTTTATTAATCTGCCGGATTATGAAAATATGAGTATTCCATATAATGAGATAGAAATGACTGATGATGAATTAGATACTTCGATAATTATTGACCTGCAATTGAATGAAGTTCCGGTAAAAAAAGACGGGGAAAAAGTATTGCCGGAAATAGATGATGAGACCGCTTTGAAATATTTTGGTACAAACGCAGAGGAATATAAGAAAAATCTGAAAGATAAAACAGAAAATGAGAGGAAATGGGAATATATATATAATTATCTTTTAGAGAACACTATATTTTCATATATGCCCGAATCTGCCGGAGCTTATTTTCAAAAAGTGATTTCTGCTTGCAAGAAAAAAGCGGCGGCTGAAAATCAGAGTATTGACGCATATCTTGAAGCAAATTACGGCGCAAGCTATACCGAGTTTCACGATCAGATATATGGTCTTTACAGTGAAATGCTGATTTTTTATGCTTTGGCGCAAAAAGAACAACTTACTTATTCTGAAAATGATTATAACGATAAAATCAAAGAATTATCTGATAAAGGCACAGTTTTTGAAGAAGAGCTTGATATGCTCGGAAAAGAATACGGGTATTATAAAATCATCTATTCTGACATGGAAAAAATATTGACGGATAAGATTCCTTTAAATAAGTGATGATTTGCGGACTACATCATTTCCGCAGAATAAGAGCAATAAAAAGCAGCCGTTCTTTTGGGAATAGCTGCTGCTTTTTATAACAAAATATGGCATTATCGGCGCGGGCTTTCTGTTTATCCGTGTGTCAGATCACCTCCGCGGGGTCGGAAAAGCTCTCCGCCGCTGTGACCGTAAGCCCCGGAAAACGTGCTGTCAGCCGCCTTGCAATATCCTCATGGAAAATATTCTCGGTGTAATAATGCCCCGCGTCGATAAGACAGAACCCGCCGTCCGCCGCATAAACAAAGTCCGAATGCTTGACATCGCCCGTGATAAGCGACCCGCAGCCCTTCGCAGCCGCCGCCTTTAAACAGCTCCCGCCGCTGCCCGAGCAGACCCCTATCCGGCTGAAATTCCCGCCGCAGTTTGTAAAACGTACCGCACGGCAGCCAAGCGCCGCCTTGCAATGCTCCGCAAGCTCCCGCGCCGTGAACGCCCGCGCCGCCTCGCAGACATAGCCCATAGGCTTGCCCTCGTCAAAATCGAGCGGCTCGATAACCGTAAAGCCCAGCCGTTCCGCGAGAAGGTCGTTCATGCCGCCCGCCGCCGAATCGTAGCTTGTGTGCATACATATCGCCGCAATGCCGTTTACTGCCAGCTTTACGGCGGGGTTATCGGGCGAGAGCGTCCGCAGCGGTCGGAATATCACGGGGTGATGCGAAAGCAACAGCTCGCAGCCCTTTTTCGCCGCTTCCCCGACCACTGCGCCCGTTATATCGAGTGCCGTAAGCACACGGCTTACAGGCATATCGCGGCTGCCCGCGCAAATGCCGCTGTTGTCATAGCTCTGCTGCCCCGAAAAGGGCGCTATTTCGTCAATAAATCTGTAAATATCTCCAACTGTAACTGTGGTCATATTTTTCCCTCCGCTTCGTTTTCGAGCCTTTCGGCAAGGGCTGTCAGCCGCCTGCCTTCCGCCCGCACTTCCTCCGATGCGCTGTCTGACATTCCCGCGCCCGCTTTGCGCAGCCTGCCCGCCCTCATGAGCAGATAGTCCGCCGCGTCCGTTTCGCCGGGTATCAGCCGCCCCGCCGATAAATAACGCTCGTCGCACGGGTAGCCGATCTCCCCGCCGGTATGCTCTGCCAGCATTACCGAATAGACAAAATCGCCGTCGCGCCGCGCTTTTTCGGTAACGACCCGCCATCCGTTTTCGTAAAGATACCGCCGCAGCTCGTCTGCTTTGGTCATCGGCTGCAAAACGAGGTGCGTGTTCACCGCCCATTCGCAGCGTGAGATTATGTCAGCGATAAGTTCGCCGCCCATGCCCGCGCAGATAATGTGCGTTATGCCGCTGCCGTCAATGCCGTCAAGCCCGTCGGTAAGCACCGCCGTCACCCTGTCCGACAAGCCGTTTTCGCTAATGGTGCGCCGCGCCAGCGCAAGCGGCTTTTCGTTTATGTCGCAGGCGAGGACGCTTTCGCATATCCCCTCCGCCGCAAGATACGCCGCAAGATAGCCGTGATCGGTGCCAACGTCGGCGGCGCGTTTTATTCCGTTAATATCCGCGAAGCCGTCGGCGGCGATAAGCTCGGCACAGACGGCAAGGCGCTTGTTTTCCAAAATCATGTTATCAGCTCTCTGTAAAATAATTGTGATTATCGAATAAATACACTTTGTAGGGCGTGGGCTTGCTCCGACCCGCTGCCGCACCCGAATATTTGTGCAAATATTGCAGGGGCGCATCTGCGTGTGTGCCCGCCAATAGGCGCATTGTTCCCGAACGGGCGCACACATAGGTGCGCCCCTACAATATTATGTGTTTCGTAAAATTCTTGTAGGGTCGGGGCTTGCTTACGTCTTGATTATAAGGGTCGTTCAATTGGTCGGACAGGTTGGGGCTTGCGCATCCGTGAGTTTTCCCGCCGCTATGATTTCGGGACACTCGCGCAATTCATTTGCGAAAATCGCTGCGCTCTTTCGCAAATATAAAATCGGCAATTTTCTTGTTTCCGCTCAGTCTTGCAGAGCTGTTCGCTTGTGCTTTTTGGTCAGCTTTCTTATGAATTGCCGATTTTATTTTAGAATTAACGGCTTCTCTTTAACGGTTAGATTCCGACCGCCCCACGTTTGCGAGGGGAATACCCTTTGCACGAACAAGTTCGTGCAAGAAGAAGGGTTATCCCCTCGCGCTCCCCTTCCTAAGACTTTTGGTTTTGCCTTCACTTTGCGCAAATATCTTTTATCTATTATCTATTATCTATTATCTTTTTATGTATCTGCGAGCGCTTTGATAAGCCCGCAAGCCCTGTAATGCCGCAGCGGATACACCTCCACCGTCACGCCCTTTTCCTCCGCCAACTGGTAGATATGCGCCAAATGCTCATTATCGTCAAGGCGGTGGACGAGTATCTTCCACGGTATGCGCCGCAAAAGCACCCGCGTAGTCTCGCCGATGCCCGGCTTTACAAAATTAATGTCCGCAATGCCGAAATGCTCCGCAATGCCCTCCACCTCGCGGAAAGCGGTTGCACGAACGCAGTTCGTGCCGTCGTCGGAGAAAACGAGCTTACTGTCAAAGTGCTTTTCCACCTCGCCGATAAAACGGTAGCTCAGATCGTGTGCGGCAAATTCCTCGTAGCAGAGCGCTCCGTCAAAATCGTCTCTGCCGATCAGGTCGGGGCGGCGGAACGTGCGGCTCATCAGCCCCGAGACAGTCGAATTAAGGCACGAACTCGGTATCAGAAAATCGGCGTGCGTGCCGCATATCCCCGCAACGTGCGCGGGGTCGGAAAGTACAGCAACGGTCGGGTCAACGCCCGGATGTGGCTTCATGGCTTCGAGCAGCTGCCGCTGTATAGCGCCCTTGCCCGTCCAGCCGTCGATGAACTGCACCGTTTCGGGGGCGTGTCTTTCGAGGATATATTTCATCGCGTTGTCGTCAATGCCCTTGCCGCGGATTATCGAGATCGTGTAATGCGGCGGGTCGATCCCGTAAAGCCGTTTCATGAAGTGCTTAATGATTATCCCGACGGGCGTTCCTGCTCTCGCAAGCGACACCAGCACGGCGTTTTTGCCCTTGTCGGCGTAAATTTTTTCGGCGGTGAGGACTGCCGCCCGTGCGGTATGCTCGGAGTATTTTTCCAAGCCGCGAAAGAACGTCTGCAAATATTCCTCGCTCGGAAGATGTTCGCGGGGTATCATTTCCGAATAGTGAACGCCGCTTTGTATCATGCGTTCGCGGTCGATGTTTTCCATTGGCTGAACAAGTCCTGTTATATCTTTAAGAAGAATTGTAACGTCTTCCGGACGGTAGGAAGTCCGCATTTTATCGCCCCTTTGTCAATTTATCTTATACTGCCCTCTATTCCAAATGCCACAATATATTCGCCTCTGCACGAATCTATTGCGGCATTTGGAATAGAGGGCAGTATATATATTATATCAGCTTTTTGACGATTTTGCAAGGGGACGTTTGTAATTTTTTGAATAAAAGGGGAGCGTAGGGGCGCACCTGTGTGTGCGCCCGTTATCCCGAACTGCATTGTGTGCGTAACAAATCAATATTAAATAATTATTTACCTAAAATTCATAATATATCTTAAACTTTCTGCCCTGTCGGGTCGTCTGTGGTATAACAGAGAAATATTTGCACGATCATTGACAAATTATAGAGAATGAGGTATAATATTCTATGAAAGGCAATAAAGTAAACGAGGGCGGCGTTATGAATGAAAAGCTCACAGAGGGAGTAATTGTCCGCGCTATGAACGGCGACAGATCAGCCTATGACATAATTTACCGTTGCTGCGAAGGCAAAATAAGAAGCTATATCATCTCGCATATAAACGACAAATCGCAGGCGGACGACGCTTTGCAGAATACGTTCATCTCGGTTTATAAGAATATCTCGCGGCTGAAATCTCCCGACAGCTTCAAGAAGTGGATCTTCACCATTGCGTATAACGAGTGCATGACCGTGAATAAGGCTGTCTCGCGGCAGCAGCAGCGCAGCTTTTCACTTAATGCCGATTACGATGAGGGCGACGACGACGGCGACGGCACCCGCGAATTTGTTGACGATTCAATCGAGCTGCCCGAGGAATTTGTCACGAATATGGAGCTGCAAAATCTGCTTATCGACGCGCTGAACGATCTGCCGCAGAAGCAGCGCGACTGCGTGGTACTGTATTATTACCAGCAACTGCCGCTTGCTGAGATCGGCGAACGGCTCGACATGAACGAAAACACCGTCAAGACCCACAAGTCAAAGGCGCTTGCCAGTCTGCGCCGCAAGCTCGAAAAGTACCGCAAGGACTACAATTTCGCAATGGTGCCGATGTCTGCGATGTTCAAGGGGCTGAAAAACATCGGCAAGGTAAAGAGCAAATTTATTGCGCTTTCTGGCGCGGCGGTGGGGCATTCGGTCAGCGCGGGGGCTATCGCGGGCGTTACCATAACCGCCGCCGTGATAGGCGCGGGCGTGCTTACGTTCGGTTTTTCGAATAAAGCGCCGAAGCTCGGCGATCGTCAGTTTCCGGAATCGGACGCGATAGACAGGCGGGTGGAAACGCCGCAGACAAGCTCTTATGACGATACGGACGATTCCGACAGCGCCGCCGAAAGCGCTCCCGACACGCCGGAACAGTCCTTCGGCGTGTCTGACGATACCTCCGCCGACGACAGCGCCCCCGGCGTGCCTGACAATATCTCAGCAGACAGCAGCAGTTACACGGCATATAATGAAAACGAGAGCGGTCAGCCGCAGTATACCGCTGACAGCAGCCTTGAAGCATATATGAGCGATAACCGCAGCGGCGGTAACGGCGGCACCGGCAGCGAGGGCGGCTCGAAAACAGTTTTGCTGACAGACAGTCAGACCGATAGCAAGTCCGATAAGACCGATAGCAAGCCGGATAAGACCGAAAGTAAGTCCGATAAGACCGAAAGCGAACCCGATAAGCCCGAGCCGATGACTGTTGAGAAAATGAAAAATATGACTTTTGGGGAATATCTGAACGCTGAGGACGGGCAGTATGAATGGGTTAAACTGCCTTTTGGCAATCCTGATCAATACGGGATAAGAAATCTTGCTTATCCAAATTTTGTATTTCAGACAATTGGTCAATGGGAAAAAGCCGGTATTGATGCTGATGACTCAAGTGTTTTTCGTAAAGACAATATTATTACTGTTCCAAAAGAAGAATATATAAACGATGAATATGAACTTAGCAACTACGAAAAATATAAGAATGATGAAGATTATAAATACTATAATTACAGTCTTGAAGAATATAAAATGGAACGCGGAAAGGAATATGATAGTCTTTTAAATTCTTATGATGGGTACTTTGATTATTCACTTGGCTCTAAAGTGGATTTTTTATATTGTGAAAAAGGGGTAGATATAGGTAACGGCATTACAGTCGGTATGACATTTAATGAGATAAAAAGCATAGTCGGAGATGATCTTGAATTTGAACCGATCGGAGGCAACGCCTTACAAAGCAGCGGACCGGTCGCAGAGGGTACGATAAACGGTGTAACTTTTGAAATAGCGTTTGAATTAACTGATGAAGAAACTGAAATATATAGTAATGCGCTTGCTGCCAAAATAGAAGAAACAGCAGGAACAGAAGCTCCTTTAAATGTTTCAATATCCGGCTTTAACCCAAAAAGTTCAGCCGCAGTTTTATATCTTTTATTAAGCATTCAATAAAAGCGGCTGTTTGCCGTGTCACAAGGCTTGTAGGGCGGGGACAGGTTCGACCCCCGCCTTTGTCATACCTTTTTTGTGATAGTCAAGGGTCGGAAATCACACAAAAAAGGTCGGGGCTGAACCTGCCCCGACCCTACACAATTTTTTATTCAAGCACAAAAGATTTAAGCTGCGGCGACCCCGCTCCCTTGTAGGTGAGATAGATAGCGTGAACGCCGTCGGGGATAGCCACGTCCCTGAAACACGGCTCCCACACGTTGGTATTCTTCACGGGGAACTCGGCAAGGACATCGCCGTCCCATTTAAGGCGCAGCTCGAATTTGCCGTCGCAGTAGGCGCGGGTGTATATGCCGAAGCGCTTTACGCCCTTGCAGTCGAAATACTTGAAGCCCGCCGTCGTGCCGTCCGTTATCGTCGAAATATAGCCCACTTCTTCGTCGCCGTCCCTGCCGTCCTGAACGATCTTCGGCAAATTATGTTCGCCTAAATACAGATGATGTTCCGGCGTGAAAAGATTGCAGGCTAAGTACGCGGGATATTCGCCCCTGCCCTCCAGAGCGCCGCCGTTCAAGCCGCACGAGGTCATTTCCGCCTGCGGGAACCTGCCGTCAGCCGTGAGTGTGAGCTTTTCGGCACAGCCCTGTCTGCTGTACCAGGTGTTGTTGGTATGGCGGTGGTAGAAAATGTACCAGTCGTTATTTATCTGCACGATGCTGCCGTGATTGTTAGCGCCCGAACACATCGGCATATCGGCGGGCTTGTAGGTGTCAATATGCAGGTCGGTATTGCTGACAAGTACGCCGCCGTACTTGAAGCCCCCGAGCGGATCGTCGCTTACGGCGTAGCAAAGCTCGTGCATTACCTCGGAAGAGTAGATAAAGTAATACTTCTCGCCTACCTTGCGGATAGACGAAGCCTCGAAGAAAGCGTGACCCTCGAACTCGGTACCCTTGCTATAACAGCTGCCGGGAATTATGCCCGTCGGCTCGTGGATAATGGTCATCATATCCTTATCGAGCGTTACGACCTTTGAGCCTGTTCTGCTTTTGTCGCCCCGAGGGCAGAAGCCGCCGTAAAGATAAGTAATATCGCCCTCTGTCAGCACGCCCGGGTCGAACTGCGGTTCGTCGCCGGGTCTTTCGCCGAGACGGGTGCCGTCCTTGTAGTGAACGTAGCCCAGAAATTCATATTTTCCGGCGGGGGTGTCGCAGACTGCCACCGAGATAACGCAGGTCTTGTCAAGCACATAGTAAAGGTAATATCTGCCGTCGGGTCCCACGGTAACGTCGGGGGCGTAAAGGCACATTTTGCCGTCCTTGTTCATGGGGTCTTCGTTGCGGGGGTAGATAACGCCCTCGTAGCGCCAGTTGCCGAGATCGTCCACGGGCGCAGACCAGCAGACATAATCGCCCATGCAGAAAACGTAGCCGTTCCAGAAGTCGTGGGAGCCGTAGACGTAAACTCTGCCGTTAAAAACGTAAGGTTCGCCGTCGGGGATATATTCCCAGCTCGGCAGATAGGGATTGAATGCGGGTTTTTTCATGATTTACTCCTTTATGTCATTTGGACAATACAATTCATTGTAGGGGCGCACCTATGTGTGCGCCCGTTCGGGGGCAATACGGCTTAACAACTTCTCTTTTACCGTTAATTTGCGAACGCCGTCGGCTTTTCCGGGGGGAGACCCCATACGCATTAACCTACTCTAAAATGCCGTAAAAATCGCGATTTTGTGGGGCATTCATGGACACGCAATGCGCACCCATACATGAAAATCGCCCAAATATTTCCGCCTTGGGTTGAGAAAAAACGGTGTAGGGGCGAGCATCACTCGCCCGTGTGACCCCGAAATTGCCGTATTTTCAATAGTTTTATATTAGGTTAATGCGTATGGGGGGAGACCCTTTGCACGAACTTGTTCGTGCAAACCCCTTCCTAAGACTTTTGATATGCCCTCGCTTTGCGTTGTCGTGATTATTTCAGCAGGAATTTTACAAACTCGTCGTCCTCGGTTTTCGGCTTGGCACCGTTCGGAGTAAATTCCATTTCGTTGCGGTCGGCATCGGTGTAGGGCTTCCACTCGGGCAGCTTCTTGCCGTTGATGTCGCAGCCGTTCGGGTCGCCCGTCTTGATGAAATTGCACCAGTAATCGCACATCTGTCGCGCTATGTCGTAATGTCTGCCCTCGTATGGACGGCTGCACTTCTGAATCGTCTCAAAGAAGAACCACAGGTCGCAGGAATGGAACGTGCCGGGGTTATCCTCGCCGGGAATATCGGGGATAAAGCGGTAATAATAGCAGTTCTGCGGCTTTGCGAGCCTGCCTTCGTCCATGAACGCGGTCTTAATGCCGATCTCGGGAGCGCTTACGGGCGCATATCCGCCATCGACCTTCACATGGGCTTCGGGGAAGGCTAAGAACTCCTCCGAGCGGTCGCCGAAATACTTGTACGCCAACTCTTTAAGCTGATCTTCGTTGTCGGCGTGAATAGTCTCCTTAAATTCGTCGCCCGTGTTGCCCGCCATTACGGGAACGCGGGTGCGGCTGCCGTCAAGGAAAGCGTCCATCGGGTTGCCGACGTTGAATTTGCCGTCGTTTACGATAGTCAAGAACATCTCACCACGGTTGCGCAGCTCGGAATACTTCTGACGGATAAAATTCGCGTCGAGCTTTCTTGCTTCCTCGACTGTTTCAACGCCCAGGTATTCGAACAAACGTTTGCCGAGCAGTCCCGCCTGGTCGAGCGGCAGCGGGATAAAGAATCGGTTTATCTCGTAAGGACTGGAGAACATACCGCTCATGACGGTGGCGCGGTTGAAAAGACCGTCGTTTTCGGGGCAGGACATCTGCGCCATAACGCTGCCGCCGCCCGCCGACTGACCCGCGATCGTGATGTTGTCGGGGTCGCCGCCGAAATTTGCAATGTTGCGCTTTACCCAGCGGATTCCCGCCTGCTGATCAAGGCTGCCGAAATTGCATGGGTCGTCGGGCTGTTCGGCGGTAAGCTGCGGGTGGCAGAGGAATCCGAAAGCTCCGAGACGGTAATTGACGGTAACGACGACTATCCCGCGGCGGGCGATCCTTTCGCCGTCGAACTCCATTTCGGCGGTGTAGCCCCACTGGAAACCGCCGCCGAAGAACCACACGAGAACGGGCAGTTTTTCGTCCGTGTTTTTGGCGTTCGTCCAGATATTGAGGTAAAGGCAGTCCTCGCTCATGGGTATCTCGGGGTCAACGTGCCATTCGCGGCAGTAAATATCGGTGCCGATGCCGGGGGTATCCTGCACGGAGATCGGGGCAAATTCGAAGCAGTCGCGCACGCCCTGCCAGTTTGCGGCGGGCTGCGGCGCTCTCCAGCGGTTTTCGCCGACGGGCGGAGCGGCGAAAGGAACGCCTTTAAAGGCGGTTATTCTGGGGTCGGCGGCGGGCAGACCGCGCACCTTGCCGTTTTCGGTATCTGTAATGCGTATCATTGTACTTATCAGCTCCTTATGTCAATAAATGCCAATGAATATATTGGCGAATACTTTATACAATGGTAACATATATTTTGGCGATTTACAAGAAGATTTTAGCAAACAATTGACCGATTATTGCGGAATTTGTTTTACTGACGAACAATTGTACTGTACAAAAAAGCGCACCGGAAAAAAGCGTTTTCCGGCGCGTAGTTTTTTTGGGTCAAAGACCCTCGTGCATTTTTATTCTTTCCAAAAACTGCTCCCTTGTTATCTGCGAAAGACCGTCGATAAGCTCGGCGCGGAAAGTCCCTGTCCCGCGGAAGTTCTCCGCCGCAAGCTCTCCGCAGATATTCATAAGGCTGACCGCCGCCGCACACGCAAGCATTCCCCCGCCGACCGTCAGCGAAAAAGCCCCGATAAGCGCTCCCGTCATGCAGCCCGTGCCTGTGACCGCCGCAAGATGCGGCGTACCGTTCTCAAAGGTGTACACCGTTTTTCCGTCCGAAAGGCGGTCTTTATCGCCTGTAACAAGCACCGGACAGCCGTATTTCTGCGCCGCTTTTTTCGCCAGCCACGCAGTGTAGGGATTGTCGTCGCCGAAGGGTATGTGCATCTGTTCCTCTCTGCCGACCGCTGCGGAGATCTCGTGCATATTGCCCTTTATCGCGGAAATGCGAAGCTCCTTTGTCAGCCGGGCGAACCATTTCTGCCGGAAAGCGCTCGCCTGCAAGCCCACCGGGTCGAGTATCACGGGAATGAGCTTTTTGTTCGCGGCTTTGCCCGAAAGGAGCATCGCCCGCCCGCGTTCCTCCGAAAGCGTACCCATGTTCAGCACGAGCGCCCCCGAATCGGCGGTGATCTCGGCGGATTCGTCGGGGCTGTCCGCCATGACAGGTACCGCGCCGACGGCGAGAACCGCGTTTGCGCAGTCGGCAGCCGCGACGTAATTCATTATGCAGTGTACGCGGTCTTTCCTGACGAATATTTTGCGGAGGTCGCGTATCACCCGCCACAGGTTTTCGGGGGTAATATCATACATTTCCGGCGCTCCCCTCCAGCGAAGCCGAAGCGCGTTTAAGCACGCCCGATTTGTCAAGCGCTTCAAGCAGGATAAAGCCTATCACCGCGCCGCCCGCGCTTGATACGAAAAACGGCAACACAAAGCCGAAAAGCGCGGCGCTTTCGGAGTTCATGATGAATTTCGCGACAGGGTAAGCGACAAGCCCACCGAGAACGGCTGTTCCGAAGACCTCGCCCGCCGCCGCGAGGGGCAGCCATTTTTTGATTTTATGGAAAACAAGTCCCGCCAGTACCGCACCGAATATCGACCCGGGGAATGCCAGCAGCGTACCCGTACCGAGTATATTTCTGATAAGTGCGCAGCAAAAGCCCACGCCCGCCGCGTACCAGGGACCCAGCAGCACGCCGCTCAAAACATTGACGAAAGCCTGCGCGGGGCAGCATTTTGACGCGCCTATCGGGAAATTGACAGGGCTTGCGGCGACTCCGATAGCGACAAGCATAGCCGCAATGCAGAGCTTTTTGATCTGTGTTTTGTTCATGGATAATTCCCTCTTTCGGTTTTTCTAAAAAAATAAACAGCGCCCCCCGGAGTCTGTACCGATGGTGGTATACCCCGAACGCGCTGTTTCGTTCATTCATATTTTATCACAAAGCGGTGATCGTGTCAATAGCTTTTCATATCCCGCACAGGTAAAAATTCTGTGAACTCTTACACTCTGATAAAGTGCATAAGCCTTGAACGGTAATCACCGGAAATATTCGGGATAATCACGCCGCACTCCATAAGCGCCGCCCCCGAGAGCTTCACATCAGGCGAGCTTTCCTCATAATAATATGCACCCGCATCAAGCCCCTTCATCTTGATGCGGCGGCTGCGGCGGTTCGGGCGCGAAACTGCCTGCACGAACTCAAACAGCGCCTCGCTCTTGTCCTTAGCCACAAAAGCCCATGCGTCCCATTCCGCGTCCTCGAACACGTTGCCGATACGGTAATGGTCGCCTGTGCGTACAAGATGATTGTACTTTTTGAACTCCTCGATCTGACCGGGAATAGCGTCGCGGTCAGCCTGCGGAATGCGCGTAACATCAAGCTCATAGCCGAACGTGCCGACCATTGCCACATGACCCCTCGTTTCAAACGGAACCGTCCTGCCCGTGATGTGGTTAGGGCAGTCGGAAACGTGCGCACCCATTGCCGAGCAGGGATAGCACATCGAGGTACCCGCCTGTATTTTCAGGCGCTCGATAGCGTCGGTGTCGTCGGAACACCATATCTGCGGCGAGTAGTACAGCATACCCGGGTCGAAACGCGCACCGCCGCCCGAGCAATTTTCGAGCAGAATGTGCGGGTAGTCGGTCGTGAGCCTGTTCATGAGGTCGTACACGCCGAGAACATAGCGGTGCCAAAGCTCGCGCTGTCTTTCGGGCGGCAGGGCGGCTGACGCTACCTCCGTAAGCTGGCGGTTCATATCCCACTTGATGTATTCGATATTGGCGTTGTCAAGAATGTTCTTTATCATGCCGTAAACATAGTCGCGGACTTCCTTTCGGGAGTAGTCAAGCACGCACTGTTCGCGGCAGAGGGTAAGCGCTCTGCCTTTAGTCTGGATAGCCCAGTCGGGGTGAGCGCGGAAAAGCTCGGAATTGGGGGAGATCATCTCAGGCTCGAACCAAAGCCCGAATTTCATGCCGAGAGCGTTCACCTTATCCACAAGCGCTTTAAGACCGCCCGCGAGCTTGTCTTCGTTTACGAACCAGTCGCCGAGCGAGCAATTGTCGCTGTTGCGCTTTCCGAACCAGCCGTCGTCCATAACGAGCATTTCAATACCGAGCGCCGCCGCCTGCTCTGCGATCTTTACGAGCTTTTCGGCGGTGAAATCGAAATAGGTGGCTTCCCAGTTGTTAATTAGTATCGGGCGGCGTTTGTCGCGGTATTCGCCGCGTATAAGGTGCCTGCGGTAGAGGTCGTGGAAGGTGCGCGACATCTGCCCCAAGCCGCTGTCGGAGTATACCATAACGACTTCGGGCGCGGTGAATACCTCGCCGGGAGCAAGATGCCATTCAAAATCGGTGCCGTTGATACCCATGAGATAGCGCGTCTGACGGTGCTGATCTACCTCCGCTTCGGAAACGAAATTGCCCGAATAGACGAAATTAAAGCCCCAAGCCTTGCCGCTGTCCTCATCGGTCTTGTGTTCGCAGAGGGCGGTAAAGGGGTTGTTCTGGTGGCTGGATTCGCCGCGCAGGGAGTCTATAAGCTGTTTGCCGCGCCTTATCGGATGTCTTTCGACAAATCGTTCACGCGCCCATGAGCCGTTCAGGGTAATCATATCAAGCTCGTCGGTGTCGAACTCCACGACTGCCGAAAGAACGCGGGTGAGCTTCACGTTTTCGCCGCCGACATTTTTCACGACCGCCGAGCGGGTAATGGCGTTGAGCTTCTCGAACGCGGTGTAGATGAGCGTTACCTCCAGCCCTGCGGACTTGTCCTCCATGACTATTTCGAGTGTCTGCGCTTCGTCGGGAGAGTTTACGAACGTCGCGGGGAGACCTTCGGGGGCGGGTTTGCCGTCGTAGATTTTGTGCGATTTATAGCGCAGGTCGCAGGCGGCGGAGCCTGTCTTGTCGATGATCGAGAGGGCGTGTTCGCGGTAGTCGCCGATGTTGTAGCAGGGGTATTCGAACGGGAGATTGTCCATGAATACGCCGCGGTCGCGGTTATTTACTTCGGGGGTGAATGGGTAAGTATCAAGGCGCAGGAGATAGGTAAGGTCATCGTCGGGGAGAGCAGTGCCGTAGTAAACGTGGGCGAGGTAGTTTTCAGAAACGACGGCGAGAATGTAGCAGCTGTTTCCGGCGACAAGTTTAAAGCTGCGGGAGTTTTCGTTGTAGATTATAGACATAGTGTTCCTCCAATCAAAAAAGTTAAAAGATTGTGAGCCGCAAAGCTGCGAATATCGCAAAGTGAGGGCAAAAACGGGGTCAAGGGGGGTCTGCCCCCTTGCGGGGAGTCAAGAGGGGCAGCGCCCCTCTTGTGGGGTATGGGGCAAAGCCCCATTTGCGCCGCAGGCGTAACCAACGCAAAGCAGACAAATCAAGCAAAGTCCCGAAAAAACGCACAAGTGAACAGACAAAAATAAAATCGGCAATTTCAAGAAGAACTCACAAAAAAGCGCGAGTGAATAAATCAATAAGTCTGTACAGAAACAAGTAAATTGCCGATTTTATTTTTGCGGAAGAGCGAAGCGATTTCCGCAAAAGGAAAGCGCATTGCCCCACTGATAAGAAAGTGCTGGTCGTACAGATTGCGGCACGAACAGTTATGCAAGTCGGTAGGATCGACTATGCGCGGCTTGATTTTAATGAGGCGCTGCCTGCATGAATGCTAAAGCGTTCATGTCAACCCCGCAAGTGGGCGAAGCCCCTTGACCCCGGTTCCGCTTCGCGGGTTTTCTTTTGCGGCTTTTTTTATGATTATATCACAACATTCAGTCGGTTTCAAGCATAGATTATTAAAATCATATAATGATATTCGCCCCTTTCGCGGAATGCTTTCTCTATGCTTAAAATCAAGCCGCCGACGGTCTGTTCTGCTGTATTTTCAGCATTATGCAATATCCGGGATATGAATTTGTGGGTATTATTGCAAAAATAGTGAATCCCTCGAAAAAATGTATTGACATTTAATAAAAATTGATGTATAATATAAATTAACATAGGCTATAAATATGCGTATTGACAGGACACGCACGGGCGGGTCTGTTTTTTGGCGCTCTGAACCGCGTATTTACCGCCTTTTCATTAAAAAATAAAAAATTTCGAGGGAGGATACCGCCAATGGCTGAAAGCAGATTTATAAGAACAGTTACTTACGGGGGATTTGACAGGAACGATGTAAATAAAAGGCTGGAGTATCTTTACAGTCAGCTTTACGAGCTGAAAAACGAGCTGCGTGAGGCAAAGATAGCCGCCGATGAGTTCCGTAAAGGCTCTGCGGAGGAAAAGGCGCACGAAAGCGTGCTTGCCGTCGAGAGGACAAAGCTCACAGACGAGCTTGTGCAGAACGAAAAGCTCACCGCCAAATTAAAGACCGCCGAAGAGGACGCAAAGGCTCTTGAAGATCAGGTAGCAGGGGTCAAAAAAGAAAATCAGGCGCTGAGAGAAGAGCTTAAAAGAGCTATGGACAGACTCGCGGCATTCGAGGCCGGCACCGACGCTACCGCACTCAGCACCGTCTTCATCGAGGCGCAGAAGTCGGCAAATCTTATCATTGAAAACGCCCGCAATGAGGCTGAGGAAAAGATCTCCGACGCAAAAAAGCTCGCGGAGGATACCGTAGCCGAAGCAAATAACGCCGCAAAGCAGATAATCTACAATGCCGAAAAGGACGCGGAGCAGATCGTCGCCGACGCTAAGAGCTACTCCGAGGAGATGAAGGCGGCTTCAGGAAATATGCGGGTCGTGCTTATCAAGGATATTGAAAAAATGCAGTCCGAGGTGGATAAGCTGAAAGGCATTTTCACCGAGCTTCAAAAGAACGGGCTTGCGGGGCTTGCCGAGTCCGAGAAGTTACTGGGCAGCGCCCGCGAAAAGCTGACAGAGGGCGGCGTTCCCGTATTCAGGAACCCCGAGGCTGTGGCTATTGACGAACCCGCCGAGCCTGATTATGAGCAGGTAAATACCGATTACCACCAGAACGTTGACAAGGAAGCCGAGAAGAAAAAGCAGGAGGAGCTTGAAAAGCTCCAGGCTATGGCGGCTTCTCTCAGCGGCGGAACGGCGGCTCCCAAGAAGGAGGACAAGAGCGCTGCAAAGGCGGCTGCCGAGCTTGAAGAGCTTACCAAAATGGCGGCGGCTCTCGATGAAAAGCCTGCTGATACGCCCGCACCCGCCGATAAGCCTGCGCCTGCGGAGGATAAGTCCGCATCGGGCGGAATCAGCTTAGAGGATCTTATGAAGCAGGCTGCCTCGCTGAAATAATTTACAGTAAACGTCAGAATAAAAAATCCGCAAAGTGAGAGCAACCCAAAAGTCTTAGGAAAGGGGTCGGCACGAGCAAGCTCATGCAAGGGATAACCCTTCTTCCCCCACAAAAGCCGACGGCGTTCGCAAACTAACGGTAAAAAGAAAATTGAGCGGCTGAAAATTAAAATCGGTAATTTAGAGCAAATCCCACAAAAACAAACAAAGTGAATGATTCTGCATATCGTGACGGAAACGAACAAATTGCCGATTTTAATTTGCAAAAGATCGCAGCGATTTTTGCAGACGAATTGCGCGAAGGTCGGGATTTTCCGCATGGTCACGCAAAGCGCGTTTATGTAAAACCCGCAAATCCGCACGTTTTGGGAAAGCGCTCGAACAAGCGCAATCACACGGGCAAAGTGCAGATCATTGTGTCGTTTATTGTAAATCTATAAATATTATTTACTATAATTTTCAGATCGTTTATATGCAATAAATATGATAAGGAGTTGTTAAATATATGAGTGAACTGATAATCGTCAGACCCGACAAATGCGTGGGCTGCAACAGCTGCGTCAGAGCCTGTCCATGTACCGAAGCGAATACCACCAGGGCTTTGGAGGACGGCAGATTCATCACGATGGTCAACAGCGACAGGTGCATTGCCTGCGGTGCGTGCGTAAAGGCGTGCAACCACGGCGCGAGAGATTATCTTGACGATACCGACGCTGCAATGTCGAGGATAATGAAGGGCGAAAAGCTCGTTATCCTTGCCACCCCCTCGATCAAGACCGTTTATCCCACAAGGTGGAAGAACATTCTTGAATGGTTCAGGAAGAAGGGCTGCATAATCTACGACGTATCTCTGGGCGCGGATATTTGCACATGGGCGCACCTCAGAGCTATCGAGAACAAGAGAGTTCCGAACATCATCACTCAGCCCTGCGCCGCGATAGTTAAGTACATAGAAAGCTATCAGCCCAAGCTGCTGACGAACCTTTCTCCGATACACAGCCCTATCGCCTGCGCCTGCGTATTCATCAGAAAGTATCAGAAGCGCACTCAGCCCATAGCCGTGCTTTCTCCCTGCATTGCGAAGAAAAACGAGTTTATGGACACGGGCGTTGCGGATTTCAACGTTACCTTCAAGAAGCTCAACGAGTATTTTGACAGGAACGACATAAGGATAGCCTCGCATTCCGATTCCGAATACGAATATGATTTCGAGGATATGCAGGGTCAGCTGGGCGGCGTTTATCCCCGTCCGGGCGGACTTCGCGACAACCTCTGGCAGCACGACCCCGATATAAACATCACTACCTCCGAAGGCGTTCACAAGGTATATCCCGAGCTTGATATGTACGCTCAGATGCCCGAATTTAAGCACCCCGAGGTATTCGATGTGCTTTCGTGCGAATTTGGCTGCAACATCGGCCCCGGCACAGGCACAACGCAGACGGCATTCGACGTTATGTCCTCGATGCGCCAGTATGAGAACAACGCCAAGAGCCGCCGCAAGACCACGGGCTTCCGCGGAAACGGCGACGACAAGCTGTTCAAGAGATTCGACGACGAGCTTAAACTCAACGATTTCATGAGAAACTACAAGCCCGCCAAGCAGACACCTCCGCCGACCGAGCAGCAGCTTGAGGGCGTTTACGAAACAATGGGTATGCACACCGATCAGGAGCGCAACTACAACTGTCACGCCTGCGGCTACAAGAGCTGCCGCGATATGGCTATCGCTATTTACCGCGGTCTGAACACGCCCGATAACTGTATCGTTCACGCGAAATCGGTACTCGTTGCCAAGCACAGCGCCCTTGCCACGCAGCATGAAAAGCTGGCGGAGATCACGAACGAATGTCTTTCGCTGTCCGATACCCTCAAGAGCGGCGTAGATCAGATCATGACGAACATGACGACTATCGGCGAATCCACAAAGGCGACGAGCGAGAGAGCGGGAGTTGTAAACAATCTGCTGAAAAACGTTGTTGCTTTCTGCAACAGCAACACGACTATGGACGCAGGTACGGTAAAGCAGCTTGTTACCATACTGGAAACGACTATCAGCGCGTTCAGTGCGCTTGACGATAATGTAAATACCACGAATGAAAGCTCGAATATCATTAATAAGTCGATAAGCGAGATAACTGAGCTTGTTGATAAGATCAATGCCGAGCTGCATAAGACCACCGAGGTATAATAACAGATCGCAACATATCATTTTTTCACCTCACTTTTCTAAAGCGGAAGTCCACAGGCTTATAGTCTGCGGACTTTTGCTTTCTGATTTATGATATATTTGACAAACCTCTTTATTTCTGATATAATATATCTGCAAATTGTTTACGGAGTGTGATATATGGAAGATAAAACCAAACGCCGGGCGGGCGTTCTCGGCAGAAAATGGTACTTATACCTCACGGAATTTTTCGCGGGAATGTCCGTTATGGCTGTTGAACTTGGCGCAAGCCGTCTGCTCGCACCCTATTTCAGCTCGTCGCAGATAGTCTGGACGATCATCATCGGCACGATAATGATAGCAATGGCGCTCGGCAATATCTACGGCGGACGCAGCGCCGACAAAGACCCCGACCCCGACCGTCTTTATAACCGTCTGCTCATATCGGCGGTGTGGACGGCGGCTATCCCTGTTCTCGGAAAACTCGTGATACTGCTCGTGTCGGGACTGCTGGTGTTCACCGTCAGCACGAATTTCCTGATATGGGCGGCGTTTCTGTCGTGTATGCTAATATTCGTCTACCCGCTGTTCCTGCTCGGAACGTGTACACCGTCGCTCGTGAAATACGCCGTCGGCAGCCTTGACGACAGCGGCAAGACGGTCGGTCTGCTGAACGCCTCGAACACTATCGGCAGCATAATCGGCACATTTGTTCCGACGTTTCTTTCGATACCCGCATTCGGTACGGCGGTGACGTTCCTCATTTTTTCGGGAATATTGCTGCTGCTGGCGGCGGTGTATTTTGTTTCCTGCAAGCGGAAGATCGTCAGCGTGTGCGTGTGTACGGTGCTGTTTGTGCTGTGCTGCATTTTCGGCACGCAGGCGGGCTTTGCTTTTTGGGAAAAGGGGCTGACCTACGAGGGCGAGAGCGTTTACAATTATTTGCAGGTGAAGGAGGACGACGAACGCACTATCCTCTCGACGAACGTGCTTTTCGGCGTGCAGTCGGTGGCGATGAAGGGCGGCGGGCTTTCGGGGCTTTACTACGATACCGCGCTTGCCGCGCCGATGATGACAGGCTCGCCCGAAGGCACGGAAATACTTGTGCTTGGCATGGGTTCGGGTACCTACGCGACGGAATGCGCGGAGTTTATCGGCGGCGTGACAGTCGAGGGAGTTGAGATCGACGAGAAGATAACAGGGCTTGCACGGGAATATTTCGGTTTGCCAGAGAGCGTGAAGGTCACTACCTACGACGGCAGGGCTTTTCTGAACGTTTCCGACAAGAAATATGATGTGATAATGGTTGACGCTTATCAGGATATAACGATACCTTTTCAGATGTCGAGCGTGGAGTTTTTCCGGCTTGTCAGGGAGCATTTGAATGAAAACGGCGTTATGGTCGTAAATATGAACATGAAGTCCGACCGGGCGGGGAGCGTGAATGACAGGCTTATCGACACGATAGCGGCGGTTTTTCCCGAGATTTACACGGTGGATGTAAAGTATTCGACTAACCGCGAGCTGTTTGCTTCGTGTTCGCCCGAGATGTGCGGGCGCTTGAAAGAGTGTGCGGAGAATCTGGAAAACGAGCAGCTGAAATATGTTATGCTTGATGTTTATGAGCGGCTTGAACGGCGCACTCCGACCGGAGAGCCGCTGACCGATGATAAAGCGCCGGTGGAGCTGTTGGGTATGCAGGTCATTGACGATCTTATCGGAGAGGAACTGGGGTATTATCGTGAACTGGTGCAGGAAGAGGGCATAAGCGCTCTGCTGGAGTAAGCCTTCTGAAAGGAGAATAGAATAATCATGAACGAAACAGGAATATTCACGCTTGATAATGAGCTTATCGCAAAGCTGAACCTCCCCGCCGACGCGCTTATCACGCCCGATGAGCTGCGGCGGGTCTGCGTGAGATACATTGATTTTGACGGGAAAGAGCAGACGGGAAGTCTCATCTGCGCGGAAAAGGCGGCTCCCTCACTTGCGGAGATTTTTGATAAGCTGTTCGAGGCTCGCTACCCGATAGAAAAGATACGCTTCGCCCATGAGTACGGCGGCGACGACGACCTTATCATGGCTGACAACGCGACTTCATGCTTTAATTATCGGTTTGTCGCCAATACGCAGACCCTTTCGCTCCACGCCCGCGGGCTTGCCGTTGACATCAACCCGCTTTACAATCCTTATATCCAGAACGGCGTGGTAATGCCCGCGAACGCCGCACCCTACGCCGACCGCAAGGCGGATTTTCCGCACAAGATCACTCACCGCGACCTGTGTTTTAAGCTGTTTAAAAAGCACGGCTGGCGCTGGGGCGGAGACTGGCGGCATGACAAGGATTATCAGCATTTTTATCTCGATGCGTGAGAGCGGCGCGTTAAAAATTTGATATATGATACGATAAAATCACAAACATTTATTTGTCATAATTCGCTAAAATGTTTGAAACCCTATTGACAAAACGATATAAATATGATAAAATATTTAATATCCGATAGCGGGGGAGATGAAGTCTATGGCTGAAGCAAAGCACCAAAAATATGATGTTTTAAAGCTCAGTGAGTTTATTATAAAGTATTATAACGACAATAATAAGAGAATAACCCGTATGCGGCTTCAGGAGATATTATACTTTATGCAGGCTTATTTTCTTTTACAAACGGATAATGTATGCTTTATTGATAATATAGAAGCTCATATCGAGGGACCCGTCATTCAGGCGGTCAATAACAGGTACCGCGACGCGGGTATTGACCCGCTGTATGTGTCGAAAAGCTATGTCCGTCCCCATTTTACCGATGACGATATTGAGCTTATCCGCGAGGTGCTGAATTTCACCTACGACTGGAGCAACACGATGATGACGAAGCTTATCCACGACCAAAAGCCTTTTCGCACTGCGCGTGATTCGCACAGTAAGGTCATTCCGCCGGATAAGCTGAAAAAATACTTTTCAAAATAATGTGGCTGTAATATTTTCCTATTATCATAAAGACCTCCACGGGCGTTCGCGTTCGCGGGGGTTTTTGTTTTGCATAAAAAGCGTGCTCCGCAGGTTGCCCTGCGGAGCGCAATTTTTGTGGATATTAAAAAATTGAGGCTGTCTTTTGTCAGATACCCATAACCTGGAGTACCATGTTTCCGCCGTTTCTCTTTGCGTCGCGGAGTACGTTGTCGAGCTTTACAAGCAGTGCCGAAACGCTCATGCAGTCGCCGGGCAGATAGTGATAGGTGCTGCCGGAGGCGGTAAGCTGAACGTTCAGGTTAGCCACGGTGTACCACTCGGAGAGGGTCTGGATAACGTGCTCGGAGATACGAGCCGCCTGCATATCCGATACCTCTCTGTTGAATACGAAGCAAAATTCGTTGCCCGTGATGTTGTAAATTTCAGCGTCGTTGTTGTAATCTGCCTTAAGGCGCTCGGCTACCATAGCGAGGTATTCGTCGCCGAAGTCGTAGCCGTACATATCGTTTATGCTGCGGAAGTTGTCAAGGTCGAATACCGCGACGTTGAACTGGTCGCTTTCAAGCCGCGGCGTAAGGTCGTTATCGAGCGCGTAACGGTTCTTCAAGCCGGTAAGAATGTTGGTGTAAGCCATTTCGCTGGCTTTTTCCTTGGTGTGCTTGAACTTTTTCGTTGCGGCTTCGATCTCGGCAGCCTGTTTGGCAAGAGACTCGCGGTTTCTCTTGGAAATCTGAGAAATAATGAATATGGCGATCTCTGCGGCAATGGTAACGCCGACGATTACCAGCTCGGCGACCATGAACGCACGACGGATACGAACGATCTTATCTTCTATGGCTTTTTCCGAAAGCTCGATAGTAACCGAGAACATCTCGATAGCGGTGGTCTGGAGCGGGTGGATCTCCTGAACGTAGGTGTTACGTCTTACGTCAACTGTGGAATCGCCGCCGATAAAATCGGAAAGCATCACTTCAACTCGCGCTCTGTAAGCGTCGATGAACGCCTTTGCGTGCTTGTAACGGCGCAGCTCCGCGTCGGATTTTTTATATGCTTCATAAGCGGTAAGCTCGTTCGTGATGTTATCGAATGAAGAATGAATATCGTTGATAGTGTTGGTAGGGTCGGACGAAGCGGTACCTGAAACGAGCATCAGCAGATTGGTGTTGGTGGTAAGAAGCTCGCTATTTACGTTTGAAACGTTTCGTATCGAGTCGATAGTCTCATCGTAAACTCTCATGGTTCTTGTAATACCCTGATAGATAACGGATACGAATATAAACGAGAATACGAAAATCAAAACAGCCGCTACAATAAACACTTTGTTGGGGTTTTCCTGATTGATCTCGGCGGCAGTGTCAACGAGCTTTTTTCTCTTTTTAGCCATTATTACCGCACCTCCTTACTTGGCAACGCCGTTCTGATTCTGACCGAATGTATCGGGGTGTATCAGAAGCTGCGAAATATCGTCGCTGTAATTGTTAAGGGAGATGTAAGTAGCGCCCGTGTCAATGTTGGAGGGAATGGTCTTCGAGGACGACACGCCGTTTACCGTAACGGTATCGAGGAGGTCGGTAGCGTACTTTACTCCCAGATAGCCCATGTTGTAGGGCGACTGGATTATGGTACCCGTTAGGGTCTGATCCATAAGGAACGAGATCTCGGTATCGTTGGAATTGTAGCCGATAACTCTTACCTTGCCTGAAAGATCCAGTTCGGAAACAGCGTCGCAGGCACCGATAGTCGATTTCTCGTTTGTGGTATAGATAAGTTTAAGATCAGGGTGGGCTTTTATAGCGTCAATTGCCTGCTGCTTTGCGGAGGCAGAATCACCGTCGCAGGATACTTCGACAACAAACTGAATGCCTTCCGAGCCTTCACTTGCCTTTAAAGCCTGTTTAAAGCCGTTTACACGGTCGCTGGCGGCGCTGGAAGTCTGGGAGTGCTTGATGATAGCTACTTTGCCCTTGCCGAAGAGAATGGAGTTGTTGGCGTTTCTTCCCGCGATATTGCCTGCCGAAAGATTATCGGTGCCGATGTAGGAAACGCCTTTGAACGAGGTCGGAGCGTCGATCGCAATGAGCTTTATTCCGGCGTTCTGTGCAGCGCTGAGGTCGTCGTTAAGAGCGGAGGGGTCATTGGGAGCAAAAACGATAGCCTTTGCTTTTTCGGCGATCGCCTGCTGAATGAGCTTTTTCTGGGTATCAATATCATTCGTGTTCGTTGCGTTCTCGTATACGATGTTGTATCCAAGCTCGCTGCCTGCGTCCTCAGCGCCTTGCTGAACCAGATCCCAGAACTGAATGCCCTGCGACTGTCCGATAACATAAATAGTTTCCGTTTTTTGAGAACTGCCACAGCCCGAGCCTGCAAACGCCATTGAAAAAGCAAGAGCGCAGGCGGTTATCCGCGATAGCAATCCGCGTTTTTTTCTGTTCATAATAAGCTGAACCTCCTTAATATGAAATATTATAGCCGATTGTAAAACTCAAATCAATGCTGTAAATACGCAGATCTTGCAATTATGCAGGTGGGTTTTCCCGGATTTTTGAAGTTACAAATGGGCATAACCATTTCAAGATCTCCATATTGCAGCAAATGACTTTTTTGACTTTTGCAGTCAGCTAATGAAATATTAGATTTCCCGCCAACGGGCAAGCGTACCGCGGGCAGGTGCCGCGCACATAAGAACGCGGTGTGTCCTTTTTGAAGGACATATATCCACAATTAATATTTTATCACAAAATCAACAAAAATACAAGCGGTAAGGGCTGACTATTATGACGAAATTTTTTTTATCTATTTGTGCAATATTAACCAACGCCGCAAAGGCTGCCGAAAAACCGCATTACAGGCGGCGCTTTCAGTATACCTTATTTATATAATTTATATATATTCCCGTATAAAAGCGACCGCGCTGCGGTCATTAATTTCGGATAAAAAAGCAGTCGGGCGGCAGCGGCGTTTAGTACGTTTTGCATACCAAAAATTGCTCTTGTACATAAAAATTCACTTTTTTCTGTTGATTAATACTTGACAACTTTATTAATAAGTGCTATACTATAAATAAGTGGATTTATATGAGGGTCGTTTGCGCACTTTTGCATGAACAGACGGCGGCCTCTGCAAGATATAAAATTATTAAATTATTAATGTGATATAAAATTATTAATGTCAGGAGAGTTGGTTTATGCAGTGTGAAAAATGCCGTGCGGAGATCACGCCGGGCGAGCCTGTATGCCCCGAATGCGGAGCCTTGACGGTACAGAACGTCGAGGGCTTTGAATGTACCAAACAGATCGAGCGTCAGCTGGCAGCCATGATAGATCAGCAGGGCAAGGAGGTCATAATGGACTCCAAGCTGTTCGTGGCTCTCATTCAGGATTTCGTGCCGGAATTTGATAAGGAACGCCGGCTGCTCATTAATATGCACAAGGCAGGGATCATCCACGATATGCTCGAGGAGGAGGATCAGTCGATAGGTATCTCGAAGGCAAGGGGATATATGCTCAACGACCTCTTTATAGCGGAACACGCCGCGGAATTTGTTCTCGTCTGCTTCTGCTATATGCTGGGCTGGCCGTATGAGTCTTCGATGAGAGAGAGGGAGCCCGAGGAGGAAGACGACGATTTTGATTCGATCGTGGAGGTGGCGGCACCCGTCAGCATGGAGGATAAGGTGTTCATGCCGATAGACGCGACGCGCTTCCGCTTCAAAAAGGATATTCGCATTCCCGACGGCTACACCAAGATCGACAGCTTCTGCTTCGACGGCTGGAGCAGGCTGAAATCCGTGGTGCTTCCCGATTCGCTTATGGGTATCGGAGAATATGCTTTCTCGGAATGCACCAACCTGCGCAGCATCGAGATCCCCGAGCGCGTGAAGATCATCAAGGGCGGCGCATTCAACCAGTGCAGCAAGCTCACCATAATCAAGATACCCGACGGTATTCTTGAAATAGGCGACAATACGTTCGCATTCTGCGAGAGCCTGGCGGAGGTAGACGTTCCCCCGTCGGTCAGCAGTATCGGCGTACAGGCATTCGCGGGCTGCGACGCTCTGAAAAAGCTCTATCTGCCCGAAAGCGTCAAGTTCATTGACGAAAGCGCGTTCCTCTACTGCCCGAACCTTACGATACATTGCTACGAAAATTCGTATGTGCATAAATTCTGTCTTGCTCACAAGATCAGAGTGGAAACCGTTGCCAAGGGCGAGGGGCTTTCCAAGAAATAATCATCATTTACAATAAGTGGAAGGAATGAGATCAAGAAATGGTAGAGCTTAAAATTGGTCAGGAGGTCGAGCTGGAATACGGCGGAAAGTGCAAGGTGCTGAAGCTCATAGGAAGCGGCGGTCAGGGTCATGTTTACCTCGTCGAATTTAACAGCACCAACTGGGCTTTGAAATGGTATGACATCGACAAGATGAGAAAGCCCAAGGAGTTCAGGAAAAATATACAGAACAATATCAACGACGGTCCTCCCTCGAATAAGTTCCTGTGGCCTAAATATCTTACCAAGGATATGCCCGACGGCACCTTCGGCTACCTTATGGAGCTGAAGCCCGATAACTTCGATTCGTTCGTGGATATACTCAATACCTACAAGCTCGTTATCGACCCGCAGACAGGTCACGCAGTAAAGCGCCCTGTACGGTTCAGCAGTCTTTTCGCTATGGTAACAGCTGTAATAAATATTGTAAACGCTTTCAGACAGCTCCACCGCTCAGGTAAGAGCTATCAGGATCTGAATGACGGCGGCTTCTTTATAAATGTTGATACGGGTGCCGTGCTTGTCTGTGACTGCGATAATATCGCTCCCGACGGCTCGAACTTCGGTATCGGCGGAAAGCCCGGATATATGGCTCCCGAGGTAGTAAGAGGTATCGCCAAGCCTAACGTTCAGACAGATAAATATTCGCTCGCGGTCGTACTCTTCAAGCTGCTTTTCAGGGGCGACCCTATGGAGGGCGAGAAGGTCGTAAAGGACGTATGCCTGACAGAGGCTTCCGAGCTTCGCCACTACGGCTCCAACGCGATATTCGTTTACGACCCCGACAACGACACCAACCGCCCGATAAGAGGCATTCACGACAACGTTATCAAGTTCTGGAGACTTTACCCCGATTACATCAAGGACGCATTTATCCAGTCCTTTACCGCAGGTATCTCCGAGCCTAACAAGCGCATAATAGAAAACGAGTGGCAGAAGCTGTTTATCAGGCTCCGCAGCGAGATAATCACTTGCGGCTGCGGCAGAACGAACTTCACCTCGATGTTTGAAAAGCCCACCGATAATACCTATAAATGCCCCAAGTGCGGTATGGAATTTGTAACATTAGGTTTCTCTAACCGTGATTTCCGTATGCCGCTCTATATAGGTTGCCGTTTCTTCGAATGCGAGATAGACCCCGATTCCGACGACTTCCTGCACGTTGCGGGCGAGCTCGTCGAGAATAAGCTCAAACCCGGCGTGCTCGGCATCAAGAACTGTTCCGAAAAGACCTGGAGGGCGAAAATGCCGGACGGTCAGTTCTATGATATAGCTCCCGGAAAGGGTTTCCCCGTGTGGAAGGGTCTTGAGATCGACTTCGGCGCGGTAAAAGCAAAGATATGAGAGAGTTTGCGGCTTGAAAGCTATATAAATGTAAATAAGCTGATACGAAAGGGAGTTTGTATTTTATGAGCAAAGATAATACCAAGGGTTACAGCGGGCTGCTTGACTTTGACGATGACGACCCGCTCAATGCTACCGCAGTTTCTAAAAAGAGCCTGGTAATCTTCTTCCTGATAGATACCTCGGGAAGTATGAAGGGCAAAAAAATGGGTGAGCTTAATACCGTTATGGAAGAGCTTATCCCCGAGATCAGAAGAGTCGGCGAGGCTGATACAGACGTTAAGATCGCCGTACTCACATTCTCTACCGACGTAAGGTGGATGTACTCGCAGCCTATCTCTATTGAGGAATTTGAATGGGCAAGGCTCCGCGCCGACGGCGTTACCAGCATGGGCGAGGCTTTCAAGGAGCTTTCGATAAGAATGTCGAGAGGTCAGTTCCTTAACTCTCCTTCGCTTTCCTTCGCGCCCGTTATATTCCTTATGACGGACGGCTATCCCTCCGACGACTACAAGGCGGGTCTTAAACTGCTCAAGGCGAACAGCTGGTACAAGTTCGGTCTGAAAGCCGCGCTTGGTATCGGTAACGAGGCTAACGACGATATGCTCGCGGAATTTACCGGTTCCAAGGAGACAGTAGTTCACGCTTATTCGGGCGGACAGCTCGCACAGATGATCAAGATCGTAGCCGTTACCGCTTCGCAGATAGGTTCGAAGTCCATGACCCTTTCCGACGAGAACGATAAGGAGCTTCAGGATGAGGACGTATTCGCTGCCAAGCAGACCCTGCTCGGTCAGCAGATCCAGGAGCTTGTCGGAAATCAGAACGACGGCGACACAGTGCCTTTCGATACCGGTTGGTAATTCGTATTTGAGACACTACTGACCTATCGAAAGGAGAAGCTGATACAGATGTTTAATGGTTTTAGCCACTCGGTAATGGGTGCGAGCCATGAGGCCAAGAATATAGTGTGCCAGGACAGCTCGGCACACAAGGTTCACGACAAGTACGCCATTTGCGTGGTTGCCGACGGACATGGAAGTAAAAAACACTTCCGAAGCAACATCGGCTCACGCTGCGCCGTTGAGGCAACCGTGGAGACGATAGAAAGATTTTATGAGAATGTGGACGAGCTGGAAACTAACCTTCCGGCAAATTCCAAGCTCATAATCAGAAATATCGAAAAGCAGATAATCGCCAACTGGAATGTCAAGGTAATGGAGCATCTGCTTCACAATCCCATCACCGACGAGGAAAAGAGACCATTTACTGTATTGGAGTTCGAGGCGATACCGCCCGAATCCTATTACGGTACTACTCTTATAGCAGCTGTTATCGGCAGGGATTATACTTTCGGGCTTCAAATCGGCGACGGCAGCCTTGTGGCTGTTTTCGACGATGCGTGGACTATCATGCCTATGGACTATGAGGAGTCGAATCCTGCGAATATCACCGCTTCGATGTGCAACTCAAACGCGGCTTCTATGTTCGACAGCTTTTACAAGAGGGATAAAGTGCCGCTGGCGCTGTTTGCTTCGACCGACGGTCTTTATACCTCTTTCGGAAGTGACAGTGATTTTCTTGATTATCACACTATCCTTTGCAGCCAGCTGGGCGATCTGAAAAATTTTGAGCCTTCAATAGTTAAGAATTTACAGAAAAGATCGCACTTCGGCACAGAGGACGACATTTCGCTTTCGTGTGTATTTAATGACGAACTGCTTGCGGCAAAGCAGCATATCGTGAACGATAAGGTTACTGAAAACCGTGAGCTTGCCAAGTCAAGAAAGAAAGAGCTTATGCGCGATATGCACAAACAGAGAGACGAGGTCGTAAAAAGACGCGCTGAGGAGTTACACAAGCGCTGAACCACACTTGCAATATAAATTGCTTGCTATATTTTTATTGAATGGGGAATTTTTAAAATGGGAAATAAAAACAGGAAAGATAATATTCCGGTGCTGATATTGTGCTCGCTGGTATTTAATGGCTGCGCTGCGTATAATGCAATATCAGCAAGTCACGGTCACAACGGACTTGCAGGAGTAATCGGTCAGATAGAAGTTGTGGCTTCGCTGCTGATGGTGCTGTTTGCCTTTAAGAAGGGCTTTATTGCGGGCTGCATATTTAATGGCGTAAACGCATTTTTCGTACTTTTTATGCAGGTGATCAAAGCCGATAATAAGGGTGCACTTCCGGGCTGTGCGGTTTCGCTCATCTCTATCGTTACGCTTTCGATAATCTATCACTACGTTAAAAAGACCAGAAAGATCAACGATGAGCTTTCCGAAAGCTATGAAAAGGCGGTAGAGCAGGCTAATCTGCTTAAAGAAAAGGACGAATCGCTCCAATTCCTTGCCTATTACGACACGCTTACAGCAATGCCCAACAGAGCGATGTTTATAGATAACCTTAACGAAAGACTGAAAGAATCGAAAAACACCACGATACTTTACATAGACCTTGATAATTTCAGACATATCAACGATACCTTCGGACATAACCTCGGAGACGATCTGCTGAAGATCTATGCGGAAAGGCTCAACAAGCTCTGCGGTAAAGAAATTTTTGCCGCTAAGATAGGCGGCGACGAGTTCGGCATAATCCTGGGCGAGGAGTATGCACCCGCTGAAATGGTGAACAACTTCGCCGCAAACGTGGCAAGAGAGTTTTCCGAGCCTATCAATATAAGAGGAGATGTCTTTTCCATAACAGCCAGTTTTGGCGCTTCAAATTTCCCGAATGATACCCGCAGCGCGGAGGATCTGTTCCGGTGTGCCGAGACTGCGATGTTTACCGCAAAGGCTAACGGCAAGAATCAGCTTTGCTTCTACGTCAGAAGATAACTGTGAATTGCTTATTGCAGCAACGCTGCATCAATAAAATTTCAAAATCTCACGAAAGGAAAATTGGTGTATAATATGGAAATTGGCGCATTTTACAATACTGCAATATCCTTCGCGGATAAAGTAAAGCAGGAAAAACCAAATTTTGCCGAGGGCACCGATGCCTCTGTTTCCCTTATCATGACAGACAAGCAGGAGATCTTCTCCGGCGTGTCCAGCGTTAAGTTCGTTGAGGGATCCGTGGCTCCTTTGCATTCCGAGGAAGCCGCCGTAGCTGCTATGCTGACCGCGGGCGAGACAGTAGCAAAGCAGATGATAACAGTGGATTTCGCGGAACACAATGTGCTTAAGCCCTGCGGCGAGTGCATTGATAAGCTGATAAAAATGAACGAAGCAAATGCCGATTGCGATGTGTCGCTTTCGCCCGAGGAATCCGTAAAGGCTCTGGCGCTTAAAGCGATCAATTCTCCCGAAGATGATTTTATGTCCGGCTTTGAGGACGCAGATTCTCCCGAGCTTGGCGCTCCCGCAGACTTTGTTGCGGGCTTTGAGGTCGATGAATCGAATCCTTTCGCCTTTGATGCGGATTCCTCTGCGGACGCTCCCGATGTTGTAGCCTTTGCAGGCTCCGGCACAACGCAGAAACCGACGGCGCAGCCTTTCGGCGCTACTCCTGTTCAGTCGGTTCCGCTGCGTACTCAGCAGCCTATGGGCGGTGGATTTACTTCGAATCAGGGTTTTGGTATGCCTCAGCAGGGTTTTCCGCAGCAGGGCTATCCTCAGCAGGGCTACCCGCAGCAGGGTTATCCGCAGCAGGGTTATGCGCAGCCGGGATTCCAGCAGGCTGGCTATCCGCAGCAAGGTTTCCAGCAGGGCTACCCGCAGCAGGGCGGTTATCCCCAGCAGGGCGGTTATCCGCAGCAGGGCGGCTATCCCCAGCAGGGCGGTTATCCGCAGCAGGGCAGCTATCCTCAGCAGGGCGGCGGCTTGGGCATGAACAGCCAGTTTATGAATAATCCGCTGGCTGGCGCTGCACCGTATCCGCAGCAGAGACAGGGCGGCTCGGTTCATATAACGGGCGCGGGCGCTACCAGCCGTTACCAGGGTCAGGCGCTTTCGCAGAGCCAAAGCTCGGTTCTTTCGCAGAATCTTGGCGGAAAAGCGGGCGCTTTCAGAAAGCGTTTCGACAGTATGTTCGATGACGACGACGATGATACCACTACCGAATCGGCGGCGGATACATCGGCAGCCGACGGCGACGAAGCGACCGAAGCTAACGGCGGAATGAGCAAGAGCGATCTGCTCAAGATGCAGAAGGAAAGAAAGAAAGTCGCAAAGAACAATTCCAAATTCAGAAGATGATAATTTGCTCATACTCATAAATAAAATTCTCCCCCGCCGGGCTATCGGCGGGGGATTTTTGCATTTGTTCACGCGCCCGCGGCATAAACAACAAAAAGCCGCGCATTTCTGCACGGCTCTGTATAGAAAGGATATGTTATTTAAATTCAATGCCCCAGTTAGAACTTACCTTACGGTACAATTTTAGCTTGACGCTTGATTTTTGCTGACGATACATATAAAAAACACCAATAATAGCTACTACCGAAAGAACGCCGCCGACAATAAACGCCAAAGATGTCTTGTCAAGAACATTCTTGAAAATAATTATCGAAAGCACCCAGACAATAACGAGCGCAACCGCAATGATCGGCAGACAGAAAGAAGTAAAGCTCCTGTTCATGACCTTGATGTAGTGCAGTATCTCCTTATTGCTGAAATTCTCATAATAACGTGCAATGAAAGTATCGGGAGCCGCCCATTTGCAGAAATCCTTCAGTGTTTCGAACTGTATATTATAATCCTGCCCGGTATCGGTAACACGATACTTGACATTTATACCCGAAGTGTCATCGGAACCCATTATGTGAACCATTGTACCGGCTCTCGCCTGATTACTAATGTTTTTGCACACAAGAAACTTTCTGTCAACAGCTTCGTCGATATTGTTGAGCAAATACGTCATATAGATCTTCCTTCCCTGATGTATGAATATGAAATATTGAGCAAAGCTCCCGCTTCCTGAAAGCGTCGTCTTTAATCGCAATATACTTATTATATATTATACCACGTTTCTTTTAAAAATGCAAGGATAATTTGAGTTTTTTTATTATTTAAGCCATAAAGAACGTGTAAAAAAATACAGCACAAAAAGTTGCTAAAATATAAATATTGCACAAAAATGCAAAACTCTAACAAACTGATACCGTAAATAATATCAGCCGAGGGGGAAAAATCACTCCCCGCAGGCTGATTCCGGCGGCGAGTGAACTCCCTATTTATATTATATACTGACAAATACGATTTGTCAAGCCTATTTTTCAACATTTAGCATAAAAAAAGAATTTGTCCAAATAAAGGTCACGCTTGCGGATAAAATATCAATATTTAGTAAAATAATCTTTCGGTATCTTGACAAAGCGAACCAAAAATGCTACAATGAATATATAGCGGCATTTTTACAGCAGCCGCACGGGAAACGGAGTGAGAAAGAGTGAGTTCGGGCAGCGGGATAAATACGGTTTCCGGCAGCGCGGAAAATGCGCCGACTGAAAGGGCAATGAGGAAATATGCCGTTTACAAGTCCAAGACGGGCTTTTATTGTTATGAATATCACGACACGCTCGAATCGCTTGAAGGGACGATGTTCGCACAGATCATCACCGAAGAGCAGCTGCCCGTAGTGCTTGACGGCAAGGGCGGCTATTACCGTTTTACCGACGGCGACTACAATTTTGTGGAGGTCATTGAATCCGACAAGGAAGACCCTCTGCCGCTTGAAAAGATGTTTTTCAAGAATGACGATGATTTCAAGCTCGGTTGGATGTCTCCCGACGGCGATACATATTCCTGCGATTTTACGGGACATACCAAAGCCGCGATAATGATATGCAAGAAGTATTTCCCACACGCGAGACTTCCCGAAAGAACGCTCGGCAAGGCGGGCTGGCTGAAAATAATCGACTCGTGGGACGGCACCGAAAGACAGCACGGGCAGTTTGTTTATTCGCTGACGGGAAGGCTTACCAACCGCCAGGCGGACAGGCTTTTTGATTTGGGACTGTATAATAATCCCGAAGTAAAGGAGATGCTCGGAGCGAGCGAGAATGAATGGTGATGGTTTCTCAAATAGGAGGAATTTTCATGAAATGCAGTAACTGCAATGAAGAAATGAAAATGGATTATGAGATGAAGGTTCACGGCGCTTCGCTGCTGGCTTATATCTCGCTGAAAAAGGATAAGGACGAGAAGCAGATCAAAGCGGCTGTCTGCCCGAAGTGCGGCAAGGTCGAGTTTTATACTGCTTGATTTATCCTGATTTTGGTAAAAGTATTGTTCTCCCCCGCACCGCAGTCAAAGACGGTGCGGGGAATTTGTTTGATTCGGAAGTCCGCGTGGAGCCTTGCAATAGTATTATTATGCGGCTGATTTATACAGATGTACAGAAAATTGAAAGCTCACCCGCGGAAAAATCAATAAAATGTGATATTTACAAAGCCCGCGGCGGTGTGGTATAATAATATTTGAATTTTAAAACTGCTACGATTACGGAAGGAATGTGTGAGTTTTGATGACAAATAAGAAAAACGACTACGGCAACGATTCGATCGAGGTGCTTGAGGGCGCTGACAGAGTAAGAAAACGTCCGGCTGTTATTTTCGGTTCCGACGGTCTGGAGGGCTGCAAGCATTCGGTCTTTGAGATCCTTTCCAATTCGATAGACGAGGCTCGCGACGGTCACGGCAGCAAGATAATTCTCACCAAGTTCGCCGACGGCAGCTTTCAGGTCGAGGACTTCGGACGCGGCTGCCCCGTGGACTTTAACCCCGTTCAGCAGCGCTATAACTGGGAGCTTGTTTACTGCGAATTGTACGCCGGAGGCAAATATCACAACAACGACGGCGCGGGCTACGAATTTTCGCTCGGCTTGAACGGTCTCGGCGCGTGCGCCACACAGTATGCCAGCGAATATATGGACGTTACCGTTTACCGCGACGGTTGCGAATATTCCCTGCATTTCGAAAAGGGCGAGAACGTCGGAGGTCTTAAAAAGAAGGAATTTAAAGGCAAACGCACAGGAACGATCCAGCGCTGGAAACCCGACCTCGAAGTGTTTACCGAGATCGACATAGAGCCTGATTACTTTGTCGATATGCTCAAAAAGCAGGCGGTCGTAAATCCGAATGTGGAATTTATCCTGCGGCAGGAAAAGCCCGATGGCGAGTTTGAGCAGCAGAGCTTTATCTATGAAAACGGCATTTCGGACTATGTTGCGGAGATAGTCGGCGAAAACGCGCTGACTTCCGTGCAGTACGTCACGGGCGACGGCATGGGTCGCGACCGCGCCGACATGGACGATTACCGTGTTAAGCTCGGCGTGGCGTTCACCTTCTCGAACAAGGTGAAAATTACCGAATACTTCCACAATTCGAGCTTTCTGGAGCATGGCGGCTCGCCCGAAGACGCGGTAAAGCTCGCGTTCACCTACATGATCAACAAGTGGATAAAGGATAACAATAAATATACAAAGAACGAAAAGCCCATAAGCTACTCCGATGTGGAGGAATGCCTTGTGCTGGTTTCGTCGAGCTTTTCGACCGTCACAAGCTACGCAAATCAGACTAAAAAGGCTATCTCGAACAAGTTCATCAAGGACTACATGAACGAGTTTTTGCGGCATCAGCTGGAGGTCTACTTCATCGAAAAGCCCGACGAGGCGCAGAAGATCTGCGAACAGGTGCTTATCAACAAGCGCAGCCGCGAAAAGGCGGAGGAAACGCGCCTTAATATCTCGAAGCAGCTGACTCAGAAGATCGACCTCGCAAATCAGGTGGCGAAGTTCAACGACTGCCGCTCTAAAGACGTGTCAAAGCGCGAGCTTTACATCGTGGAGGGCGATTCGGCGTTAGGTTCGGTAAAAATGGCGCGTGACGCGGAATTTCAGGCAGTCATTCCGATTCGCGGAAAAATACTCAACTGTCTGAAAGCCGACTACGCCCGCATTTTCAAGAGTGAGATAATCACCGACCTGATAAAAGTCCTCGGCTGCGGCGTTGAGGTGCAGACCAAATCTAACAAGGAGCTTTCGACGTTCAATCTGAACGGTCTGCGCTGGAACAAGATCATAATCTGTACCGATGCCGATTACGACGGCTTCCAGATAAGAACGCTTGTTCTTACGATGATCTACCGCCTTGCGCCCACGCTTATCAATATGGGCTATGTCTACATCGCGGAGTCGCCGCTGTTCGAGATAACCGTTACCGAAAAGAACAAGGAAAAGACCTATTTCGCCTACGACGAGAGCGAAAAGGCGGACATTTTAAAGAAGATCGGCAGCAAGAAATATACTTTACAGCGCTCGAAAGGACTTGGCGAGAACGAGCCTGAAATGATGAGCCTTACGACGATGAACCCGCAGACACGCAGGCTTATCAAGGTAAATCCCACCGACGCAGACCGCACCGCCGAGATGTTCGATATGCTTTTAGGCGACAATTTGCAGGCGCGTAAAGACCATATAAACGAGTTCGGGCATGATTATCTCGATCTTGCCGATATTTCGTAAGACACGGTTATGACTATTGTAATAATATTGCTGCTTGTCTGCGCGGCGGCGGGGCTTGCTGTTTCCGCCGTGATGACTGTGAAGCTGTTCAAGGGCTTCACCGCCGATGAGACCGCGGAGGGCAGGATAAAACGCTTGAAACAATACCGTATCCGGATAATAATTACCTATATTATAACCGTCGGGCTGATAACTGCGGCGGCAGTTCTGAAAATGATAAATCGCTGACCGAAAGGGAAGGAAAGTAATGGCAAAGAAACCAACAAAAAAAGAACCCAAGTTAGATAAGAACAAATTCCCCGACGCATACATAGCGGGCGGCGGAACGGTGGTCGAGGAGGCTATAACCGACACCCTCGAAAAGAACTATATGCCCTACGCCATGAGCGTTATCGTGTCGAGAGCGTTCCCCGAGATAGACGGCTTCAAGCCATCGCACCGCAAAATACTTTATACTATGTACAAAATGGGTCTGCTGACGGGCGCACGAACCAAGTCGGCGAATATAGTCGGGCAGACCATGAAGCTCAATCCGCACGGCGATCAGGCTATCTACGAAACAATGGTTCGTCTTGCCCGCGGAAACGAGACCCTGCTGCACCCCTACGTTGACAGCAAGGGCAACTTCGGCAAGGCTTATTCACGCGATATGTCCTACGCTGCCTCGCGTTACACCGAAGCAAAGCTGGCTCCGATCTGTGCCGAGCTTTTTAACGACATCGACAAGGACACCGTGGATTTCGTGCCGAACTACGACAACGAAATGCTCGAACCCACGCTGCTGCCTGCGGCTTTTCCCTCGATACTCGTAAACGCTAACGTGGGTATCGGCGTTTCTATGGCTTCGTCGGTATGCTCGTTCAATTTGCAGGAGATATGCGAAACGACGATAAATCTCATGAAAGACCCGAACTGCGACCTGCTCGATACGCTGAAAGGACCTGATTTCGCGGGCGGCGGGCTGATGCTCTACGATGAGGACACCCTGAATGATGTCTACCGCACGGGGCGCGGCTCGATAAAGCTCCGCGCAAAGTGGGAGTACGACAAGCCGAATAACGCGATAATCATTAGCGAGATACCCGCGACCACGACCGTTGAGGTCATAATCGAGAAGATAATCGCGGGCGTTAAGGCGGGCAAGCTGCGCGAGATCTCGAACGTCCGCGACGACACCGACCTTTCGGGTCTTACCATAACTATCGACCTGAAAAAAGGCAGCGACCCCGACAAGGTAATGCAGCGGCTGTTCCGCATGACCCCCTTGCAGGACGCTTACGCCTGCAATTTCAATATTTTGGTACACGGCTATCCGAAGGTAATGGGTGTGCGCGAGATACTTGACGAGTGGATAAAATTCCGCGTTGACTGCGTTCGCCGCCGCACCAATTTCGACCTTGCGAAAAAGCGCGAAAAGCTGCATTTGCTCGAAGGTCTTGAAAAGATACTGCTCGACATCGACAAGGCGGTGAAGATCGTCCGCGAGACCGAAGAAGAATCGGACGTTGTGCCGAATCTGATGATAGGCTTCGGTATCGACGAGATACAGGCGGAGTATGTCGCGGAGATAAAGCTGCGCCACCTCAACCGCGAGTACATTTTAAAGCGCACCAAGGACATCGAAGACCTGAAAGCCGAGATAGCCGCACTTATGGAAATTGCCGAGAGCGACAAGAAGATCAAGGCGGTAATTGCGAAAGAGCTTAAAGACATCATCAAGAAATATGCGCAGCCGCGCCGCACACAGTTTTTCTACGCTTCGGACATCGTGGAGCCTGACGAGGACGACGAAACGCCTGATTTCCCCTGCACGCTGTTTGTCACCGAAAGCGGCTATTTCAAGAAGATTCTGCCGAACAGTCTGCGCATGGCGAGCGAGCAGAAGCTCAAAGAGGGCGACCGCGTTTCGCAGGAGATCGAGACCACCAACCGCGCCGAGCTGCTGTTCTTTACGACGGGCGGCAACTGCTACAAGTCGCGGGTGTCGGCGTTTGCGGAGACCAAAGCGAGCGTTATGGGCGACTATATCCCCGCGAAGCTGGGCTTTGACGACGGCGAGGAGCTTGTGGCTGTCGTGAATACGTTTGATTATTCGGGTTATATGATATTCGTCTATGCGGGCGGCAAGGCGGCGAAGGTTCCGCTCAACGCTTATGAGACCAAGACCAACCGCAAGAAGATCCTGAACGCGCTTTCGGTCAAGGACGGGATAGTGGCGGCGCTGTTTGTCGCGGAGAATGAGCAGATAATGCTGCGCTCGTCTAATAACCGTGCGATGATCTTTGATACGGCGCTGCTTCTGCCAAAGGCGACCAAGAACACGATAGGCGTGGCGGTATTTTCGTTGAAGGCGAAGGCGCAGGTCATTTCGGCGAAGGTGGTAAGCGCCGAAGAAGCGGACGCGCTGAAAAAGTATTGTTTCAAGACGATACCGACAACGGGCGCTTTGGCGAAGGATCTGCCCGACCCCGATCAGATAGATATGAAGCTGTAAAAAAAGCCCCGTTCAGAGCGAGAACGGGGCTTTTTTCAAGATAAAGAGATAAAAGATATGCCAAGTGAGGGGGAAAAATGCCGGTTCCGGCGCACGGACGCTGGAACCCGTGTCTGTCCTCACCGTATGTTCTCTTGAAAAGCCGAAAAACCGCGCTGTTCAGACAGTTTGTAACCATTTGTAATTAAAATGTAATTGAAATAATTAACAAAATATTGTATAATTTATAGAGAATAATTGTACAATGGGTTATTATTGCCTTATATTAATTGTGCAAATGAATGGGGGAGAGAATATGAGTAAATACAGAGCGATCGCAATAGAAAGACAGTATTGCAGCGGCGGCAGAGAGATAGCGAAGCTCGCAGCGGAAAGGCTGGGCTTTGCCTGCTACGACAAGGAGCTTGCCGAAATGACCGCCAAGGAACTGGGCGTTCCCTACGAGCAGATCGTGAAATACGAGGAGCTGCCAAGCCCGGTGACGTTCCAGCTTTCGTTCAAAAAGGGCGTTGACCGCAGTAAGCATATGCACGAGGCTGTTTTCGAGGTGCAGGCGGAAATAATCACCAAGCTGGTGCAGAAGGAGCCGTGCATAATCGTCGGCAGGTGCGCCGATTATATCCTTAAAAACAACGTGCCGACGCTTTCGGTGTTCGTTTACGCGACCCACGAAAGCCGCTTGCAGCACGCTATGGAATGCCACGCCCTCACCTACGAAGAGGCGCAGTACGCTATCAAGCGCATGGACAAGAAACGCGCCGAGTATTACAAGCTAAACACGCGCAAGGAATGGGACTCCATGACGGGATACGATCTCTGCATAAACAGCGGCAGACTGGGGCTTGACGGCGCGGCACGGCTGTTAGCGGATTTTGTCAGCGGCTCCGTGAAGAAGGAGGACAGCGCTCTTGCGGCGTTCCTTCCCGACCCGCCGCCCGGCACGATACCCGCCTCCGCCGCAAAGACTTCCGAAGATGAAGAAGAGGGATAAGCCTGCCGTATTCTGCGCGGTCAGAGAATAGGATTTCGCCGCCGTGACCGAGCTTTTTTAGCAGTTGACACCGCGCCGCGATAGTGCTATAATATGAATGACCGTATCTGACGAAATTGGAGGTATGCAAGGTGAAATGCCCGAAATGCGGCGGAATGATATTGCTGAAAAAAGGCGATAAATGCCCGAAATGCGGTGAACCGCTCGCCGACAAAAAGGATAACGATAAAGACAAAAGCGATAATAAGGACAGCCGCCGCGAGATCGTTCCCGCCGTAAAGCTAAAAAAGGACGGCGGCGAGGGCGGGGAACTCCGCGAAAAGCCTGCCCGTGAGAAGGCTGAAACGCAGGAAAGCCCTTCCGACAAGGATAATAAGGATAACAAAGATAATAAAGACAGCCGCAAAAAGCTTGAAAAGCGCAAAAAGGGTAAGGTCATCGAGGTGAAAACCGCCGACGATAAGCCCGCCGCCGTGCGGAAGATAAATTTTAAGGCGATAGCGATCATTTCAGCCGCTTTCGTGCTTGTCGTTTTGGTGCTGATTTTGGTGATGAATTACCGCTCTGCGGAGGGCGAAAGGTACGCCGAAAGCGCTTACGACTATATCGGAAAGACCGTCCGCGACCTTAACGACGCTATGTCGGGCAAGGTCTACTATGCGGACAGCTCGAAATTCGCGGGCGTGAATAATGCAGTGAGGTTCGACGCTATCGCCGAGAGCGGCAAGGCGGTCAAGGCGGGCGGCGTGAAGTATCCGCGCTGGGCTGTTACCCTGAAAAACGACAGGAACGGCGGATTCATCAGCGATGTTATCTATACTGATTTTTCCGTTGTAAAGAACGATATGCGCGGTGTTAAGACTGACGGCGTTATCAATATTGACAAGTTCAGCGAGGGCGAGAAGAAGAGCAGCGTTCTGCGCGAGATAAAGCCGCGTCCGTACAGTATAAGCTGTTCGCAGACGGGTATAATTGTGTATACATACAAATATTGGTATAAGCTCGATAACGGAGATGAGCAGGCGGCGATTTTGCGTGTGGGATTTTCGGAGAAGGGCGATTATAAGTATTCCTCGACGGAGTTGATAATCCCGCCGAATATGTAGAAAGCTATCGGCGAGACAGACATGGGATCCAGTGCCCGTGCGCCGGCGAGGGGTCAATCGCACGAGGGTTTTGATTTCTGCACAATTGGGGAATATCCGTGTGCAGGGGCGCAAATTTGTACGTCCGTGAATTTCCGTGCTCTCGCGTAAATTCTTTGCGAAATATCGCCTGTCGGCATGAACCGTAGGTTCATGCAAACTTCGTTCAGACCGCTCAGACTCTGTGGGAAGACACTTTGCACGAACAAGTTCGTGCCACCCCCTTTCCTAAGACTTTTGGTTTGCCCTCGCTTTGCGTGTTTTGGAATATTATTCTTTGCTTGCGCATAAAATAGATCACAACTTTGTGGCTATGGGGTGATCTTTATGCGGAGCAGGAAAAATATCCCTGCGGGTGGACTTCTGGGCGCAGCCGCTGCGGCAGTTTGCGGTTCGGCGGCGGTATTCGTGCTGATACTTGTTTTCGGCTTCATAATGACAAGAATCGACATCGGCGACGGCGTGCTTTCGGTGCTTACTTCGGCGGCACTATGCGTCGGAGCGTATTTCGGCGGCTATGTCGCGGCAAGAAAACGCCGTCAAAGCGGTCTGCTTATGGGTACGCTCTCGGGGCTGATGATGTTCGGTGTTATCTTCGCGGGTTCGTACTTTTTTGCGGGGACGGCGGGCGGCTTTTCAGGCTCGGCAAAGCTCGTCATGACGCTCGTTTGCGGCGCGGTCGGCGGCATCGTGGGCGTAAATTCCAAAAGCAACTGGTTCAGGATAAAATAATTTTATCGGGCGTTCATTTTGCGTTAATAAATACGTCCGCGAAATATGCTATAATAATATAAATACTTTAATTGGAGGTAATCACAATGAAGCATATCAAGACCATTAACAAGGCTAACCTCAAGCAGTCTGCGGCAAAGGGCGGCTGCGGCAAGTGCCAGGCTTCCTGCCAGTCTGCCTGCAAAACTTCCTGCACCGTTGCAAATCAGAAGTGCGCAAGAGAGGACTAATGCTCGTTCGTTGAGACATTTTCATGAAAAGGGACGTTCTCGGAATGTCCCTTTATTTTTTGGAGGTATATTTCTATGATACATAAATTTAAAAACAGCGGCATGAATATCCTGCTTGACGTAAACAGCGGCGGCGTTCATGTCGTTGACGATATGACATACGAGCTGCTTGATTTCTGCGAGCCGCCCCTTGCTGGAGATATTCCTGCGGCGGCGCTGGTGGCTCTTCAGGAAAAGTATTCCGTGGAAGAGCTTGCCGAATGCTGGGACGAGCTTAAATCGCTTTATGCCGACAAGATACTTTTTTCGGAGGACGATTACGAAAAGTACGCCGAAACAGCCGTAGCCTCGCCGATAAAGTCGATGTGCCTTATCGTCGCTCAGGACTGCAACCTGCGCTGCGAATACTGCTTCGCGGGTAAGGGCGATTACGGTCAGGGGCGTATGCTCATGGACTTCGAAACGGGCAAAAAGGCGATAGATTTTCTTATGCAGAAATCCGCCAACCGCGAGAATCTTGAAATAGATTTCTTCGGCGGCGAACCGCTCATGAATTTCGAGGTCGTTAAGCAGATAGTCGAATACGGCAGGGAGCAGGAAAAGAAATTCGGCAAGCATATCAATTTCACGATAACGACCAACGGCACGCTGCTGACCGATGAGCGTATTCAGTATATCAACGAAAATATGTATAACGTCGTGCTTTCGGTGGACGGCAGAAGATCGGTCAACGACCGCATGAGACAGTACCCGAACGGCACGGGAAGCTATGACAGCTTTATCGGCAAATACAAAAAGCTCGTCGAGCTGCGCGGCGACAAGGAATGGTACGTCCGCGGAACCTACACAAAGTACAATCTTGATTTCTCGGAGGACGTAATGAGCCTTTACGCGGAGGGCTTCGAGCAGATCTCCGTTGAGCCTGTTGCCGCCGAGAGCAAGGAGCCTTACGCGCTTTCCGAGAGCGATCTGCCGCGCATTTTCGCCGAGTACGACCGCCTTGCCGACCGCATAAGACAGATACGCGCTTCGGGCAGATTTATCAATTTCTTCCATTTTATGCTCGACCTCGATCAGGGTCCCTGCGCGGTTAAAAGGCTGCGCGGCTGCGGCTGCGGAAACGAATATGTGGCTATCTCCACCGACGGCGATATTTACCCATGTCATCAGTTTGTCGGTCATGAGGAGTACAAAATGGGTTCGCTGAACGACGGCTCATTCAACCACGACCTGAAAAAGGAATTTGCGGGAGCGCACATTTATTCCAAGCCCGACTGCCGCAAATGCTGGGCGAGATTCTATTGCAGCGGCGGGTGCAACGCGAACAATTATCTGTACATGGGCGACATTAAAAGCTCGTATAAGGTCGGCTGCGAGATCGAGAAAAAGCGCGTGGAATGCGCGATCGCCCTTAAAGCCGAAAAAATGCTGGAGAACGCCGAATGAACAGGCTGAATATCGTGCTTGTCGAGCCGCAGATCCCGCAGAATACAGGCAATATCTCGCGTACCTGCGCGGTGACGGGTGCGGCGCTGCATCTTGTGAAGCCATACGGATTCACGATAACCGACAAGCAGCTCAAACGCGCCGGACTTGATTACTGGGATAAGCTGGAGATTTACGAATATGACAGCTTTGACGAGGTCAAGCGCGGCAATCCGGGCGGGGAGTTTTATTACTTTACGACTAAGGGGCGGACGGTTCACAGCGAGGCGGCTTATTCTGCCGAAAGACCCGTGTTTATCGTGTTCGGGCGGGAGGATAAGGGCTTGCCGGAGGATCTGCTTTATGCGAATCCGGATAGTTGTGTGAGGATACCGATGCGACCGACGCTGCGTTCGCTGAATCTTTCGAACTCGGTGGCGATAGCAACATATGAAGTGCTGCGGCAATGGGATTATCCCGATCTCGGGAGAGAGGGAAAGCTGACGCAGTATACATGGTAAAAAGCAAGCAGACGGTGAGACAGACACGGGGTTCGGTGTCCGTGCGCTGGCGAGGGGTCAACCGCACGAACAAAGTCGGGTAATAATCGCAAATTGTGCGGTTCAAAAATAAAATCGGCAATTTATGAGAAAGCCCACAAAAACAAGCAGATTGTAAAAACCTGTAAAACGTGACAGGAGCAAGTGGATTGCCGATTTTATTGTGCGAAAGAGCGCAGCGATTTTTGCACAACAATAGCGCAAGGCAGGGATTTTCGAGGAAGTCTATTATTTTGAAAAACAGGACGGATTTGAGTGAAAAGGTCGTGGCAAGCCCCGACACTACAAAATGTAGCGAAACATACGAAAAAGGGAGGGAGCAGGCTGAATGCCATATACCGGAACATATATTTTCGCGGGCAGAACGGTGAGGATAACCTCGCTTTTTGAGCGGGTTCACGATTACTGCGCCGATTACCGCTGCGAGGACTTACCTTCTACCGACATTTCGGTGAACATCACGGCGGAGGACATCGCGGCGGAGCGGGGAAGGCTTTCCTCGTCGCGGGCGGCGGACGACTATATCGAGGAGCTTGCCGTTTACCGCGTTATCGCGGAGAATATGCCACGCTTTGATACCATTCTTTTCCACGGGTCGTGTGTTGCCGTTGATGACAGAGGTTATTTATTCACAGCACCCTCCGGCACGGGAAAATCCACCCATACGGCGCTGTGGCGCAGGCTGCTCGGCGAAAGGGCGGTCATGGTCAACGACGACAAGCCGCTTATCCGCGTTTCGGGCGGGGAAGTCACGGTTTTCGGCACGCCCTACAACGGCAAGCACCGTCTTGGCGAAAATATCTCGGTGCCGCTTGCGGGTATCTGCTGCCTTGAACGCGCCGCCGAAAACGCCATACGCCGTGCGGAGAGGGACGAGCTTTATCCGCTGCTGCTGCGGCAGATGTACCGCCCGTATTCGCCCGACGCGCTGGCGAGGTCGCTTGCGCTTTTCGACAAAATGACAGGCGAGGTAAGGCTGTTCCGGCTCGGCTGCAATATGGACATCGGCGCGGCGGAGTTGGCGTTCGCGGCAATGACAGCAAAACCAAAAGTCTTAGGAAGGGGGTCGGCACGAACAAGTTCGTGCAAGGGATAACTCTTCTTCAGAAGGGTTTCCCCCAGAGACTGAGCGGTTAAAGCATTGTGAGAAATAGTAAGAATCCGATCCGGTCAAAATTAAAATCGGCAATTTCAAGAAAAAGTGACAAAAACGCAGAAGTGTTAAAATCAGCAGAACGTGACAGAAACAAAGAAATTGCCGATTTTAATTTGCGAAAGAGCGGAGCGATTTTCGCAAACGAATTGCATGAAGGCTAAAATATCATCACAGCGAGGGAAATTCACGGACGCGCAATGCACGCCCTCTACAATATTTGGCGTTGTGAAACCATGTAGATTTGCAAGGCAACGGGCGGGAGCAAGCCCCCGCCCTACAACAATCCGCGCAAGCGGTTGGAAAAAACATGACGGGCGGGGCAATGCTCTCTCCTGCGATAAATTTAATGCTGTTTAATATAGTTGTATGTTATTGGAAACTGTCCAAAAAATATTGCTCCAATTTGCCCGAAAGGACTTGACTTTTTTAACTCGGTGTGATATAATTATAATGTTAAATTATCTGTTCGCGGGTGAAATGCGTCTCCGCGGGGTATGTTATTATAATTATTAAGGGAGGATAAGGCAAATGAAGGAAAATACTAAGTCAATGCTGCGCAGAACAGTTGCCGCTGTTCTCGCACTGACGATAGTTTCAGGCGTTCCTGCACAGGTTTTCCCGAAATTGTTTGTCGATACGGCTGTTACTGCAAGCGCGTATACCGTATCTGCGGGCAAGTTTGAAGATCTTCAGGAATATGTTAAGAACAGCGATCCTATCACTATCATGCTTACGGATAACATGGTTCCGACCAAGAGCAAGTACTTTAAAGTAACCGGCTCCGATGTTACCGTTGACCTTAACGGCTACAAGGTAATAGGCAATTCCCAGTCCACCAGCTACCCGGTATTCCAGGTAGAACCGGGCTGCAAGCTCACCATTGTTGATAATTCTACCCAGGGAACCGGCGTTATCACCGGCGGCGTGGGGCTTGGCGCTATCTATGTAAAGACAGGCGGAACGCTTGTTCTTAAATCGGGTACGATCAGCGGCAACGTGTCGAAAAAGGTCAATTACGGCGGTGCGGTTACGCTGGGCAGCCCGAACAACTTAAGCGGCACCACCAGCTTTATCATGACGGGCGGCACTATCAAGAACAATACCGCTTACGGCGAGTCCTCCGTCTGCTACGGCGGCGGCGTTCTTTGCCACGATTACAGCGTGTTTGAGATGTCCGGCGGTACGATCACCGGCAACGAGGCTTCGCAGAATACCGCCAGAAACAGCAACGGCGGCGGCGTGGCACTGAGACAGTACGCTACATTTAAACTGAGCGGCAACGCCGTTATCTCGGAAAACAAGGCGAAGAGAGGCAGCGCCGTTGGTCTGTCCGCCGCTACTGCGAATTTCGAAATGACCGGCGGTACCATAAAGGAAAATATCTGTCAGGTTTCGGCAACGGGCAGCAATGACAGTAACATTGGCGCGGTCTCCGTTGAGGCAGGCACCTGCTCTGTCAGCGGCGGCAGCATTATCAATAACATCAGCAAGGTTCCTTCCGAGCTTCGCGGCGCGGGCATTTCGTTCGGCTCGACCCTGAATCTTTCCGGCAATGTAAATGTCACCGGAAACTATATGCTTATCGGAAATTCCACGACCAAGAAGTATTCGAATATCCGTCTCGGAAACAATCAGGTTATTAATATCGTTGCGCCGCTTGCCGATACGGCTAAGATTGGCGTAAGTGTTTTCGGCGATCAGATCATTACAAGCGGCTGGGCTTGCATGAGCGGCAAAGCGCCCAAGGATTACATCACCATAGACGATCTTTTCGATGATAGTTATTATGCTACGCTTGCGACGAGCGGCGAGGTAAGAGCTACCAAGGAAGACCAGAATGCCCAGCAGAAGGACAGAAAATTCACGGTAAACGAGAACGGCTCTGCTTACAGCGGCAGCAAGGTGACTGTAACGACGACCGCAGACAGCACGCAGCTTGCTACTAACGTGAATACTGTTATCAAGTCGGGCAAGAATGTAACTCTTGATATTAAGCCCAAGAGCGGCGTTAAGATCGACAAAGTTACCTACAAGTACGGCAATACCGAAAAGACTATTACTGCGGACAGCAGCGGCAAGTATTCGTTCGTTATGCCCGATTCTGACGTAACGGTGAACATTGTTACCTCCGACGTTGAGGAGCCTGTTGCCCTGAAGCAGCGCAGCGTAAGCCTTGAAGGCGATATTTCGTTAAATTACAAGCTCTCTGTTCCCGAAAGCGTAAGGGATACCGCAGTAATGCAGTTCACCGCAGATTTCGGCAACGGCGTTGAGACCATAAAGGTCAAGGGTACCGCTGATTCGAACGGACTTGTTGTCTTCAAGTGTCCTGTTACCGCAAAGAATATGACGACCGAGATCTCTGCAAAGCTCGTCAGCGGCACTAAGGTTCTTTGGCCCGCAAGCGGTGCCGATAAGTATTCGATAAGAGAGTACGCCAAGAGCTATTTCGATGATATTGACAAGCTCGACAGCGGAAGAAAGTATGAAAAAGCTATCAAGGCGATGCTGAACTACGGCGCTTACTCGCAGCTGTACTTTGACTATAAGACCGACGATCTTGCCAACAGTATCCTTGCGGAAAGCGACAGAACCGTTACCGACCTGACGACCTACGGCAAGAAGTTCGATACTTCTACTCTGCCTTCGGGTGTAAGGACGCGCTCGAATCTCCTGCTCACCGACAAGATCGCCGTATCGGTTATCTTCAAGGACGCTGACAAGCTGGAATATGTTGACTCCGACAAGTCCGTAACAGTTGCAGTAAATAAGGCGAGCGACGGTCTTGAGCTTCTCATTTCGGATATTCTTGCGCTCAATGTCGGCAAGACTTACAGCATAAAGGTAACTAAGGGTACCACGACCAAGACTATCAAGTACGGTCCCTCGTTCTATTGCCATAACGTTATTGACCGCAACAAGGGCAATGACGAACAGCTTAAGCTGCTGATCCAGGCTCTCTGCAAGTTCAGCAACGCGGTTGAAGCATTATCTTAATATTTTAAATAAATAAAAAGTAATGGAGGATAATGGTATGAAGACAGAGTACACACCCGTATCGGTAGAGCTTATTGAGCTTACCGCAAATGATGTTATTACCGATTCCACTCCCTATATCTGGGACGACGATGACTACGATGATACCACAAATACCTGATTTTCGCGGGTGAAAAACTGAGTGATGAAAAAGCGGCAGGCGGCTTAGGCTTCCCGCCGCTTTTTGTGTTGAAAGGGGGGCGCGGGCAATAGGGGCGAAAAAAGACAGCGCCGTGAAATGGCTGTGGCGCGTTCCGGGAAGAAAAAAGCTGTTCGTCCTGATGCTTATCGTTATACAGGCATTGAGCGGCGGCAGCGGCGTTTTGTACGCGCTGCTGCTGAGAAGCGTGGTTGACAGCGCGGTAAGCGGCAGCCGCGAGGGCTTTGTGAAAAGCGCCGCTGCGCTGGTAGCTTTGGCGGCAGGTCAGCAGGCGCTTAATATGTTTGCACGCTATTTCAACGAGCTTACGCGCTCCACGCTCGAAAATACTTTTAAAGAACGTCTGTTCGGGAATCTGCTTGCGAAGGATTTTTCAAGGATAAGCGCCGTACATTCTGGCGAATGGCTCAACCGCCTGACGAACGACGCGGTTATCGCGGCAAACGGCTATGTGGAGATAGTCCCCGGGTTGGCGGGAATGACCGTCCGGCTGATAAGCGCGGTGGTCATGCTTTCGGTGCTGGAGCCGCGTTTTGCCTGCGTGATCGTTCCCGGCGGCGCGGCGATAGTAGTTCTTGCGTCCATGTTCCGCAAGGCGATGAAGCGCCTGCACAAGAACGTTCAGGAAAGCGACGGCAGCTTGCGCGTGTTCTTGCAGGAGCGAATAGGCAGCATGATGATGATTCGTTCGTTTGCCGCCGCCGACACCGCCGCCGTTCAGGCGCGGGAGAAAATGAATGCTCACAAGTCGGCGAGAATGAAGCGGGTGAGGTTTTCGAATATCTGCAACGTGGGGTTTGGTACCGCGATGAGTGGAATGTATGTCGCGGGCGTGTGCTACTGCGGCTACGGGATACTCACGGGCGCTATGTCCTACGGTACGCTCACGGCGGTAACGCAGCTTATCTCGCAGGTGCAGTCGCCGTTTGCAAATATAACAGGCTATCTGCCGAAATTTTACTCGATGACGGCAAGCGCCGAGCGGCTCATGGAGATCGAGAGCTTCGGCAGCGACTGCGAAGCCCCGCCGCTGCCGCTTGACGAGGTGACGGCGGCGTATCGCGGCAGGATAAAGAGCTTTGGTCTGAAAAACGCCGATTTTACCTACTATCCGTTCACCGAAAAGGCGGACGGGCTTTCAAAAGAGGATCAGCCCGTTGTGCTGAATAATATCTCGGTCGAGATAAACAAGGGCGAATATGTGGCGTTCACGGGGCAGAGCGGCTGCGGAAAGTCTACTGTGCTTAAACTCATGATGTGTATTTACCGGCTTGACGGCGGGGAGAGGTTCCTGCGGCTGACGGACGGCAGCGCGGAGCTTACGGCGGAGTGGCACAGGCTTTTTGCCTACGTTCCGCAGGGAAATCAGCTTATGACAGGCACGATACGCGACATTGTGACGTTTGCCGACCGAAGCGCCGTTAATGACGACGACCGGATAAACGAAGCGCTGCGGATAGCCTGCGCGGAGGAATTTGTCGGCGGGCTTGAAAACGGCGTTGATACGCTGCTCGGCGAGCGTGGAACGGGGTTGTCGGAAGGGCAGATGCAGCGCATAGCGATAGCGAGGGCGTTGTTTTCGGGGAGTCCCGTGCTGCTGCTGGACGAATCGACGAGCGCTCTTGACGAGGATACCGAGAAAAGGCTGCTCGAGAATCTGCGGAGAATGACGGATAAAACAGTCGTGATAGTAACGCACCGTCCGGCGGCGCTTTCGATATGCGACAGGGTGCTAAGGTTCACGGAGCAGGGCATAACAGAGATAAAAGATAAAAGATAAAAGATAAAAGATATTTCGCAAGGTGAGGGATAATGCCGGATCCAGCGCCGGCTCGCGCTGGCGAGGGGTCAAGGGGGCGAGGAGCCCCCTTGCAGGGTATGGGACAGCACCCCATTTGCGCCAACGGCGCAACCCACGCAAAGCCGACAAATCAAGCAAATCGTAATTATCCGCAGAGGTGAGCGGTCAAAAATAAAATCGGCAATTTCAAGAAGATCTAACAAAAACGCAGAATTGAATAGCTCTGCAAAATTGAGCGGGAACAAGCAAATTGCCGATTTTAATTTGCAAAAGAGCGCAGCGATTTTTGCAAAGAAAACGCAGGGCAGGCAGATCCTTACCGACAGGGCAGGATTTGCGGACAGACGGGCGGGAGTTGAACTCGTCCCCGCCCTACACCTTATTTTGTGCGGGTTACATATTGTAGGGGCGTGCATTGCGCGTCCGTGAATGCCCGCAAAACCGCGATTTTACAGTAATTTTGAATAGGTTAGTGCGTATGGGTGCAAGCCCCCACCCCACAATCAATAAATAGGTATGTATTATCATCAAGCCCAACGAGAGATTGCTGATAAATGTAATAAAACTGATTTTCGTGAAAATTTCAAAATACCTATTGAAAAATCCTGAAAAATAAGTTATAATATTTATATACCGCTCTGCGGCAAACCAGTCAATAATTTATTGGAGGTATAAATATCATGGGAATGTTTGACAAGCTGATCGCCAATCTTAAGGCGAGCAAGAAAACTATTGTTTTTACAGAGGGTACCGACGCTCGTATTCTTTCGGCGGCTGACAGGCTGCTTAAAGAGGAGCTTATGGACGTTGTTCTCTGCGGCAAGGACGACGAGGTAAAGGCTGCGGCTGCTGCCGGCAATTTCGACATCAGCGGTGCTACTGTCGTTGACCCCGAGACCTACCCCGAGTTCGATTCTCTCGTAGCTCAGATGGTAGAGCTTCGCAAGGGCAAGATGACCGAAGACGAATGCCGTGCGGCTCTCAAGAAGTCCAACTACTTCGGCACCATGCTCGTTAAGGCGGGCAAGGCTGACGCTCTGCTGGGCGGCGCTACATACTCCACCGCCGACACCGTTCGTCCCGCTCTCCAGATCATCAAGACCAAGAAAGGCTCGAACCTTGTAAGCTCTTCGTTCATTCTGTTCCGCGAGAAGGACGGCGTTGAGGAAAAGATCGCTATGGGCGACTGCGCTATCAATCTCGGCTACACCGACAGGCTCGACAAGGACGGCAACGTGGTTCTTTCGGCAGCCCGTCAGCTTGCTGAGGTAGCTGTTGAGACTGCCCGCACCGCTGATTTCTTCGGCATCGACCCGAAGGTAGCCGTTCTTTCGTTCTCGACCTACGGCTCGGGCAAGGGCGGCACGGTACAGCTCAGTCATGACGCTGTTATTGAGGCTCGTCAGCTTGCTCCCGATCTCGTTATCGACGGCGAGTTCCAGTTCGACGCGGCGGTATCGGCAGAGGTTGCCAAGACCAAGTGCCCCGACAGCAAGGTAGCGGGTCAGGCGAACACCTTCATCTTCCCGCTTATCGAAGCAGGCAACATCGGCTACAAGATCGCGCAGAGACTGGGCGGCTATGAGGCTTACGGCCCGATCCTCCAGGGTCTGAACGCGCCTATCAACGACCTTTCCCGCGGCTGCAACGCCGACGAGGTTTACAAAATGGCGATAATCACCGCAGGCATGGCTTAATGAAGTGAACAGTTAAGAGTGAATAGTGAATAGTTAAGGAGTCCGCTTCGCGGACGTATTTAATAATTTGAATATGCGCCGCAGGCGCTCCTTAACTATTCACTATTAACTATTCACTTTTAACTGATAAAACAGACCCGGCAGACAATCAAGCCGCTGGGTCTGTTTTTCTATTTTTTGGAGGAAGGTATTTATCTTATCCGTTTTGTTGTCTGCTTTCTTATCGGTTATAGAAGTATTCGCTGGTGAAGGATTCGTATTCGGCTTCAAAATCGCCGGCGGGTTCGTCGATCATCGCGCTGATAAAGTCGTCAATGTCGGTGCAGCTGACCGCTTTGCGCCTGTCTTTGCCGAAGTGTCTGAGGTTCCTTAAAAATTCCGCAAATTTGTTGATTTTTTTCATTTTGATCGTCTCCTTTTTGTTCTGTACATAGTGTTTGTGTGTTGATGTGTATTATTGGGGGTTTCTATTATATTAGACGATTTACAAGCCAAAAAAGTTTACGATATTTTATTAATTCTTTGTAAACGTTATATGAACCGAGACTTTTGATATTTTTGGCATTTATGCCATTGACCTGACGGACAAAATATGTTATAATCGGATTGCGGCACAAAAGACAAAATCGCGATAACGCGATAAAAAGAAAAGGAGAATACAGATCGTGGAGAGTATTTCGGGAACGGAAGTGCAGAGGAAAAAGCCTTTATATATGCCCGAAGCGCCGCGAGGGCTTATCACGTTTTTTACGGCGATGTGGTTTATAATCGGGCTGATATTCTGCGCTTTGGGATTCGGGAAGATCATAGGCTATAACGTGCTGAAAAGCCAATGTACGCAGGCGGTCACGGTGATTCCGCAGAATGCGGAGGAGGGGTTTTCGCACGGCTGGTCGAATGGCGGGTCTACCCGCGAGGATTATTTCGCGGTGGATTATGTTTATGAGTATGGCGGGAAGGATTACAGCGTTTCGCGCAAATATCCGAAATCGGCTTTTGGCGGCGAGACTGCCGATGTGTATATGCAGTCTGTTGGGGCGATGATAGACCCTGATAAGCCTTCGCGGATATTTTTCGGCGATAAGTTTTCGGGAATGTCGGCGGTGATTGCGGTAACGGGATTGGGTTTCATTGGCGGCGGAGTGTATATGCGCAAGGTAAACGAGAGACCCGCGTAAATGCTATTTTTATGCCCAAATAACCGAAACCGCAAAGCGAGGGCAAACTAAAAGTCTTAGGAATGGGGTGGCACGAACAAGTTCGTGCGGGGGATAACCCTTCCTAAGACTTTTGGTTTTGTCCTCATTTTGCGGTTTTTTGATTGCCTTCAAATGTAATACATATCCCCGCCGCCCGTGCTTTTTCGGTATTCGCCAATAACATCTGCAAGCGTCATGCTCTCGGTAAACTGCCGCATATATCCGTTCAGCTTATTCCACAAACAACTGTTTACCGACGAAAGTATGTCATTCCCCAACGTTTCCTCAGCTTCGTGCGCATCGGCTAAAATATTGTTATCAAGCGCGTTAAGCACCTCCGAAAGATATATCCTTTCCGCAGGCCGCGAAAGCACATACCCCCCGCGTGAGCCTTTCATGCCCTTGACAAATCCGCCCTGCCGCAGTCCTATTATGATCTGCTCCAGATACTTCTGCGAAATGTTCTGCCGCTCGGCTATCTCCGCCGACGACACCGTGCAGCCGTTCTCGGAATTGAGCGCTATGTCAGCAAGCGCAACAAGCCCGTATTCTACCCTTGTAGATACCTTCATCTCATTGCGCACCTCCCGAAACGGCTTCGTCAAGCAGCCTGCCGAGCGTGTTCCAGCCCAGCTGGGCGCATTTTACCCTCGCGGGCATTTTCGAGATGTTCTGCAAAGCGCCCGCCTCTTCAAGCTCTTCAAGCTCCTCGTCGGTGATAGCGCTGCCGATCATTCGCCCGAAAAGCTCCTTGAGATGAAGCGCCTCGTCAACCGATTTGCCGATTATCAGTTCAAGCATGATGTCGGTAGAAGCCTGCGACACCGCACACCCCACGCCCGTAAACGCGCCGTCAGTTATAATGCCGTTCTCGATATTGAGGTGCAGGGTCAGCTGGTCGCCGCAGGTGGGGTTCAAGCCTGCGCAGGTACAGCTCGCGCAGGGCAGCTCGTGCAGGTGCAGCGGGTGAAGATTGTGGTCAAGCAGCACCTCGTTGTAGATGTTATCCGTCATAGCCCATTCTCCTCCTTACCGTTTTCAGCGCGTCGATAAAGCGCCTTATGTCCTGCTCATCGTTGTAAAATGCAAGGCTCATTCTCGCCGTTGACTGCACGCCCAAATGCTGATGAAGCGGCTGTTCCGTGAATGTCAGGATCCCGTGATGATCGTCAGCGTCGTCAGCGCCGAGTATATTAACGTGCGGGATCTTTTTCATCTCGTCGAAGGCAAGCGCCGTCAGCTCGTTTTCGCGCTTTTCGATAAGCTCAAAGCCCAGTTCATTGATGTAGTCGATAGCCGCGTGAAGCCCCACCGCGCCGCCGACGTTTACCGTGCCTGCCTCGAACTTGTGCGGCAGCTCGGCGTAGGTCGCGCCCTCGCGGGTGACGTATTCTATCATCTCGCCGCCCGAAAGGAACGGCGGCATTTTTTCGAGCAGCTCTTCACGACCGTACAGCACGCCTATCCCCATCGGCGCAAGCATTTTATGCCCCGAAAATGCAAGGAAATCAACGCCCAGCTCGCGCACATCAACAGGGATATGCGGCACACTCTGCGCTCCGTCGCAGACGATCACCGTGCCGTTCGCATGGCATATCTCCGCAAATTCTTTAATGGGATTGAGCCGCCCGAACACGTTCGAGATCTGTGCTATGGCGAATAATTTTGTGTGCGGTGTGAGTGCTTTTTTAAGCGCTTCCGCCGTGTACCCGCCGGATTTGTCGCATTCGAGATAGTTTAATTTCGCGCCCTTTTCCTTAGCAAGTAACTGCCAGGGGAGCAGGTCGGAATGATGCTCCGAGACCGCCACAAGTATCTCGTCGTCGGCGGAAATGTTAGCCCGCCCCCACGAATACGCCACAAGATTAAGGCTTTCGGAGGCGTTGCGCGTGAAGATTATCTCCTTGCTGCTTTCCGCGTCGATGAACCCTCTCACGGCTTCGCGGGCGTTTTCGTAAGCGTCGGTAGCCTTCACGCTAAGGTTGTAAAGCCCGCGCAGGGGATTGGCGTTTTCCTCAAAGTAATATTTTTCGGCGCGTTCGATAACCCGGCGCGGCTTCTGCTGCGTTGCGGAGTTGTCAAGATATACCAGGTCTTTGTATACCTCAAAGACGGGAAAATTTGCCTTTGAAAGCAGTTTGTCATTCATCGTCCTCACCTCGCCCTATCCGCGCTTTAATGCGCCTTACGGTCTCCTCGTCGTCTATTTTGTCAAGTATCTGACGGATCTTGGCATTTGCCGCAAGCTCGTAAATTTTTTCCTCGTCGATACCTCTTGACTGCATATAGAATACTTGCTTTTCGTCAAGTCTGCCTATCGATGCGCCGTGACTGCCCTCAACGTCCTCCTCCGCGCATAGGATAAGCGGAACGGTCTTGTTTACGGCTTCGTCGCTTAATATCAGAACTTCTTCCTTTTCGCTGCCCTTAGCGCCGACAGCGCCGTTTTTAAAGTCGATAGTACCCTTGAAAATCTTTTCCGCCGAGCCGTTCAGCACGCCGCGTGCGTTTATCTCCGAGACCGTTTTTCTGCCTGTATGATCCGCCAGAAGATTAATGTCGAGCTTATCGCCCTCGTTCAGAAGATAGCCTAAATCTGCGGAAAAACGCGCCTTTCTGCCGTTAAGCCCAGCGGTTATGCCGCTTACTGTGCCGCCGCCCAAATACAGCTGCACCAGTTCAAAGCCTGCGTTTGCGCCGACCTCCGCCGTGACCTGCGAGACCGCTTTTCCCTGCACATCGAACACCTGAACGAGCTTTACGTTCGCACCGTCCGCAGCGCTGATTTGTACATCTGTAAAGCCTTCGCGGTCGATATATATGACAGCTGTTTTGCTCTCGCCCTCCGCTGCGGTTATCTCATGCGATTCGGTTTCATATTTTTCTATATCGTCTTCTGCAAAATTCACCCCGAGCCAGCGGAAGGTCGGCACGGGCAGCGTATTAAGTTTTGTATTGCTCATGTTTTTCACCCGACGCTCCCTTTCATTTCCAGCCCGATAAGGTTGTTCATCTCTACCGCGTATTCAAGCGGCAGCTCCTTTGAAACGTTGTCCGCAAAGCCGCGAACTATCATCGCCCGCGCCTGTTCCTCGCTGAGTCCGCGTGACATAAGATAGAAAACTGTTTCGTCGCTTATCCGCCCGATCTTCGCTTCATGCCCTACATCGCAGTGTTTTGTGCGAATATCCATGACAGGCACGGTGTCCGAGCGGGAGATTCTGTCAAGCATGAGCGATTCGCAGTTGACCGAGCTTTTGCTGCCGTGAGCGTTTTCCTTAACGACTACGGCGCTCCTGAACGTGCTTACCCCGCCCGACTTGCTTATGGACTTTGTGTTCATATACGAAGATGTGTCGGGGGCGTTGTGGACGATCTTAGCGCCCGTGTCGAGGTTCTGACCCTCGCCCGCGAATGTAATGCCCGTGAACTCTGCGCGGGCGTTCCTGCCGTTTAATATACTCATAGGATAGAGATACGAAACGTGCGAGCCAAAGCTGCCCGATACCCATTCTATCGTGCCGCCCTCTTCTACAAGAGCGCGTTTGGTGTTCAGATTGTACATATTTTTCGACCAGTTCTCGATAGTCGAATATCTGAGCTTCGCGCCCTTGCCGACGTAAAGCTCAACGCACCCCGCATGGAGCGCCGCCTCGTAATATTTCGGAGCCGAACATCCCTCGATAAAGTGCAGATAAGCGCCTTCCTCAAGGATTATCAGCGTGTGTTCGAACTGTCCCGCGCCCTTTGCGTTTAGTCTGAAATAGCTTTGCAGCGGTATGTCAAGGTGAACGTTTTTCGGCACATACACGAACGACCCGCCCGACCATACTGCGCCGTGCAGCGCCGCGAATTTGTGGTCGGTCGGCGGCACGAGCTTCATGAAATGCGATTTTATCATGTCGGCGTACTTCGGGTCGTGCATGGCGGATTCAAGGTCGGTGTAGACCACGCCCGACTGCGCGACCTCCTCGCGCACGTTGTGGTAAACAAGCTCGCTGTCGTACTGTGCGCCCACGCCCGCGAGCGATTCGCGCTCCGCCTGCGGGATACCCAGCTTTTCAAAGGTCTCCTTGATGTCTTCGGGAACGTCGTTCCAGTCGCTGTTCATGCGGCTTTTCTGCCTGATATAGGTAACTATCTTGTCAACGTCAAGCCCCGCAATGTCGGGCCCCCAGTTCACCATTGGCGTGCGGTTGTATATTTCGAGCGATCTCAGGCGAAATTCCCTCATCCAGTCGGGGTCGTTCTTTTCCTCCGAGATAGCCGCGATTATGTCGGGAGCTATGCCGCTTTCGAGGTATTCGCTCTCGTCCTCCGCGTAGCGGAAATCGTAGCGGGAGCGGTCAATGTCTATAACTTGTGTTTTCTTTTCCATTACTTTGCTCCCTGCTGTGAAAATCTCTCAAAGCCGTTTTCAATCACGTCATCGACAAGCTCCGCGCCGCCCTCTGCGGCTATCCTGCCCGCCGAAAGTATATGCGTTTTGTCAACGGTCAGCGCTTCGAGAATCTTGGTGTTGTGGGTGATGACGATAAGCGCTCCGCCCGTGCGCTTTTTATATTCCTCGATGCCCTTTGAAACGGTCTTTACCGCGTCAACGTCAAGCCCCGAGTCGGTCTCGTCGAGGATAGCGAGCTTCGGTTCGAGGATAAGCAGCTGCAATATTTCTGCTTTTTTCTTTTCGCCGCCCGAAAAGCCCACGTTAAGATCGCGGTCGGCGTAGGACTTGTCCATTTCGAGCAGTTCCATAGCGGCGTAGAGTTTTTTCTTGAAATCCCAGAGCTTTATGCGCTTGCCTGTGACCTGTTCAAGCGCGTTTCTTAAAAATTCCGCAAGCGTTATGCCGGGTATCTCAATAGGGTTCTGAAACGAGAGGAACAGCCCCAGCCGCGCCCTTTTGTCAGCCGAAAGCTCCGTGATGTCCTCGCCGTTAAAGACGATCTTTCCGCCCGTGACGGTATATTCGGGACTGCCCATGATGACCGAGCCGAGCGTTGATTTTCCCGCGCCGTTGTGACCCATAACAACGTGAGTTTCCCCCTCGCCGACGGCAAGCGAAACTCCGTGCAGCAGCTCTGTTTCCTCAGCGCCTGCCGACAAATTCTCTATTTTAAGTAATTGTGACATACGATCTTTCCTTTCGTTCACATTATTCCTACAATGTTGATATGATTTATTATATCGCATAAAACATACTATGTCAATAGGTAATGTGTATTTTCGTGATAATCACTAAAGTGAGAGCGTATTATTGGCGAAAGCCTATCATTTTGCTATGGATTTCGACCTTATGTCAAGTTAATTGTGCGAATGATAAAATATCATCAAGGTAGGGGAAAAAGCGCAGACAAACAAAAAGGGCGGGGAATCTGCCCCGCCATACAATATATGTTATTTATCTGTGAAAAAACTTGTAGGGCGGGGGCTTGCTCCCGCCGCTTTCCAGCAAATCCTGCACCTTCGGTAAGAATCTGCCCGCCCCGCTCTTTCGCAAAATAAAATCGGCAATTTCTTTGTTTCCGCTCTGTTTTGCTGATTCATTCATTTCTGCGTTTTTGTTAGATTTTCTTAAAATTGCCTATTTTAATTTTGAACCTAACACTTTTCTTTTTACCGTTAGCTTGCTGATACCGTCGGCTTTTGTGGGGGAAGACTTTTGGTATGCCCCTGTTTTGCGTTTACTGCAAGATAGTTGCTATCTTCCCGATAATATCCGACATCGCGGCTATATCATCAAGCGTTCTGCCCGTTTCAAGCGAATGATTAGCGCCCGGATATGTATACAACGGCACATCATTTTCCCCGCAAAGCCGCTCTATATCGGACGTAGCCGCCCATTGATCGGCAGTCCCGTGAAATGCGGTGCAGCCCTGCGCGGGAAAATCAAAGGTAAACGTCAGCGGCGTGAGCAGCACCGCGTCGGCGCTTATCTTCCTGCTTTCGCGGTAGGCAAGACAAACTATCGTCCCGAGACTTTTCCCGATAAACACCACGCGGGAATACGCGGAAAAATCGACCTTTTCAAGCTGCTTTCCGGTAAGCGCAAGAGCGCGGCGCGGAGCCTCCTCCTTGCTGCCAAGCTCCGAAAATACCAGCTTTTTCGTTTCATAACCCATTGACCCCGCGAGCTTTTCGGCGTAATAAAGAAGCGGCTTGTCGCAATGATAGCCTATCCCGGGAAACAGCACGCAGAGCTTTTTGGCGTTTTCTGACATATATATTTCCTCCTGTTTTTACTGTTTTTACTGAACGTTCCTGCTTTCCGCCGTGTCGTAGAAATATTCCTGCACGCAGAAATCGTCCTTGCCCGTGCGCAGCCGCTTATATGTGCCGTCGGGCAGCATGAGCCTCGCCTGCGCCGTGTCTTTCAGCAGGTCGTCAAAAATGCCGCTTATCCGCGCCTTGATGTCCGCGTCAAATATCGGCACGGCGACCTCCACACGCTTCAAGGTGTTGCGCGTCATGAAGTCCGCCGATGAAATGTATATCCTGCGCTCGTCGGGCTTTTCGGCGCTGCCGAAGATGTAAATGCGCGAATGCTCCAGCAGTCTGCCGACTATGCTTACTATCCTGATATTGTCCGTATAGCCCTTTATTCCCGGCTTTAAGCAGCATATCCCGCGTATCACCATGTCGATCTTTACGCCCGCCTGCGAAGCCGCTATTAGCCGCTCCATGATCTTTACGTCTGTCATGGAGTTCAGCTTTACGCCGATGTACGCAGGCTCGCCGTTTTTGGCTTTCTTTATCTCGCCGTCGATGCAGTCGATTATCCTGTTTTGCAGACAATGCGGCGCTACAAAAAGATTCTCCGATTCGGCGACCGTTTCGCCCATCATTATCTTGCGGATAACGTTGCTTGTTTCAACGCCGATGTCGCGGTTGGCGGTAATCAGCGAAAGATCGGTATACAGCCGCGCCGTTGATTCGTTGTAGTTGCCCGTGCCGATCTGCGTTATGTACTGCACCGATTTGCCGTTGCGGCGCGTTATCAGGCATATTTTGGAATGTACTTTCAGCCCGTCGATACCGTAGACCACGCGGCAGCCCGCCTGCTCCAGCTGCTTCGACCAGTTGATATTGTTTTCCTCGTCGAAACGCGCTTTCAGCTCCACAAGTACGTCAACTTCCTTGCCGTTTTCCGCCGCGTCGGTAAGCGCCTGGATAACTTTGGAATGCGGCGCAAGGCGGTAAAGGGTCATCTGTATCGAAATTACGTTCTTGTCCGCCGCCGCCTGCTGCAAAAGATTCAGGAACGGCGTTATGGATTCATACGGATAATGCAGCAGAACGTCCTTTTTAAGCACCTGCGGAATAACGTTTGTTTCCGAAAGACTGGGCGAGCGCTGCGGGGTGCGCGGCTTGTAGAAAAGCTCGGGGCGGTCGGCGAGAGCTTCCTTTATCGGCTTGATATAGTCGTCGGAAATAGGCGCTTTTGTGCGGAAAACCCAGTCCCGCCCGAGTTTCAGCAGGCTGCAAAGCTCCTCGACGACGGCTTCGGAAAGCTCACGCGAAAGTTCGAGCTTTACGGGCGCGAGCTTCTTGCGCATTTTGATGACCTCCGCAATATGCGAGCGGTAGTCAAGCTCTTCATCGTAAACGCGCTCTTCGTCAAGGTCGGTATTGCGGATAATGCGGATAAGCGATTTTTCAATGACCTTGTAGCCGTGGAAAATATCGGCAAAATAGTGCAGGATAACTTCATCGACGGGAACGACGGTCACGCCGCCCGTGCCTGACATACCTGTAAGCACGATCGAGCGCGGGAACATCGGCGAAAGCGACGGCACGATAGCAAAGCGCCGTTTGCCGTTTTTTGTCTCCAAAACCGCAAAGCCGTAGACCTCCTTATTTTTAAGGAACGGGAACGGCTGTTTTTTGCCGAGTATCGTCGGGAACAGCAGCGGGCGAATATCAGATTCGAACTTCATGCGGATATAATCGGATTCGCTGCGGGTAAGGTCGCGGAAACCCGAAAGGCGCAGTCCGTAATCGGCGACGCGCTCCATAATGTCGGCGTAAGCCTTGTCGCGGCGCTCGGAGAGCCTGACGACTTCGGGGCGTATCTCGTCGAGCTGTTCGCGGGGGCCCATTCCCGAGCGGCTGTCGATGCTTGCGCCGGGTACGAAAAGCGCGTCATGCAGACCGCCCACGCGCACCATGAAGAACTCGTCAAGGTTGCTGCGGAAGATCGAGACAAAGCCCAGCCGTTCAAGCAGGGGATTGTGCGGGTCTTCGGCTTCTTCGAGAACGCGCTCGTTGAAACTGAGCCATGAAAGCTCGCGGTTTAAGAAGCAGCGGTATTTATCGTCGGCGGCGGAAACCTTTACCGGAGCGCCTGAATTATTTGTTTTGGGATTGCTCATGATGACCTCCAGATGATCGCCGCACGGAGCTTGTTGAGAACATCTAAAAATTCCTGCACGGCGGAATAAATTTATATTTATTATATCAATAAAAAATCAAGATTTCATGAACATACTATATATTTTTCGTAAGAAATATATGGTAGGGAATATTCTTGGATCCGCAGGGGAAAATATTGCTCCTTACAGCGTAATATTTTATTTACGTTTTTTTTACATAAAACATCATTTTACCCATTGACAGACCCGGATTTATGTGATATAATAATACTGTTGTTCGGGGTGTGGCGCAGGTGGTAGCGCGCTACCTTGGGGTGGTAGAGGCCGTGGGTTCAAGTCCCGTCACTCCGACTAACGCAAAGCTCGCAGATTGAAAGGTCTGCGAGTTTTTTTGTTTAATAAAGCCAACGACTATCGCAAAGTGAGGGCAAACCAAAAGTCTTAGGAAGGGGTTGGCACGAACGAGTTCGTGCAGGGGCATTCGCAAGCTAATCGGAAAAAGAAAATTGAACGGTCAAAATTAAAATCGTGCCGACAAGCAAGCATCACAAAAAAACGACCGTTTTTTCGGTCGTCTTTTTTTATCTCTTTTATATCAGCTTATCGGCGATGAACTTTTTCAGCACCGCGTCAATGCTGCCGTTCACCTCGAATACACGCACGCCCTTGCTGATAAGATACGCCGCCGCGCCTTCGCCGATCTTCTGCACAAGCACCGCGCCGCAGTCCGAAAGCAGCTCGATTATCTTGTCAAAGCGTGTGGTGTCATGTCCGAGCTGGTGCTGACACGCCGCAACCGCGTCCCGCACTTCGAGAAAGGTATAGTCTGTCTCGCCCAGCTCGTACACGCGGAAAAACTTTGCGTGACCGAAATGCTCGTTTATCGTGAACCCGTCAGATGTGGCAATCGCTATCTTTGCCATATTTATTTCCTCGCTTTCAAAAACATCTCCCGCCGCCTGACGGGAGATATGTTTCTTTTCTTTGAATTACATAAATGCGGTTCTGCTCTTGTAGGGAATATGCTGACCTTCGCAAATTAAAATCGGCTTCTTGCTATTTCTCATGAGGCCTGAACCGCTCAGACTCTGGGGGCAACCCTTCCTAAGACTTTTGGTATGCCTTTGTTTTGCGCAAGTTGACGGCATTCATTTGTTATTTATATGTCGCCAATGCGGTATTGTAAATATCCTCAATTACCCGCAATCCGCCCGTATATCCTACATAATTTGTCGTCAGCACAATGCGGTACGGCGTGGGACAGGCAATCGAAAGGAAGTCCGCATTTATCTCCGCCGCAAGCTCCTTATCCCAGCCGCTGCCTAAAATAAGCCCTCTGCCCTTGTGCTTCAAGCCGCGGATAACGTCCTGCATAGCGCCCGCGTCGGGGTCGAAATATACGGGAATCTCGCGCTTGTCGGAGGTCGCCCTGATGTCCGCCGCTATCTGCTCCTGATACTTCGCGGGAACATTATCGACAATAAACTGCTCCTTCGGCACAAGCCCCGTTTCATGCAGCAGGAACTTCGTCAAGCCCACTACATACCCCGCGTCATGCAGGATATGCACATAGCTCGGCAGACCGTAGCGGAACTCCAGCAGGAACGTTGCGAGGTTGTCAAGCTCCTCGTAATAAGCCTTTTCCTCCTCCGCGATGAATGCGCGGGCTTTCTTCTCGTCGATCTCCGCGCCCTGTTCAAGCGCAAATTCAAGCACGCCGTTTAAGAATTTCGTGGTCTCGTTCGCGCCGATAGGCAGATAGCCGAACTTGTAAAAAGGCTGACCGTATCTGCGCTGTAAATTTTTAACTATCGGCTCGCCGTACCAGGGAGAAATGAACACATTAAAGTTCGCCTTCGGTATCGTCTGCCATTCCTTAACGCCGCCCGAATGCGGTCCGAAGAGAATGTTAGCCTTTAAGCCAAGCCCCGCCAGCAGGCGCTTGTACTCTTTCAGATTGCCTTTCCAGAACTGATCCTGATAGGGGATAGAAGCTATTACGTTCACAAGATTCTTTTCCGAACGCGCCGGGTTATCGTCCTCAAAGCGGCTTACATACTGGTCGATTATCGCGTTGACGACCGCCGAATGCGAAACGTAGTTATTGGACTTGAAGCCCGATGTTTCAACATGGACGATCGGTCTGTCTTCCTCGTAAAGAAATTCGTCGGTAACGCTTGCCACATCGTCGCCCACGATACCCGCCGTGCAGCCCGTAACGACTACCTGCAAATCGGTATCAAGCACCTTGTAGGTGTTCTTTATAATATTGCGGAGCCTGTCGGTGCCGCCGAAAACTACCTCTTTCTCGCTGAAATTGGTGCAGGGCGCAGTCTCGCCGCCCGCGTAGCCCGCCGAGCGCTCAAAAAAGCCTTTTATCATAACGCCGCAGCCGGGTCCCGAATGAAGTATCGGCACGGCGCGGGGAATAGCTACCACCGTCTGCAAAGCGCCGATAGCGCAGGTGTAGCGCTCCTGTTCAATCAATCCTGCCATAAAAACAATTCTCCTTTATAATGACAACTTTGTAAAAAGTGAATAGTGTATAGTGATTGCACCAACTTCGTTGGTGCCGTGAAAAGTTATGGTGTCCGCTAATGTGAGAAATATTAGTGCGGGGCGCAGCCTCCGCATAATATGCGCCGCAGGCGCACCTTAACTATTCACTATTCACTTTTAACTTATTTTCCAAGAAATGTGTAGGGTTCCTGTTCGAGCCACCACTTTGTGTAGGGGTTGGACGAGTGCTTCGCAAGGTTCTTTACGAACTCGTCGTTTTCTATCGTTTCGAGGATTCTCTCGCCGTAATTTACAAGCCCTTCGTAGCCCATGCCGAAATGTTCGTCGCCGATTAGCAGCGAGGGTATGCCGAGCTTCGCGCCCCACAGGGTCATGCCGCCGTGCCGCGCAAGAAGTATATCGGGCTTTATGCGGTTAAGCACATTCACCAGCTCAAATTCCTGCTTGTTGCAGACGTTGTAGTTCGGTACGTCGCCGTAGTCCTCTACTGTGTGGCGGAGCGTGTCGGAGCGTTCGTCCTCGTTGTCGTACTGCTGGTCGTGGTGGAAGATCGCCGCACCCTGCGGCTCCATGCCAAGCTCTTTAAGCAGTGCAAGCAGCGAATGTCCGTGCGACGCGCCCGCCGTAACGTAGGCGGTCTTGCCTTTCAGCTTTTCGCGCAGGGCTTCTATCTTCGGCAGATATTCCGCCTTTTTGCGGGCGAGTAAATCCTCTGCCTCTTTTTCCTTGCCGAGAATTTGCCCCAGCTCGCGGAACCAGCGGTCGGTCTGCGCTATGCCATAAGGGGGAGAATTGCGTATCTCCGGTACGCCGAAGCTCTGCTCCAGCGCCGCGCCGAGATAGCTGCCGAGCGTGGAGCAAGCCTGCACGGTCAGCGCCGCTTCGCTCGAATAGCTAAGACTATCCACCGTCGAGAAGGGCGTGATGTAATTCGGCTCGTAACCCAGTTCGCCGAACCATTCGCGGAAAATATCGCTGCCCCAGAAGTTTATAACGTTTATGATATTGCGCTTTTGTCTTGCGGGCTTGATTATCTTTCGTGCAATGCCGTGATAGCCCGCGTCAAAGCCCGATGTCCACATCTTCGAGCGGAAACCCTCGCAGAACACCGCCACAACCGGGATTCCAAGCTCCTTTTCGGCGGCGTTGGTAACGCTTTCAACGTCGTCGCCGATAATGCCCGCCGCGCAGGTCGTGATAACGAATATCGCCTTCGGCTTTGCGCGTTTAAATACCTCGCGGATAGCGGCTTCGAGCTTTTTGCCGCCGCCGTAAATGGTGTCTTTTTCCTCTAAGTTGGTCGAAAAAATCTTGCGCTGTGTGGGGTGGTCGAGCTGCCGCAGATAGGCGTTTACCCTGTATGTAAAAGCGAACTCATGCAGGCAGGTAGAGCAGCCGACGGGACCGTGCGAGATTATCGCCGCGTCCTGAATAAGCGTAAGCGTACAGGCGGCGTTGGACGTTCCGCAGCCTAAGCACTGGCTGAACGAGCGGTTTTTGTCCTTTAGCTTTCCGCACCCGGAGCAGGCGGAAACAAGCTCCTTGGCAGTCCCCTGAAAGCCCGTTATCGAGCCTAAGCGTATCTCGCGTATCTCGACTTCGGGTATATCCAAATTAACTTTACTCATATTTAATCTCCTCGTTATTGAAATAGTGTAGAGTGAATAGTGAATAGTGAATAGTTAAGGTGTCCGCTTCGCGGACGATATTATGCGGACGCAGGCACGAGCTTTGCTCGTGCAAGCGCCGCAAAAAAGTTGTTGCTCAAAAGGGATAATCAGTGCGCGGCGAAGCCGGCGCATAATACGCGCCGCCTGCATGAACGAGTTCATGCCTGCTCCTTAACTATTCACTATTAACTATTCACTATTAACTTTTTCAGATGCGGTAGTCGTTTTCGATGTTTTCCATTAAGCCGTACTCGAAAAGAATCTCTTCAAGGCGTTCCTGCGTCATGGGCTTGGGGATAACGAACATATCGTTCTGCTCTATCTTCTCGGCGAGAGCGCGGTATTCGTCCGCCTGTCTCGACTTCGGAAAATGCTGGATAACGGTCTTTTTGCGGATCTCGGCACGCTGTACGTCGTTGTCGCGGGGAACGAAATGAATCATCTGTGTGCCAAGCTCCTTTGCGAATGCGCGGACAAGCTCTGCCTCGCGGTCAACGTTACGGCTGTTGCAGATAATACCGCCGAGCCGCACGCCGCCCTGACGGGCATATCTCGCAATACCCTTTGAGATATTGTTAGCGGCGTAAAGAGCCATCATCTCGCCCGAAGCCACTATGTATATTTCCTTAGCCTTGCCCTCGCGGATAGGCATTGCGAAACCGCCGCACACAACGTCGCCGAGAACGTCGTAGAAAACATAGTCAAGGTCTTCCGTATAAGCGCCGAGCCTTTCGAGCAGTCCGATAGAAGTTATGATACCGCGACCCGCGCAGCCCACGCCCGGCTCGGGACCGCCAGACTCAACGCATTTTGTGCCGAGAAAGCCTTCTTTGAGGATAGCGTCAAGCTCGATGTCGTCCTCGCCCTGGTCGCGCAGGGTATCGAGAACGGTTTTCTGATGCAGACCGCCGAGCAGAAGTCTTGTCGAGTCAGCTTTAGGGTCGCAGCCGACGACCATTACATGATTGCCGCGCTCCACAAGCCCCGCCGTAAGGTTCTGTGTGGTGGTGGATTTGCCGATACCGCCTTTACCATAAATCGCGATCTGTCTTAATTCCTTAGCCATTTTACTTTACCTCTTTCATATTTATTGTAATTATTTTTATTGCTGTATAGCAAAAGTGAATAGTGTACAGTGAATAGTGTATAGTGTATAGTGAATAGTTAAGGTATCGCCTTGCGGCGATGCTGCGCGGCGATGACATGAACAAGTTCATGCAGCCGCGCATTGATTCGTTGAGCTCGTCAGTTTTGAGCCAAAAGTATGTAGTGAATATGATGCGGAGCGAAGCGAACGCAATAACGCGCCGCAGGCGCACCTTAACTATTCACTATTAACTATTCACTTTTTTAGCCTTTTGGTTTTATCCGTGCGAAAATGTATCCTTGCGGGACAGCCTTTGCAGGTCTATATAAATCTGCTCGCCGTAATCCTTCCCGCCCGGTATTCCTACCGCGTCAGCCCGGCACCGCTGACAATGCCTGAATACGTCTATATATTTCGACGCTTTCAAAATAGCCCTTTCAAGCTCCATGCAGTCAGGCTCCCGACTGTCTTTCAGCTTATGATTCGGTATCAGCGGGATAATGTTGTAAATGTCCGCCCCCGCTTCCGCGACCGTCCGCGCCACTTCCTCGATATGCTCGCCGTTAATATCGGGAACAAACACCGTGTTGACTTTGAGCGTTGTCCCCGATTCGCTTATCAGCCTTATGCCTTTGAGCTGCTGCTCAATAAGTATCTCAGCCGCTTCGATACCTGTGTAATGCCTGCCGTGCCACACAATGCCGTCGTTTAACTGCGCTTCTATCGCGGGGTCAACGGCGTTCACGGTGACGGTCAGCGAATCTATCCCGACCTCGATTATCTCCTGCGCCTTCTCGGCAAGCAGCAGACCGTTCGTACTCATGCACTTTATAAGCTGCGGAAATTCCTGCTTTATCAGCCTGAACGTTTCCAGCGCGTAGGGGCTGGCTAACGTGTCGCCGGGCCCCGCAATGCCCGCAACGTGTATCTCGGGACAGACCTCCAAAGCTCTGCGTATCGCGTCAAGCGCTTCGTGCGGAGTTATGACCGTCCTGCTCACGCCGGGTCGCACCTCGTAGCTGTTGAAGCTCCTCTCGCAGAAACGGCACTCTATATTGCAGCTCGGACTTATCGGAAGATGGATCCGCCCGTTATTGCTTTTTTCGCCCCGCGCAAAGCAGGGGTGTTTTGTCGTTAATTCCTCGTATGAGACCGCCATTTGTCCGCCTCCCATTGTTTTTCTTCCAGTAGCAGACAAAGCGCCTGCTCTATGTCAAGCGGTATCTGATACGCCGCTTTGCCATGCTCTCTTATGAACTGTAACGCGCCGGGACCTATCCTCTGCGCGACTATCGCCGAAACGTCCGAAAGCGTTTCTATCACCGCGTCGAATTTTGATATGCTGTGCGTTCCGCCGTCGCACGGCGGAAGAGCATCGCGGCTCTCCAAAAGCTCGCATTCCTCTTTTTCGGTATCGAGCTTTGCTATGTAGAACTTGTCCGCCGCGCCGAAATGCCTGTCGATACGCACGCCGTCCGAGCTTGCAAATGCTATCCTGTAAATCACAATTTTTCTCCGTTATTCAATTTACTCCCGCAAATCTACATGGTTTCGCAAAACTATAAATGCGTTCATTTATAGTTATTCAAATAATCCCGTGCTGAAATATCTGTCGCCTCTGTCGGGGAAAACTACCACTATATTTCCCTTGTCGATCGTCTTGGCGAGCTTTAACGCCGCCGCCATAGCCGCCCCCGATGACGAACCCGCTATAATGCCCTCGTTCCGTGCAAGCAGCTTTACCGTCGCAAACGCTTCCTCATCATTGACCTTTATTACTTTATCAACAAGCGTGATGTCCATAGTGTCGGGGATAAAGTCGTTGCCGATGCCCTCGATATTGTAATCGAAGTGTTCGCCGCCGCCAATGGTCGAGCCTTCGGGGTCGGCAAGGACTCCCTGAGTGTTTCCGTGTTCTTTTAAATACCTCACGATACCTGTATAAGTTCCGCCGCTGCCCGCGCCCGCAACAAGATAGTCTATATCGCCTTTCAAATCCTCATATATCTCTTTGCCTGTGCCTTCGTAATGCGCGAGGGGGTTGTTCGGGTTCTTGAACTGCTCCAGCGATACCGAACCGGGTATCTGCGTTTTAAGCTCTTCGGCTTTGCGCACCGCGCCGAGCATACCCTCCGAGCGGGGAGTGTTTATGACCTCCGCGCCGAGCGCCCGCATGAGCGCCTGTTTCTCTGCGGAGAATTTTGTCGGGACGGTGAATATCACTCTGTAACCTCTGCCGAGTGCTGCGAACGCTATCCCCAGTCCCGTATTGCCTGCGGTGGCTTCAATTATCGTGCCGCCTTTTTTTAGCCTGCCCTCTTTTTCGGCTGCCCTGACCATATACTCGCCGATACGGTCTTTAACGCTCCCGGAGGGGTTGTACATTTCGAGCTTTGCATATATATTAACGTCGGGGGAGACCCCCATATTTGTAAGGCGCACAAGGGGCGTATGTCCGATAAGCGCGTGCATATTTTCGTAAAGCATTTTATTTTACCTCGCTTGCGGCGATAGCCTGATCTATGTCGGCGAGAATGTCGTCAATGTTCTCAATGCCTATCGAAAGTCTTATAAGCCCGTCGGTAATGCCGACCTTTTTGCGTATCTCTTCGGGTATCGAAGCGTGCGTCATGCTTGAAGGGTGGCAAACGAGCGATTCCACGCCGCCGAGACTTTCCGCAAGCGTGACAAGCTGCAAGCTCTCGAAAAATACCTTAATATCGTAATTATCCTTAAGCTCAAAGGAAATCATCACGCCGCCGTTTTTCGCCTGACGCTTGTTGACCTCGTAGCCCTTGTCGGTCGGCAGTCCCGGATAGTGAACGCTCTTTACCGCGCTGTGCTTTGAGAGATATTCGGCAGCCTTTTCGGCATTGTAAACGTGCCTGTCAAGCCGCACGCCGAGCGTTTTTATACCCCTTATCAGCAAAAAGCTGTCGAACGGCGGAAGCACGCCGCCCGTTGAATTTTGCAGGAACGCGAGCCTTTCGGCAAGCTCCTTTGTCTTTACGACCGCAAGCCCCGCCACAACGTCGCTGTGACCGCCGAGATACTTTGTCGCGCTGTGGATAACGATGTCAGCGCCAAGCGTCAGAGGTCTTTGCAGATAGGGTGTCATGAACGTGTTGTCAACGATGACGAGCAGTCCGTGCCTGTGGGCTATCTCTGCGACGGCGCGAATGTCCGTGACTGTCATGAGCGGGTTTGCGGGGCTTTCGATAAGCACCGCCTTAACGTCGGGGGTGATGTCTTTCTCGAAAGCCTGCGGATTTTCCGTGTCTGAAATAGTATAGCTTATGTTAAAGTGATTGAAAACCTTGTCAAGCAGGCGGAAGGTGCCGCCGTACACGTTCGAGGAAATAAGCACTCTGTCGCCCGAGTTCAGCAGGCTGAGGACTGCCGTTTCCGCCGCAAGACCGCTTGCGAAAGCGAATCCTGCTTCGCCGCCTTCAAGCTCCGCGATAAGGGCTTCGAGCGCCTCGCGGGTGGGATTGCCCGTGCGTGAATATTCGTAGCCGCGCATTTTCCCGAGACCGTCCTGCTTGAAGGTCGAGGTCTGATAAATCGGGACGTTTACCGCGCCCGTGCGTTCGTCAATTGAAATGCCGCCGTGTATAAGCGCGGTCTCTATATTTTTGTAGCTCATTTTCATCTTTCCTTTCGTTGTTATATTATTATCATATTTAACATATTGATTTACTATGATTTGTGCTGTGATTATATTCTACATCTTTTTTATGCGTTTGTCAATATCAAAATGTGATAACGTTGTCACGGGCTGGAACGGTTCAGCGCGTGACAGGGTTTTACGCACGGGTGCGCAACGCTCATGCTCGTGAATGTCCCGCAAAACCGCGATTTTACAGCATTTTTGAATAGGTTAGTGCATATGGGGACAAGCCGCCGCCCTGTAAGTCTTATGATAGTTTAGCTTTGTGCAAGTTGACGGCATTGCTCATTTATCAGATATAATACTCAGGCTCGTTAAGTTCCCCGAACGGACGGCAGCTCTCTCTTATAACGAGCGTTCCCTCTACTTCAAGCCGCGAGACAGTCTTGTGACCGCCCTTTATCCTGTCAAGCAGCAGCATCAGCGCGAACCTCACCATTTCGTTTTTCGGCAATGCTATCGTTGTCAGCATGGGCTTGGTGTACTGTGCCGCGTCAATGTCGTCGCTCGAAATTATCGAGGGCAGATACCCCCTCGCCCGTCGCCTGTTCATCGCCTTTATCATGCCGACCGCGAGTATATCGTTTGCGCAGTAGATACCCGACGGCGGGTCGGGCAGCGCGGCAAAGTATTCAAACGCGGTAATGCCGTTGGCTTCGTTCGGGAGCGTGTCGCAGATGTAGTCTATGTCGGAGGAAAGTCGGCTGTCCGTCAGCGACCTCTGATACCCTGTGAACCGCGATTCGCTGTGACAGTCGCCGACATAGCCTATCCTGGTATGTCCCAGCTTTACGAGATACGCAATAGCCGTCTGCGCGATCCTGCTGCCGTCGCAAAGCACCTCGTCAACTTCGTAATTTGTGGAATTGCGGTTTATCGAAACTATGTTCTTTTCCTTTGCTTTCAGCTGTTTGAGCGCCTTGCCGGTCACTTTGCCGACGATGATAAGCCCGTCCGAACGGTGTTCGCTTTCGCTGTAAAGGCTCTCGACAAGTGTGGTCAGCTTGTCGCCGCGTGCCGCCTTTTCATCGGAAAACTCCGCGCAGTGCCACACGTTCCCGACGATACAGCCGCTTGTGCGCAGCTCCTTTTCGAGCAGCATCAGCAGCTCATCGTAAAAGGGGTCAGCCGCTTCGTGCGCGAACCTTGTCAGCAGTATATTTATGTGAAGGATTCGTTCGGCAGACCGCCCGCCGCCCGATCTCAGCGACCGTGCGTTTGCGTTTGGTATGTAGCCGATAGTCCGTGCCGCTTCAAGCACGCGCCGTTTTACGTCCTCGTCGGAGCATTTTCTCGAAGGGTCGTTAAGTATCCGCCCGACCGTCGAGACTGACACGCCCGTCATTTCCGCTATTCGTTTTAACGACATACTTATCACCCTTTCCGTGCATTTCTATAATATTCATATAGGATAAGTATGATTATATCATTTTAAACCCGAGCTGTCAAGTAGGGTATTTGTAAACTTTCTGTGATTACGTTGTCACTGGGAAAAAGACATCTCCGCGCATCGGCGAAGATGTCCTTTAATATGTGTCTCATGAAATCATTGTAGAGTCGGGGCTTGCTCCGACCTGTGCGCCCGTTCGTGGAACAATGTGCCTGTTCGTGGGCGCACACATAGGTGCGCCCCTACACAAAATCGGGTTACATAACATATATTGTAGGGGTGCGCATTGCGCGTCCGTGAATGCTCGCAAACTTGCGTAATTACGTTGTTTTAAGTTAACTATAAATGAGCGCTTTTCAGCAAACTGCATAAATAATCATTGTTAGATGAAGTCCATACATCGGGACTGCGGGGGAAAACACGGACGCATACCCCCTCACGATATGCGTTACTATTTTTGGACAGTTAAGTGAAAACCCTACGCTATTACTACAAAAATCATAATGTAGTCGGGTAGTCGGCAGATTTCTCAAACTTTATAAAATACTTATCATTCTTTTTTTTGAAAGTTTACGATTTTTACCGACTACCCGACTACAAATGCTCAAAACCATTGATATTACGGGGTAAAACCGTAGTCGGTACTTTCTGATTCTGCCGACTACAACCGACTACAATGACGTATCGACTTTATTCCTCCCAAAAGTTCTTTTTCTGTTTATATATGGGAACTATGCGCAGTCTAATAGGGGCGGCGGGGGCAATGGCACGAACTACGTTCGTGCAGCCACCCTACAAAGTCAACATACAATTATTTATGTCGTTTACTATAACTATTAACTTTTTAAAGCAGTCCTGCCGCCTTGAAAGCCTGTTCAAGATCGTTGATAAGGTCGTCAGCGTCCTCCAAGCCCGCCGAAATGCGGATCAGATTATGCGGTATATCCGCAAGCCTGAACTCCTCCTCATTAAGCTCCGAATGCGTGGTATTCGGCGAATCGACAATGAGCGAACGTGCGTCCCCGAGATTAACATGATAGTGGAAAAGCTCGATATTGTTGAGGAAAGCCGCCTCCTGCTCGGGCGTACCCTTTATGCCGAACGAAAGCACTCCGCCGCCGCCGTTCGGGAGATTCTTCTCCGCAAGCTCCCTGAACTTGTAGCTCTTTAAGGAGGGGTGACGTACCCACTCAACAGCGGGCGAGCTTTCGAGATACGCGGCGATCTTCGCGGCGTTGGCGCTCTGCTTTGCCACACGCTCCGAAAGCGTTTCAAGCCCGATTATGCCGAGATAAGCGTCCTGCGGCGAAAGCGCCGCGCCCAGCAGATTGAGGTAAACGAGAATCAGACGGAAGATAAAGAAGTTGTCGGGGAATATCTCGTCGGGGGACTTGCCTTTCAGCATAACGATCTTTTCGTAGAACTGGGGATATTTTTCTTTTGTGTAATAGCTCATGTTGCCGTTGTCGAGGATAACGCCCGCGATGATATTTCCGTGACCCGTCAGCGCCTTAGTCGCCGAGTATACAACGATGTCCGCGCCGTGTTCGAGCGGTCTGTAAAGGTAGGGCGTGGCAAGCGTGTTATCAACTACTACCGGAACACCGTGCCTGTGGGCGACTTCGGAAATGCCGTCTATATCGAGCAGATAGGCGTTAGGATTGGAAATGCTCTCGACATAGACAGCCTTAACGTCGTCGGTTATCTCGGCTTCGAGCCTTGCGGGGTCAAGCACCGCGTCGGTCAGCTTTATCTTAATGCCAAGCTCGGGGAAAAGCCTGTCAAATGCGTCTATCGTGCCGCCGTAGAGATAGGGCGAGGCGAGTATAGTGCCGCCCTTTGCCGCGAGGTTCAGCAGGGTGTAGCTGATAGCCGCCATACCCGAACCCACCGCGACGGCGTTCTTTGCGCCGTCAAGCGCCTTTACGCGCTCGGCAAAATAGTTTACGGTCGGATTGCCTACGCGGGTATAGAGGTAGCCCGCTTCCTTGTAGGTAAAGAGGTTCTGTGCGTGGTCGGTGCTTTTGAAGTCGTAAGCCGTCGTCTGATAAATGGGCGGCGAGATAGCGAGGTTGTTGTCCTGCGGATTATAGCCCGCCTTTATTTTTCTTGTGTCGAATTTAAGCTCTGACATGATGATCTTTCCTTTCGGTTTGTTTTTGATGTTCTAATTTTACATGAAACAGGCGGAAAGGTCAATCTCAAAAGCTGATAACGTTGTCTTGCAGCGGGTCGGATACGTCCCCGACTGCGCGGAAAAGCGGTCGGAAAGCGCCGTGAAACGCTCCGCCGCGCCGCGTCGGCGGAAATGTATGATAACGTTGTCAGTCTGCAACAGCGCCGTATTGCGCGGTATCTGCGCGGAGAAAATGCGGCTCGGGAAAGCGTATCGGCACGGCAATAAGAATACGTTATCACAAATGCTTCATGTTATAGAAATATCCTGTATCCGCCGATAGAGCTTGTTGATACCCGCCGATAAAAAAGAGCGGAGAAACGCTCTCCGCTCAGAATATCATGTTATGCCTTGCCGTATCAGCCGAGAACGATTTTCCAGCCTGCGGCTTTTTTCTGCACCATAACCAGCTCTTCAACGTCGATAGTGCCGTTGCCGTCCAGGTCGGCGGCTTTTTTAACGCTTTCGGCAACCTTCCAGCCTGCTGTGGCTTTCTGCATAAGAACGATGTCGTCAACGTCTACCGCGCCGTCGCCGTTGAGGTCGCCGGGAACGGCGCTTGCGCCGTCAAGGGCGATAAATGTAAAGCCGTTGTTTTTGGCGTAGGTCTCGGCGGCGGTGCCTTTGCAGCCTTTTATGGTAAAGCCTTCGGAACAGCCATTGAACGTATAGTCGCCAATGCTTGTAACGCTTGCAGGGATAGTTATGCTTGCAAGGTTTGTACAGTCGCGGAAAACGTTTTGCCAAATAGTAGTAACGCTGTCCGGGATAGTTACGCTTTCAAGACTGCTGCAATCGTAGAAGGTCATGTCGGCAATGCTTTTAACGCTGTTCGGGATAACTACGCTTGTGAGTTTACGGCAGCTGCTGAAAGCGCGGGCGGCTATTTCCCTGACGCTGTTCGGGATAGTTACTCCTGTAAGGTTCTTGCAGCCGGAAAAAGCGCCTGTGCAGATTATCTCAACGCTGTCGGGGATAATAACGTTTCCTTCCGCTGTCTGTCCGTCAATAAGATTGTTGTTGACAATTACAAGGGGATTTTCCTTTCTCTGCGCTTCAAGCCAGTCAGTCCCCATAAAAGCGGTACGGTCTAAATACTCAACAGTCTCCGCGAAGGTCACTTCGGAAATGTTATTAAAGCCGTAAAATGCGAAATCGGATATGCTCATCACTCCGCTTTGTATGACTACCTTAACAATATCATCCCGGTATGCGCTCCAGGGTCTTGAATCGTTCTTTCCGGTCATGCTGAACCAGTCCATATACCCCGTGCCGCTTATGGTGAGCGTACCTTCGCTGTCAAGCGTATATGTCAGATTATCCCCGCATTTGCCGCTGTCAACGATAGTCGCCGCGTTTGCCGTCAGCGAAAAGCCCCCGAATGTCCCCGTCGGGAGTGCCCCCGCCCCCGAAAATACGACCGCCAGCGCCGCCAGTCCGTTGATAAAACGTTTGTTCATGTAAAAAAACTCCTTTGCGAAATTATTATAGCTAATATTATATCATGTCCGTTCAAAAAAGTCAATCGGCGGCGCAAAAACGGCACGGAAATCAATTTTGCTCCATATGTTGGTAGTCTTGTAGGGGCGCACCTATGTGTGCGCCCATTTTTATGGGTCAAAAGGCGCAGTTTGCGGGCGCTCACGCAGGAGCGCCCCTACAAAATTCACAAATATCGTTATGCGATTTTTGAAAATTGATTTCCGCAAAAACGGCGGAGTCAAGCCCCGCCGTCCGATTTGTTTACAGAATTATTTCCGCACTTGTGCCGCCGCTTACCTTTACATACTTATCCGTATTCGATACCCTTACGGTAAAGCTCTTGTCTGTTTCGGTGAACGAAAGCGCTATCCTGCCGCCGTTTCGCGCCGCCGTGATGTCGAAGACCTTGTTCGCTTCGGTGTCGTAAACAGAAGCCGAGCAGGAACAGCCGTCGGCAAGCTCGTAAATGACGATCTCCGCGTTATCAAGATAATCGTATTCCACATCGCCCGCAAAATCGCCGTAGATTATCATGCTGTTCGGCTTCGCCAGCGCGGGCATTTCGAGATAGCTGCACTTATGCTCGTACCATTTGCCGCCTTCAAGCACCTTGCCCGTGATAATGTCCGTCCACCTGCCCGCCGGGACGTAATACTGCGCCATGCTTTCGTCGTTGAGTATCGGCGCGGCTAAGATGTTCTCGCCGAACATATACTGCCTGTCGAGCGTGAGACAGCTCGGGTCTGCCGCGTAGTCGATGACCATTGCCCGCATTACGGGAACGCCCGTTTCGTGGGTCTTTATCGCCTGCGCCCATATATACGGCATAAGTCTGCCCTTGAGGTTCGCAAAGAATTTCAGCACGTTCGAGCAGGATTCGGGTTCGCGGCTGTCGTTATCGAAAAGCCACGGAACGCGGTAGCTCTGATTGCCGTGCAGGCGGCTGTGCGAGCTGAACATTCCGAACGCCGCCCAGCGCTTGTAAATATCCGCTGTCGCGGTGGCTTCAAAGCCCGCCATATCGTGCGAGGTGTAGCCGAATCCCGAAATGCACAGCGAAAGACAGCCGCGAACGACCTCCGCCATTGAGTTGTAATTGCCCGAGCAGTCGCCGCCCCAATGTACGGGGAACTTCTGCCCGCCCGCAGTCGCCGAACGCGCAAACAGACAAGCCTTGTTTTCTCCGTAGTATTCTTTAAGCACGTTAAACACGCACTGATTGTACAGATATGTGTAGAAATTGTGCATTGCGATAGGGTCGCTGCCGTCAAAATACTTTATGCCGCGTGTGGGAATGCGCTCGCCGAAATCGGTCTTGAAGGTGTCCACGCCCATTTCGCAGAGGGCGCGGAGCTTCGAGGCGTACCACTTGCACGCTTCGGGATTGGTAAAGTCAACGATAGCCATTCCCGACTGCCATTCGTCGGTCTGGAAAACGCTGCCGTCGTCGCGGTGGATAAAATAGCCGCCCGCCAAGCCCTCGTCAAACAGCTTCGAGCGCTGTCCGATGTAGGGATTTATCCACACGCAGGTATGCAGACCCTTTTCCTCGTGGAGCCGCTTTAACATCGCGGGCGGGTCGGGGAACTGGGACTTGTCCCATTCGAAATTGCACCATTCGTACCCCTTCATCCAGAAGCAGTCGAAATGGAACACCTGCAACGGAATACCGCGTTCTGCCATACCGTCGATAAAGCTGGTTATTGTCTCCTCGTCGTAGCTTGTTGTGAAAGAGGTGGTCAGCCAGAGACCGAACGAGAACGCGGGCGGCAGAGAGGGCTTGCCCGTGAGCGTGGTATAGCCTTCAAGCGCCTGCGCGACGGATTCGCCGCCGAAAACGAAGTATTCGAGCTGTTCGCCCGGAACGGTCATGCTGACCTTTGACACCGTGTCGGAGCAGACCTCGTAGGACACCTTGTCGGTGCTGTTGACGAACACGCCGTAGCCGCGTGAGGACACAAAAAACGGCACGGATTTATATGACTGGTCGGAGCAGGTGCCGCCGTCGGCATTCCAAATATCGACGGTCTGACCGTTTTTTGTAAACGTTGTGAATTTCTCGCCGAAGCCGTAGAAATATTCGCCGACGGAAGTATCAAGCTGTTCGCGGATATAGGTGCGGCGGAGGTCGGCGGGGTAGCTCCAGAATGTTTCGTCGAGCTGGGTATGCAGGGCGGCTTCCTTAACGTAGGCGCTTTCGAACACCACGCCGGTGGAGCGCCACGCGCCGCCTGTCAGCCGCTTGCCTTTGTAATAATATGTGAAGCTCCAGTTCTCGCGGGAAACGACGAGCTTTGTGTCGCCCGAGATAAGCACGGCTTCCTTGTCGGTTATCTCGACGGCGGGTTTGTAGCCGCAGTCCTCGTTAAGCGGGAAGTGGGGGGCGTTATCCACGAAGCCCTTGTGGTGAGTGATCGTCACGCGGATACAGTTTTCCTGCGTGGAAGAGTAGCGTATTTCGAGATTAGCGCCGCCCAGGGTTTCGTAGCGCTGGCGTACTACCCAGGGGGTAGCGAGGATAGTGAAGCCGTTTTCGGAGGGAGTGACCTCGTAAGCCTGATTGGCGTAATTTACCTCATAGCCGCGTTTATTGAGCCAGAAGCCGTCTGCAAATTTCATAAGCGTCCTCCTTAAAAAAAGATAAAAAGATAAGAGATATAAGATAAAAGATATGTAAGGCGCAAAGTTGGAGCAAACCAAAAGTCTTTGGAAAGGGGTTGGCACAAGACCGAACCAATCAGCGTGGCAAGCGGCGGGAGCAAGCCCACGCCCTACAATTTGTGTATAGGCGGTCGAAATAATAGTGACATAAGGAAAAAACCAAGCCAATCACCCGTGATATTATCATTTTATATCAGAATCGGCGAAAATGCAATATAAATTTTATGTCTTTCACGGAGATATTAACATTTTTCACTAAAGAAAAAAGTAAATTTTTCGTTAATGCACAAAAACCGACGATTTGCGTCGGGTTTCGCGCTTTTTCGGCAATAATTAATTTATTCTTAAAAATCAGCTGTTATTATTGAAAAAAATGTCGGAGTGATATATAATAGAAGTGCGGGCAATTTTTTCAGCCCGAAAATATGTATAACAAAAACTATACAAAGGGAGATATAATTATGGGCGGTTTTTTTGGAGCGGTAAATAAGTCTGACGAGAGCTGTGCCATTGATGTATTTTACGGCACTGATTATCATTCACATCTGGGTACGCGGCGCGCCGGTATGGTCATGTACGATAAGGAAAAGGGTTTCGACCGCGCTATACACAATATCGAAAATTCGCCCTTCCGTACCAAGTTCGACAGCGATGTTTCGAATATGACGGGCTTTATGGGTATCGGCTGTATCTCCGATTACGAGGCGCAGCCCCTGCTTATCCGCTCGAAGCTCGGCACCTACGCAATTACCACCGTCGGCAAGATCAACAACACCGACGAGCTGCTTGACAAGGTTTTCGAGAACAGCCACCTGCATTTCTTCGAGATGAGCGGCGGCGAGGTAAACGCCACCGAGCTTGTGGCGGCTATCATCAATCAGAAGGAAACCATTTTAGAGGGCATCAAGTGCGCTCAGGAGCTTATCGACGGCTCTATGACAATGCTTGTTATGACTAAGGACGGCATTTACGCCGCCCGCGACCGTCTGGGGCGTACTCCCTGCGTTATCGGTCAGCGCGAGGACGGCTGGTGCATGGCGTTCGAGAGCTTTTCGTATCTCAATCTGGGCTACACACATTATAAAGAGCTGGGTCCCGGCGAGATAGATTTTATCTCCCGCGAGGGCGTTGAGGTGCTTGCCGAGCCGCGCCGCGAAATGAAAATCTGCACGTTCCTGTGGATCTATTACGGCTATCCCGCAAGCTCCTACGAGGGCGTGGGCGTTGAGGAAATGCGCTACAACTGCGGCAGACTTCTTGCCCGCCGCGACAACGCAAAGCCCGATCTTGTCGCGGGCGTTCCCGATTCGGGTATAGCTCACGCGGTGGGTTATTCCAACGAATCGAAGATACCTTATTCAAGACCGTTCATAAAGTACACGCCCACATGGCCGCGTTCCTTCATGCCGACAAGTCAGCAGCTGCGCAACCGTATCGCGAAGATGAAGCTGCTGCCTGTCGAAAGCCTTATCAAGAACAAGAGCCTTCTGCTTATTGACGATTCGATAGTGCGCGGAACTCAGCTGCGCGAAACGACGGAATATTTGTTCCGCAGCGGCGCTAAGGAAGTGCATATCCGTCCGGCTTGTCCTCCGCTGTTGTTCGGGTGCAAGTATCTGAATTTCTCGCGTTCAAATTCGGAAATGGACTTGATAACCCGCCGCATTATTGCCGACCGTGAGGGTGCTGATGTGACGGCGGCGCGGCTGCTTGAATATGCCGACCCTGAATCGACTTGTTATGCGGAAATGGTCGATGAGATAAGGAAGAGACTGAATTTCACGTCGCTGCAATTCCATAGGCTGGACGATATGCTTGAAGCGGCGGGAATCGAGAAATGCAAGTTGTGTACCTATTGTTGGAACGGACAGGAATAAAAGCTAAAACCATAAATTATCGTTTTTTAGATAAAGCCTGTACATGAATACGGCGGGAGCAAGCCCCCACACCGTGTAAACCTTAAATTGCGGATAGTGGATCTATGGAATAAAAAAGAACCGGAATACAGACCCCGGTTCTTTTTTTCAATTCAATATAACCGCTCAACGCCGCGAGATAAACTCCGCCGCTACCGTTACCGCCGGCAGCGTTAATCCGCTCAAAAGCGTTGTCACCGCAAAAAATTCCGAACACCGCTCGGGATTCTTGTCAAACTGGATCGCAAACATCGTCCCCGTCGTCGCTACCGGACACGCCGACGCTATCGTTACTACTATCAGCACAATATGCGGCGCTCCGGGCAGCATCAGGATAAGAAACGAGATCATCGGCAGCGCAAGCAGTTTAAGCCCCGCCACAAGATACAGCCCGGGATTTTTCAGCGCCTGCACAAAATTCGTCTGCGACACCGCCGACCCCGCTATCAGCATCGCAAGCGGCGTGTTCATGTCGGAAATGTATTCCAGCGAGGTACTTATCATATCAGGCAGCCGCAGCTGCGTTACATAACATATCAGCCCGACGAAAACCGCGATGACCGACGGCGACCGCAGCGCCTTTACGAACGATTTCATGTCGCGGCTCTCTTTCATAGTCATAAGCCCGTGCGTCCATACCAGTATGTTGAAAAGCGTTATGTACGCCGTGAGATAAAGCACGCCCTCGTCGCCGTAGATGCCGCGTATCAGCGGTATGCCGATGAATCCGCAGTTTGAATAGACCACCGAAAAGCGTTCGAGAGTATAGTCGGGGCGCTTTTTTGATATGATAAACGTTGAGAGCAGTATTGTCACGGTGAACGATATTCCCGAAAGCAGGAAAGACCACATCAGCCCATGAAGCAGCTCGCTGCTGTATTCGCTCTGATACGACATGAATATCAGCAGCGGATTGACGATATAAAGCGCCACCGCCGAAAGCGTTTTGTTGCCTTCCTTCGTGATAAGCCCCTTCAAGCCGCAGCCAAGACCTATCATAAGGATTATGAACATTATGCCTATCTGCCGCAGTATGACTATTGCAGTATCCGTAACGACCGCTTCCTTTCATAACAGTAATAAACGACATTTGTTTTTTGACATATATTGCAGGGCGGGGCTTGCTCCATACGCACTAACCTAATATAAAAATATCAAAAACACGGTGGTTTTTGGGTTCACACGGGCGACTGCTGCATTAACTTTGTTAATGTCAACAAGTCCGTGCCATGCTCGCCCGGGTGACCTTAAAAGCCAGTGTGTTTTCGAGATAGGTTTGCATTAGGTTATTGCATATAGGGCTTGCCCGCAAAACCCGCCCTTATCGGGAAGGATCTGCCTGTCCTGCGTTTTCTTTGCAAAAAACGTTTTTTTGTGGGAACCCCTTCCCGGGACTTTTGTTTTGCCCTCATTTTGCGGATTTTTTGGGCTTTGTTATTCGCTCAATTATTTTATCATATTTTCAACGCTAAGTCAACAGATTATACTTGTAATACTCTATTGTGGCAATTTTTAGAGCATATTTAACAAAAAATGTGTAGATTTGCGGAAAAAGAAATGCTATAATTATTTATATATTGCTGTATCGCTATAAGGGGTGATGTTTCTATGATTAATTCTTTGAAAACCTTTGCTTTCTTTGGCTGTGCGCTTACCAGCTTTTACCGCAGAGGACTCTGCCGCTCGTTCAATCTCGCCGCAAAAGAGCTTGGCGTGAATCTTGTCTTCTTTAATTCGCTCGGCAAGATCGGCAATAAATACGCCCAGTACGGCGACTATGAATTTGATTTTCTCGATTACGTCAACGCCGACGCATTTGACGGCATTATCTTCGACGGCGAGGGCTATAATGTTGATATTATGCTGACTACCGTTATTGAAAAGTGCCGCCGCGCAAAATGCCCTGTCGTTTCAATAAGCAGTATCGTTGACGGCTTTTATAATATTGATTTTGATGACGCGGGCGGTCTTAAAATGATCATCGAGCATCTTATTGAAGTTCACGGCTTTACAAAGTTGGGCTTCATGTCGGGCTACCTTACTCACCCCGACGCGCAGCTGCGCCTTGCCGAGTTCCGCGAGGTAATGCGGGCGCACGGCTTTCCGGAGGACGGCTGCGGCGTTTTCGAGGGCGATTTTTGGTTCCATAAGGGTGCCGAAGCTGCCGATTATTTTCTCTCTCTGCCCGAACGTCCGGAGGCGATCGTCTGTGCCAACGACTATATGGCTATCGCGCTTGCGGCGGAGCTGAAAAAACGCGGGCTGAGAGTTCCCGAAGACATCGCCGTTACGGGCTATGACGGCTCTTCCGAAGGTCGGGAGTTCCTGCCGCATATCACATCTGTTACAAGAGAAAGAGACGACATCGCCCGCCGCACGCTGGAGCTGCTTTTGGAGCTTGCGGAGAAAGGCGGCAAAAAGGATTTGCCGATCGATAAAAACAGGCTTATTATTCGCCCGCGACCTATTTATACCCAGTCCTGCGGCTGCGAACAGCTTGATTATCAGATAGAAGCGGAGAACATAAACCACGTTTACGCGCTTAATCGCCGCTTCAGCTATAATCTTTATGATACCGAGTCGCTTGTGCTTAAACTGAACAAGGTCGATTCCGTACCCGCACTTGACAGGGTTTTCCGCGAGCAGCCCATAAACTTCGGCGAATACTCTCACCAGGTGCTTATGATGCACATTGACCCGGAGGGGCGACCTTCTTACGACAGTGATTTCACCAGCCCGACGGGGCGCTTTGTCCCCTCGATATGGATAGACAACGACAAAAAGCTCGTAAAGAGCGACATTCCCTACGACGGAATGACTCTTATCCCCGATGTGACAGACGAAGAGCCGCATTTCTTCTACGTTATGAGCGTACATTGTGCCGAACGTATGTTCGGGTACGCGATAGTCGAAATGGCGGAAGAGGACATATTCAACGAATTTTACAACGTGTGGCTGCTGAACATCTCTATCACGCTTGAAAGGCTTTTCAAGAACGACCGAATCAACAGGCTTATCGGCTCGCTTGAAGCGCTGAGTATACTTGACGGGCTTACGGGGCTTTTGAACCGCCGCGGCTTTGAGGAGCGTTCGCGTGAATCAATGGGCGCTATCATCGGCAGAAAGACGGTCTGCACTATGGTAATAGACATGGACGGCTTGAAGCGCATAAACGATGATTTCGGGCATTTCGAGGGCGACTGCGCTATCAGGACGGCGGCGGAGCTTATTGCGAAATGCTGTGAATCGAACGAGATAGCGGGGCGTGCGGGCGGCGATGAGTTCTACATTTTCGCCACGAATTACAGCGAGAAGAAGGCAGCCGATTTTATCGGGCGGCTGACGGGGCTGATCGACGGCTATAACCGCACCTCCTGTAAGCCCTATAAAGTAGAGATAAGTTACGGCTATTATATAACTGAAATAGATCGCGGCGCACGCCTTGAAGACCTCATATCGGTGAGTGATTCGCGTATGTATGAGCAAAAGCAGGCAAAGCCGAACCGAAGAAGCTGACGAAGAAGTTAATAGTTAATAGTGAATAGTGAACAGTTAAGGAGCGCCTGCGGCGCATTATTGCGAAAGCCTGCACGAATAAGTTCGTGCAGGCTCCGCTTGTTATTGGCGCAATTGAGGGTCAAAAACTGCGGAGCGAAGCATCCGCAATTTTATCGCCGAAGGCGATACCATAACTATTCACTATTCACTGTTCACTTTTCACTATATTCACTATTTTCTTCCTATCGGTGCGATATAGTCTAACGGGTCTATCCAACTGCCGTTGCGTTTCAGCCCGAAATGCAAATGCGAGGGCATCGCGGATTCTATCTCCGCCGAATCGCCGACAGCGCCTATCGTCTGCCCCGACTGCACCATGTCGCCTTCCTTCACCGCAACCGCCGACGAAAGATTATAATAGTAACCCATTATCCCGCTGCCATGATCTATAATGACCGTATACCCCCAAAGCGGATCCTCGCGAACCTGCGTGACCTCGCCTTTGTTCATCGCCTTGACCGCCGTGCCGCGCTCCGCCTTGATGTCAATGCCGTCGTGGGTCTTCCATACGCCGGTAGTCTCGCTTTTGACGAGCGCACCGCCGCTGTAAGGCGCGAGAATCTCGCCGTTTACGGGCATGACGTTCGGCTGCGTGTCGGGAACGGTCGTTTTGGGTTCTTCGGTCACGCGGGGCTTTTCGGCGGGTTTGACGGTCGAGCTTACGGTGCCGGGCTTTTCGCGGGGAACGTCCGTTTGCTTTTTGTCGGCGGCGCGGACGATCTCGTTGCTGTCGGCGTTTTTTATGCCCTCGTAAGCGGGGGGCGTTTCGAGCGAGTTTATCGCCTTGCCGTAAGCCACAGCGCCTGCCGCGACCGAGAGTGCCAGCACTCCGGCAAGTGTGATGTAAGCGCCCTTGCCGCCGAGAAGTATACCCAGCCGTGTGTCCTTTAAATTCCTCATCATAAGAAGATCATTCCTTTCGTTTTGGGAAATAATGTTTTTCCTGATGATATTATTGCCTGTTTTCGCGGGGTTATTCACACGCGGATAAATATTTTCGGGAAAGACCAATAATCGCATTATAGTAACCGTCATAATAAATTGCTATCTATAAATGAGCATTGCCGTCAGTTTACACAAAACAGGAATATCAGAAGGCTTGTAGGGCGGCTGCACGAACTTGTTCGTGCCATTGCCCCCGCCGTCCTCATGATAAGGCTTTATCTAATGATAATTATTTATGCAATTTAACCGTAATATGGGTCAATTGGCGAGGTCAATTTATAGCGGTGAGGGTAAATTGGCGAGGTAGGCGGCGGGGGCAATGGCACGAACTACGTTCGTGCAGCCGCCCTACATAATCAACGAACAATTATTTATGTCGTTTACTATAATTTGCGAGAAGAGCGGTCTGAACAAGTTCAGACAGGCGATATTTCGCAAACGAATTGCGCGAATGTCCCGAAATCGCAGCGACGGGGCGAGATTTGCGCATTATACAGCATACCCGCGCAGGTGTGCCAATAAACGGCGTAAATGGCTTAAATTTGATTTTTGTTCTCTTTTTTCAGACATACTTGACAAAAGCCGCCATAAAGTGTATAATTGTATCATGCTTCCCTGAAAGTCGAAACGGAGGAATTATAACATGAGCAATAATTTAAAGGCGTGCGTTAAATGCGGAAAGCAAAGCCTTGCGGATATGTGTTTCTGCGGATACTGCGGCGAGCCGTTCTGGGAGGAATATAAGGTCTGTAACGGGTGCGGCAGGCAGAACCTCGCCGAAATGAGCTTCTGCGGATACTGCGGCGAACAGCTCGGGAAAGAGATCGTGAAAGTTACCGTTCCTCCGGCGGCAAACGCTCCTGCAAAACAGCCTTCTGCGGCTATCGGCGCAATAAAATCCAAACCGCGCAGGGTCTCCGTGCAGTCCGATAAGGATTTTCAGATAGTGAACGGCGAGCTGACAAGGTACTGGGGAGAGGGCGGCGACGTAGTTATCCCGCAGGGCGTTGTGTACATCGGCGAAAGGGCGTTCAGCGACTGCGTTACGCTCACAAGCGTTGTTATTCCGGGCAGCGTTACCGGGATCGGCAATTTCGCTTTCGAGGGCTGCGGCGCTTTGCTTAACGTCAATATCGGCAATGGGGTAACACATATCGGCGTTTCCGCGTTCGAGGGCTGTATTTCTCTTGAAAGCGCCGAGATTCCCGAAACGGTGGAGATGATCGGCGATTCGGCGTTTTACGGCTGCAGCGCTCTGCAAAGCGTAAATATCCCCGGGAGCGTGACGGACATCGGCTGGTATGCGTTCGCGGGCTGTGTTTCACTGAAAGATGTGAGCTTTAGTAAGGGCGTGAAGAGCATAGAGTTCGGCGCGTTTGCGGGCTGCCGTTCGCTGACAGATGCCGCTATTCCTTACGGAGTAATGACGATCGAGGAAAGAACGTTCATCGACTGTATTTCGCTTAAAGATGTGACTCTACCCGCAAGCGTGACGGACATCAAGGAGGACGCTTTCAAGGGCTGCCGCTTTACAATGCACTGTCCGCGTGGTTCATACGCCGAGAGATATGCAAAAAAGCATTTTCTGACCTGCCGTCTTGCGACTACATGAGATTGTCAATGAATGAAATCGGGCTGCATTATGTAGGGGCGCACCTGCGTGTGCGCCCGCTAATAGGCGCGTTTTTTCCAACGGGCGCACACATAGGTGCGCCCCTACAATAATTATGTGACTTGGTTTTATGTAGGGTCTATTGATAATGATTATTTCATAACAAAAAGTGAGCCGGGATATTCTCCCGACCCACTTTTATTTTTATCGCTTTATCGCAAAATATTATTTATTGACGGTATTCACCGCGCCGATGAACAGCGGGAAACCTGTCTCGTTGTCAACTATCGCATAGATGAACGGACGGTCAAGAGCTATATATTTCGGTTCGGGTTTGTCGGCGGCGCAGCCTACCATAAAAACGGCGGTGGCGGCTGCCGCTTTCGTGATTCTGTTTCTGAATACCCACATCATGCTCGGCGAGCTTTTCGGAAAGCACGACATACTTTCGACCCATGCCACCGCCGTCGATCTCAGCGGAAGCGATTACGCGGATTACACCGCCCTCTCGCGGTTGAAGTCGTTGGAAACGATCGATCTGACCAATTCCTCGTTTTCGGAGCTGTCCTGTCTATACGGATGTGAGAGACTCAAAACCGTCCGGATGGCGGATCGGGAGCTTTCCGCGGAGGAGTGCATCGGGTTTTACAGGAACATGCCGGAGGCGCGGCTGATCTGCCGCGTGAAGCTCGGCGGGAGGACATATGATTCTAAGCTCACGCAGCTTATCTCCGAAAAGGTGGATACGGCAACGCAGGTTCTCTATCCGGCTTTGCGAAACCTCAGATACCTCGATCTGCGAACCTGCGACGTCTCCGATGACACCTTCAAGACGCTTACGCGGGCGTTGCCGGATTGTCTTGTGATCATGCGCGTCACGATATGCGGAAGGGAATATACGACCGATTCGGAAACCGTCATGTTTGAGGGCGAGATCACCGAGGGAGAGGCCAACCGCGCAGGATACTTTAAGAAGCTGAAATCCATTGACATACAAAAATGCGCGAATCCCGAGATACTGAGTGATTATCTTGCCGCTCATCCCGACGTCAGGCTGGTCAGATCCGTTGATCTTCTTGGCAGAAAATTCGGTTCCGAGGACGAGCTGATCGATTTGCGGGGGGAGCAGTACACGTTCAGCCAGGTCAGGGCGGCGCTGGACGATTTTCTTCCCAAGATGAAGACCGTCAAAAAGATTGATATGTGCGGGTGCGGCCTTTCCGATGAGTAAATGGAGGCGCTTTGTGCAGCCTATCCCTCCGTCAAGTTTGTCTGGATGATACACTTTGCCAAATGGGACGTCCGGACGGACGCGGTGGCGTTTTCCGCGCTCAACCGCAGCGGTTTTGCGAGATACAGTCAGAAGGATTACGCGCCGCTCTTCCGATACTGTACGGATCTGAGGGCGCTTGATCTGAAGCACAGCATGATTACGGACATCTCCGGAATCTCATCGCTGAAAAAGCTGAGGGCGGTGGTTCTGACCAATAACAGGATCAAGGACATCTCCGCGTTTGCGGAGCTGAAGGAACTGGAGTATATCGAGATGAATGCGACCAATAGGGTGAAGAGTCTCGAGCCGCTCAGAGCCCTTCAGACCATCCGGTTCATCAACATGTGGGGGAGTGTCGGCATCTCCGATCTTTCGCCGCTGTACGATCATGAGAAGCTGGAAATCGCCATTTTTGAGCGGACCTTGCCCCGTGACGAGCAGAAGCGGTTCATCCGTTCCAATCCCGATTGCAAGACCTTTTTCGAGGTGGACAGCTTCACGATTACCACCAATCAGACGTGGAGAAGCAATCCTTACCGGATAAAATTAATGAA
>CACYSH010000002.1:0-10788 GCA_902776945.1 uncultured Ruminococcus sp.
TTTCGGCGGCTCTCGGAGAGCTTGCTATCAGCATCGAACACGTCGGGAGTACGTCGGTGCATGGGCTTTCGGCAAAGCCTGTCATTGACATAGACGTTGTTATAAACGACCGTTCGCAGCTTGACGGCGTTATTGCCGCGCTTGGCAATATCGGCTACCGGCACGAGGGCGACTTGGGAATACCCGGTCGTGAAGCGTTCAAATATGACGGAAAAGAACATCTGATGAAACATCATCTGTACGTCTGCGCGAAGGACTGCGCCGAGCTGAAAAGGCATCTCGCGTTCAGGGACTATCTTCGCGCTCACCCGGAAGCCGTTGAGGAATACAGCCGCGTCAAGGAAGAGGGCGCGGCGCTGTATCCCTTTGATATTGACAAATACATTGAGCATAAATCGCCTTTTATTGAAGGAATTTATTGCAAACTTGGATTGTAACATTTTTATAATTGGAGGTAAGAAAAATGGCTGACTGCTTATTCTGCAAGATCATCGCGGGGGAGATTCCCTCAACCAAAATTTACGAGGACGACAAAATATTCATTTTCGCCGACATCGCGCCGACGGCTCCCGTTCACTGGCTGGCTATCCCGAAGGAGCATATCGCAAGCCTTAAGGACGTAACGTCCGAAAACAGCGCCGTTATCGCACATATTTACGAGGTAGCCGCAAAGCTGGCGGCGGAGCATGACGAGTTCAAAGACGGCTTCCGCGTTGTTACCAACTGCGGCGAAAGCGCCGGACAGAGCGTGTTCCACCTGCATTTCCACATTCTTGCGGGTCGTGCATTTGCATGGCCTGCGGGCTGATTTTCACAGCAATTCGTACAGACAAGGGGGAATGATCCATGGCTTATTTAACGCCTAACGAAAGCGGCAAAAAGATAAAAGCGGGCAGCTACGAACGCCTTTATCTGCTTTACGGCAAGGACACGGGCGCTCTGGAGCCGTTTGCCAAAAAGCTCGCGGCAAAGCTCTGTCCGCCGGAGGCAGAAGTCATGAACCTGCACAGCTTTGACGCACGCGAGCTTGACGCTATGGCGCTCGAAGAGGCTATGCAGGTACTCCCCATGTTTGCCGAAAGGGTCGTTGTCAGGCTGACCGGGCTTGATATGGAACAGCTGGGAAAATCGCAGGGCGACGTTTTGCGGAAGATCATCGCCGACATTCCTGATACTACGGTTTTCATCATCGAAGCGGGCGGCGAAAAGCAATACAAAAACCGCAAAAGTCTCACCGATAAGAACAAACGTTTCTTTGACAACTGCGCCAAATACGGCGATGTTATCGAGTTTTCGTTCAAGACCGTTTCCGAAACGGCGCGTTCGATAGTCACCGCCTGCGAAAAGCGCGGCAGCCATATCAACAAGCAGAACGCCGAATACTTAGCGCAGATATGCCTTTGCGAAACGGCTCATGTAAACAAGGAGCTTGACAAGCTCGCCGCCTACGCCTACGGCAAGGAAATAACCCGCGAAGCGATAGACGCGCTCTGCATAAAGAAGATCGAAACGGACGGGTTCAGTCTCGCAAAAAACATTCTTGCGGGAAACGCGCTTTTTGTCTTTCAGCGGCTTGGCGAGCTTAAATCGCAGAATTACGAATCAACGCAGGTGCTTGCGATAATCGGTATGTCGCTGACGGACATTTACCGCGCAAGGCTCTGCCGCTCGTCGGGGCGGACATGGCAGGACTGCGCGGAGGATTTCGGCTATCCCAAAAACCGCGATTTCGCCGTAAGAAACGCCTATAATGATTGTATGTCGGTAAATCTTTCAAGACTGCGGCACACTATCGTCCTGCTTTCAGATCTGGAGTTGAAGCTGAAAACGGTATCCATGACGGAACACGCAAAATTCCTGGCGGTCGAGCAGTTTGCGGCGAACGCAATGGCTTAACGGGTCATACGAACATGAACAAGGAAAAAATAAAGCTCTCACGCGCAGTAGTTGTCGAGGGCAGATATGACAAAATAAAGCTATCGGGGCTGGTTGACGCGGTGATAATCGTCACCAACGGTTTTGGCATCTATAACAACAAGGAGCTTCGGCGGCTGATAAGATTCTATGCCGAAAAGCAAGGGCTTATCGTGCTTACCGATTCCGACGCTGCCGGAAGGCAGATACGCGGCTATATAAAAAGTATTCTCCCGAAGGAGCTTCACGACAGAGTGGCAAGCGTTCACATTCCGCAGATAAAAGGCAAGGAACGCCGCAAAACTGCTCCGTCAAAGGAGGGTACTCTGGGCGTTGAGGGGATCCCCGCCGATACGCTCAGACAGCTGCTTACCGAATTTGAAGCGAAGGACAACCGACCGTCAAATGACCGACCGCTTACCAAAAACGAGCTGTATCAGTACGGACTTTCGGGGTGTCCGGATTCTTCGGCAAAAAGAGAGCAGCTTGAGGAAAAGCTCGGTATTCCGAAAGGGCTTTCGCCGAAGGCGCTGCTTGATCTGCTTAATACGAAATATACCCGTGAGCAGCTTGAAGATATTCTCGGCAATATGTAAAAAACTCACAAAGCCCACAAAATCCGCAGAGGTGAGCGGTCAAAATTAAAATCGGTAATTTAAAGCAAATCCCACAAAAACAAGCAAAGCAATAAAATTAGCAAAACGTGACGGAAACAAAGAAATTGCCGATTTTAATTCGCGAAAGAGTGCAGCGATTTTCGCAAAGAGATTGTAATATAGAGCAGAAAAAACTGTCACATTGTCACGGAACGGCGCAAAGCCTTGATTTTCAAGGGTTTGAGGGGCTTGTAAAACTGTCACGGAACTATCACAGGCTGTCACGCGGAGCGAAAAACTGTCACCGTGCTTTCAACCCGAACGGCGGACTGCCCGGCAAAGTGACATATAAACGCTAATTTAAAATAACAAAAGAACGGCGGTGATAAGGTGCATTTATACGACCCCGAGTTTCTTTTTGCCTTTCTGCCGGTCTTTATCGGATCGTATGCTTTGCTGCCTTCCGCAAAAAGACCGATAGCACTGGCACTTGCAAATCTGATATTTCTGTATCTTACGGGAAAATACGAGCTTATCGGCTTCTTGATAGCCCTGAGCTGCGCGTATTTTTCGGGGATAACTATTTATAATCTGCGGAGCGCTCCCGAAAAGGAGCCGCTGCGCAAAAAGCTGATCGGCGCGAACGCGGCGCTCTGTATCGTTATTTTCATACTGCTTACCGTTTTGGAATACGGCGGTACGGTTCCCATAGTGCTTTCGCCCGGTACGCTGTACGTCAGGGCGGTGATACCGCTTCATATCATTTCATATCTCATTGACATTTATCGCGGCAACTGCGCCGCGCAGACAAGGCTTTCCTCGCTTATTGCCTACGCGGGATTTTTCCCCTCTGTTTCATTTGGTCCCGTACTGAAATACAAATGCTTCGAGGAGAGCTTCAAGGCTCCTGAGCTGTCATCGAAAAAAATGGCATCGGGGATAAGGCTCTATACCTTCGGGCTGGCGGAGTACCTCATCATCGCCCGCCGCCTTGAAACGATACTTACCGAAATGCTCTCCGCGCCCGATTCCCTTCGCGGCGGAACAGGCTGGCTGTTTGTACCCGTGTTCTACATCATGTTCACGGTCAGCGTTATGGGAATGATACACATGGGCAGCGGCGTTGCGCGTATGCTGGGATTCTATATCCGTCCCGCGCCGAGAAGAACATTTTTCATCGCGGACATGAAAAAGCGGCTGAGGCAGATAAACGAACCGCTCGCCTTCTGGCTTGACGACTATATCCTCAAGCCCGTCTGCAAAAGCTCGGGCAGGAAAAGAGCCGCACTGATATGTGCCGTCTGCGCAGGAGCGCTGTGGTACGGGCTTTCGGCGGGTATGCTCGTTACGGGGCTTGTCGTCGCGGGGCTTATCACTTTTCAGTCGGAGCTTTACAAAAAGCGCATTCAGCCGGGCAAGATCGCAAAGGGTATCATTACCAAGCTGCTGATGCTTTTTGCCGCCGCCGTGTGCGCTCTAATGCAGCTGCCCTTTTCGGCGCTAAAGATATTCGGCTCTACAAGCGGCTCGGAAAATGCTTTTTTGGAACATCTGCTTTATGAAACGGCGATACCGCTTACATTCGGGCTGCTGATCTCGGGAGCTTTTCTGCCGCAGCTTGTCCGCCGACTGAATTATATTTGGCTGAAAGCGATGATACCGATTGTTGAAACGCTGATTTTTATTGTAAGCATTTCGTTCATGCTGAATATAACATGATCCGCATAAAAAACAGCGTAACAAACGCAAAGTCAGGGCATAAACCGGATCCAGCGCCGCAGGTGCATCAAACGCAAGTCAACCGACACAGCAAAGTTCCGAAAATACGCAGAAATAAGCGGTCAAAATTAAAATCGGCAATTCGTTCGTTTACGCCACGATATGCAGAGCTATAAACTTCTGATTTTTCCCGGCTTTCTTTTAGAATTGCCGATTTTAATTTTGTACTTAACGGCTTCTCTTTACCGTTAATTTGCGAATGCCCCTTGCTTTTGTGGGGGAAACCTTCTGAAGAAGAGTTATCCCCTTGCACGAGCTTGCCGGCATTAACATAAGTTAATGCAGCCAACCCCTTCCCAAGACTTTTGATATGCCTTTGTTTTGCGTTTTTTGTAGGCTTTGTGAACTTTAAGGAGGTCTGCCCGCATTGAAAAAAATTCTCGATAATATAACGATAGTTCTTTTTTTTGTACTGATTCTTCTGCTGGGCTGCTCCGCCTTAATAAAATACGGTATCCCTTCGGACATTAAGTTTTCCGATAAACCCGACGAGGCAGTCGGCAAAATGATCTCGGAGGGCTTCCCTGTCCGGCGAAGCTGGAACGAGCTTTATTCGAGAACATCGCGCATAATGGGTCAGGAGGAAATATTCGGTATCTATTACGAACGCAGCGGCGACAGGCTGATAAAACTTTTCGGAGAAAAAAACACCTCGTTTATTGAAAACTCGATCAACGCCGTGAACACCTTCCACCAAGACAGACCCGGTATGCCGGTCTACATGATGCTGATACCGTCAGCATCGGGAATATATCGCGGAAGACTGCCGCTGCCCTCAGAAGCCGCCGACCAGCAAAAGCTCATCGACGAAATTTATTACAGAATTGACAGCGACGTTATCCCCCTCGACGTTTGGGGAGCGCTGTATTCCGCACGCGACGATTATATCTACTTCCGCACCTCTGACCGCTGGACTTCTCTGGGCGCATACAACGCCTACGCCGCGAGCATTTCAAAGCTCGGCTTTGCGCCGTATACTCTTTCAAATTATGACGTTGACTACACCAATACCGAATATCACGGCGAGCTTGCCGAAACAAGCGGCATATTTGATACGGCTCCCGATACGATAAACGTTTACCGCTGCAAATTCGGCAGCTACGTCAAGTCCTGCACCGTGCTTCGGACAAACGGCATAATCGACACGCGAAGCTCGGTTTACAGCAAAAACGGTCTGCGCTCCGATGACAAATACGCCTATTTTCTCGGAACGGCACATTATAAGACTGCGAATGTAAAAACCGCGTCGGAGGATGCTCCCCGTCTGCTGATGATAGGCTCAGATTACGCAAGCTGTTTTCTGCCGTTTTTAGCGCCGCATTTTTCCGAAATAGCGCTGATAAATCCGTTCGAGCTTAACGCAGACGAAACGATCTACGACTATATCGACCCCGAGCAGTTCGATCAGGCGCTTATCCTCTGCGATATTGGTTCTTTCTGCGATAAGCGCGGGTTTGAACGTATCAATATAACAAATAACGGAGGTCATTATATGAAAAACGTTTTAAACGACAACAGCATAAAGAAAGTCGGAAGGACTTACACTTCCGAAGACGGCACGCTGTGGTCGGCGCTTTCGGGAACAGGCGCGGAATTTTCCTTCAACGGCAAAAAGCTGGAGGTCACTTTTGCGGGCGATGAAACGGCGACTCCCACAAACCTCGACAACGCCGCCCGTGTTGCGGTATTCGCCGACGGCAGGCGCGTTGCCGACACGCTTATAGACTCTGCCGAAAAAATCGTAACGGTTTTCGACAGCGAGGAGCCTGTCTACGCGAATATCAGGATAATCAAGCTCTCGGAATGCGCCATGTCCTGCTGCGGCATCAAGGCGATAAACACCGACAATGAAGCAATTGTAACGCCCGCCGTGCCGTCCGAAAAGAGGATAGAATTTATCGGCGACTCGATAACCTGCGGCTACGGCATTGACGACGAAGACCCTCTGCACCATTTCCATACCTCGACAGAAGACGTTACCCGCGCCTACGCTTACAAGACCGCGCAGCTGCTCGGAGCGGATTACAGTATGTTTTCGATAAGCGGGTATGGAATTATTTCGGGCTACACCGAAGGCGACCGCCGCCCCGATCAGACCATTCCGCAGTATTACGAAAGCATGGGTTTTTCCTACGGCAGCTTTGGCGGAAAAAAAAGCCAGTCGCTGGGGTGGGACTTTTCCTCGTTCACGCCTGATATAGTGGTGATAAATCTCGGTACCAACGATGACAGCTACTGCAAGGACGATGAGAGCCGCCGCGCACTTTACACCGAAGAGTATGTGAATTTCCTGAAAAACGTGCGGGGGCATTATCCGAATGCTTATATCCTCTGCACCGTCGGGATAATGGGACAGCGCATTTTCAAACCGCTTGAAAGCGCCGTACAGAAGTATAAGTCCGAAAGCGGTGATGTGAATATCAGCACTATGCTTTTTGATGAACAGCTTCCTGCGGACGGGCTGGTTGCAGATTATCACCCGACAGAGATCACACATAGTAAGGCGGCTGAAAGGCTGGCTGCGGAGATCGGAAAAATAATGAACTGGTAAAATAAGAGCAATACACAAAGTGAGGACAGACACGGGCGCTGGATTCCGTGTTCGTCCTCACTTTGTGTTTTTTGTGACAGTTTTTAGCAAATTACATAATTTTTCTGTGAAAACAGCTTGCATTTTGGAGATACTTGTGATATAATTTATATGGGTCATCTTATTTTTTCAAATCAAGGAGGAACAACAAATGTCGGAAACCATTATTATGAACAAAAGGCAGTTTGAAGAGCTGAAACGTTTCTATCTCTCGCTCGGTCTTTCCGAAAAACAGGCGGAACGTCTGCAAAAGAACGTTTTTAATTATACCGTTCAGCCCGATGAAAATACATCATATAACGAGAACTGGTGCTTTTGTCCGCAGGCAAGACCCAGCTTTCTCAGCCGCTTGTCACAAACGTCAAACCCATTCCCGGCAAGACTGTCATGCCCAAGTCCGTTAGAGTATACCGCGCCGCCGATCATGGGCGCAAATTCCGCGCCGCAAATGATGAGAGCGCCTTCCGCACCGCCGCCGCCGGTAAATGCACTGAGAGAAGCCGACGTACCAAGCGTGGATGACGACGAAGCTCCGATAGCCAATACTTTAAAGAGCAAGATCACAACGTTTGAATCACCGAGCATCAACAGGGAGATGAGCTATGCTCCCCGTATGACGACTATTCCTTTCACCCGTAACATAGCGGAAGCTGCGGAATTTAACACCGCCGAAACTCACACGGCGGACGAGCTTCCCGAAATGGATCCCATGTCCGATACGGAGGTTATCTTTTCGGCAAACGTGAACAGCGCTTCATGGTCGTATGTGCGAAATTCCGTAAAACGCGGCAGAAGTATCGACCCGTCGTTCGTCCGCGCCGAAGAACTGATAAGCAGCTTCGATTACGATATTGCCGCGCCGAAAGATAAGACCTTCGCAGTTTCCACGCAGACGCTCCCCTGCCCCTGGAATGAAGGCGCGGAGCTGATGTTCGTCGGCATAAAGGGAGCCGTGACCGCCGACAAAAAGCCCAATCATCTCGTGTTCCTGGTCGATGTTTCGGGAAGTATGCAGGACGACGTTCTGCTGGAGCAAATGGCGGTAATGGCTCTCGTTTCAAAGCTCGGCAAGGACGATACCATGTCGATAATCACATACTCAAACAGAACAAAAACGCTCGTCCGCAACCTGAAATGCGGCGATATGGATAAGTGTATCGACGCTGTGCTGAACATTTATTTCGAAGGCGGCGGCACCTTCGGCAGCGAAGGTCTTACCAACGCCTACGAGCTGCTTTCGGAATATAAGGACGACAGCGCAAACAACCGTATCTTCATATTCACCGACGGCGATTTCAATTTCGGCATAAGCTCCGAAGGCGGACTTGCGGAATTTATAAAAGAGAAGAAAAAGAGCGGTATATATCTTTCTGTCGTGGGCTACGGCATGAATAATTTCAAGGACAACCACATGGAAGCGCTTTCACGCAACGGCAACGGTAATTATTGCTTTGTCGGCGCGCCGGAAGATATTACCGAGCGGCTTTTCAAGCAGTTTGACGCGACCGTTTACAGCATAGCAAAGGACGTAAAGATCAAGGTAGAAATGAATCCCGAATACGTCAGCAGCTATCGGCTTATCGGCTACAACGCCCGCCAGCTGACAAAGCAGGATTTTGACGATACCGAAAAGGCGGTTGACGGCTTTGGTTCGGGGCAAAACTCGGCGGCGCTTATCGAGTTTACGCGCAAAAATGCTAAAGCAGATACAAATGATACGCATAAGGGTTCGCGATACACAACCACCGAGAGCCGCAATATTTCCGACGAATTTGCTGCTGTTACGATACGTTTCAAAACGCCCGACGATGTAAACACCGAACAGCTTGAAGTCATCAAGGAGAAAGAGCTTTCCGTCGGCAGCAACGCAAAGATCGCGGCTGTTCTGGCGGCGTTCGGGCTGGAGATGTCGGACTCGAAATATAAGGGTATGCTGACAAAGGAGAAGCTCGGCACCATGCTTATTGACTGTCTGAACTCGGTCAAGGGCGATAATGAGAAAACGGTCAGGGAGTATTCCAGAGTTTTTGAGAAGTATATCAATTCGTAAATCGGCGGCGCGGCACACATTAATAACGAACGTTTTCAGCGAAATAAAAACCCCAAAAAAGCGCAAAACGCGGGACGGCAGAAATCCCCCGTGTCCGCCCTCACTTTGCGCTTTTTGTAGGTTTTTCGACTCGCAATATATAAAAAAAGCCCCCTGCTGTCTCACAGCGGGGGCTTTTTGGGCTACTTCCTGCCCGTTTTTTTCTTTTTCGGTTTATCGGGTTCGGTTCCGTTTTTTATTACAGCCCTGAACTTATTCACACCGTTCTCAAAACTATGCGCGACCGTCGCCGACGCATTCGTTACAAGCGCCGCAGAGATCGGGTCTCCGTCCGAAACAAGGTCGAATTTCCCGCCGCCATAGGTCGCTTCAAGCACTACGCTTTCGTCGGTCTCCGAAAGCTCCGCAGTTACGCTTATCGGGAAAACGCCGCTTTGCGCCGCAATGCTCTGCGTTACGGCTTCCTCGAAAACCAGCCGCAGCCGGCTTATCGTCTTGTCGTCAGCCATATTCTCACGCGCAAAATTCTCCAGCCGCGCCGAACAGCTTATAAAGTCGAAATCCGCATTTTCGATAGTGAAGGTCAGCTGTTTCAGCCGCTTGATGAATATGCGAGTTTTCTCCTTCATTGGGTTATTGAATATTTGTTCGGGCGTGCCTTCCTCATATATGCCGCCCTCGTCCATATAGAAAACTCTTGTCGAAACGTCGCGGGCGAATTTCATTTCGTGCGTTACTATCATCATCGTCATGCCCTCTTTGGCAAGCCCGCGTATTACCTGCAATACCTCGCCTACCATTGTAGGGTCGAGCGCGGAGGTCGGCTCGTCAAAGAGTATCATTTCGGGCTTCATAGCGATCGCACGCGCAATCGCCACACGCTGTTTCTGACCGCCCGAAAGCTCGTCGGGGAAGTTCAGCGCCTTTTCCGCAAGACCCACTCTTTTGAGCAGCTTCATGCCCTCGTCGTAGGCTTCCTGCCGCGATTTGCCGAGCAGCTTCACGGGAGCCGCCATGACGTTTTCGATAATGTTAAGGTTTGAAAACAGATTGAACGACTGGAACACCATGCCCATTTTCTGCCTGATATGCTCCATTTTGCATTTCGGATCGGTTATATCCTCGCCGTCGAAAGTTACCGTCCCCGAAGTAGGCTTTTCAAGCTGATTCAGACAGCGCAGCAAGGTCGATTTTCCCGTGCCGGAGGGGCCGATTATCGAGATAACGTCGCCCTTGTTGATCTCCGCGCATACGTCCTCAAGGGGCGTTACGTTCGGATATTCCTTTCGCAGATGTTCTATTTTTATCATACTCATTTTACCGTGACCCCCTTTACTCCGCGCTTTTTGGTACGCGGGTCTATCTTTTTAAGGACGAATTTTACTATCAGCGAGATCATCCACGCGATAATAAAGTAGATGATTGCCGTAGCGATAAGCGGGAAGAACGCCTCGTAGGTACGGCTGCGGATAATGTCGCTCATTTTCGTCAAGTCCTGAATGGCTATATAGCCCACTATCGAGGTATTTTTGAGCAGAGAGATCATTTCGCCGCGATAAACGGGGAGCTGTCTTACCGCCGCCTGCGGGAAAATGAAGCGGAAAAATGCCTGATTCTCGGAGAAACCGAGTGCAAGCGCCGCCTCGCGCTGTCCGCCGTCAATGCTCTCGATACCCGAGCGCAGTATCTCGGAAACATACGCGCCGAAGTTCAGCGAGAAGCCGATTACCGCCACCCACATCGCCGCCATGCCCGATTTGCCGAAGATAACATAGTAGAGTATCATCAAAAGAACGACCATTGGTGTGCCTTGCAGCAGCTTTACATAAAGGTCGCATATCTTGCCCGAAAGCACACTG
>CACYSH010000002.1:10817-58318 GCA_902776945.1 uncultured Ruminococcus sp.
GTAATTATGCAGGTCGTGCCGATGCCTTCGAGTATCAGCTTGTATCTGTCCTCGCGGACGAAATTCTTGTTGAAGCTCTCCTTTAGACCGTCGATAAAGCCGATCTTTTCGGGAGCTTCGCCGGGGGTCTCCTCCTGCGGCTGAACGGCGGGCAGGGCTTCCTTTCTTACTACCGACACGGCTGCGCCGGTATAGTAAACGTCGGAGAAGTCCACGCTCTTCGCACGTTCTTCGGTTATCATTATATTACCCGAAGCGATGTCGTAGGTGCCGCCGGCGATACCGGGAATAAGTCCCGCGAAGTCGGCGCTGTCTATTTTCAGACCGTAGCCGTATTCCTTGCAGAAGCGTGCCACCAGATCGATCTCCAGTCCGGCGTTCTGACCGTCCTTGATGTAGGAATAGGGCTGCATGGTCGAAGCGGTGATATAGCGGAGAGTGGTCTCAGCGGTGTCAAGACCCGTAAAGTCTACGGTCTTTTTGCTTTCGTCGGTGCCGAACCATGTATCTACTATCTCGTCGTAGGTGCCGTTGGCGTGTATCTTGGCGAGGTATTCGTTCATCTGGTCGCGCAGTTTGTTTTCGCCGTCCATTTTTTTGAATGCGAATCCGTAGGGAATCTCCATGAATATCTCGTTAAGATAGGTAAGCGAGCTGTCAGCAGCCATGAAGTCCTCCGCCGCCGATTTCGGACAGGTGAAAGCGTCTATTTTGCCCTCGCTAAGTGCAATAGCAAGGTCGGGCTGTGAATTGTACTGCAAAATCTCCGCCTGCGGGTAGCGTTCACGAATCATTATCTCGTAAAGACCGCCCGTGATAGCGCCGATCTTGCCGTTGTCGGCGTAATAGCCGAGAGTTCTGTCCTCGACCGCCTGCGGAGCGGCTGCCGTCTGTCCGCCAAGATCGGAAGCCCTTACCACCAGCGAAATTCCGCCGTCGTAAAAGCTGTCGGAGAAATCCATGCTTTCCTTACGTTCTTCGGTAGCAGAAGCAGCCCCGGCAAGAATGTCGTATTTTCCCGCAGTCAGTCCGGCTATGCCGGAAGAGAGATTTCCGATTTCAAATCTTATGCTGTATCCGTATTTTCTTGCAAATAATGTAACAAGCTCAATTGAAATACCCTTGTATTTGCCGTCAGCCATATATGCAAAGGGCTGTAACTCAGGATTTGTCCAGGCAACGATCTCGCCGTTTTCGCCCGAAAGCTCCGAATCGTCGTATACCTTGACCGATTCGTCCTCGCTGAACCATTTTTCGCATATCCTGTCAAGCTCGCCGCTTGCTTTAAGCTCGCTCAACAGTTCGTTGAACTCGCTTTGCAGCTTTTGCGAGCGCTCCGTGCCTTTCTGAAAGCCGAAGCAATACTTGTCGTCAACAAGCTCCTTTTTCAGATAGCCTAACTCTTTCTGCTGACGGCAGATCATTTTTATTGTCGGTTCGTCCTCCGCGAAAGCGTCTATCTTGCCGCTTAACAGTGCGGCGATCAGGTCGGTCAAATTATCGAAATAGAAGTATTCGCTGTCCGGGAATTTTTCAAGCGTTATCGGCTCGAAGCTGGAGCCTGTAAGTATGCCGATCCGTTTTCCGTTGTAATCGGTATAATCAGGCTCGGAGAGCGTTTCCGAAACGGCGGTCGGTGTAAGAGCGTTACCGCTTTGCCCGGTCTCATCTTTGCCGCCGTTTACTGCCATAAATGTGATAAAAGCTATCAACAGGAGCAGCACTGCGATAATGAAATAGTCTGTTTTTTTCAGTCTGTTCAAGAGTATTTCCCCCTTTAACTTATTGAATAAGATCTTTTGTCGCGTATATCGGTCTTGTTTATCATTATAGCATACCGACCGCAACAAATCCGCAACAAATTCAGGGTTTTCTTAAAGAAATACTGTACAAACTTTTTATTATAAAATTGTGAATACTGACGATTTTTTTGCAAATGAGCCGCAGTTTGTGAAGTGCGCTTCCGTAAATATTCGGTTGACATTTGCAGAAAGATGTGATATTATAGTAAACATCAGAATAAATAAGACGTTGTTTTGCACAAAGCCCACGACCACGCAAATTGAGGGCATATCAAAAGTCTTAGGAAGGGAGTCTGGGGGCAACCCTTCTTCAGAAGGGTTCCCCCCAGAGACTGAGCGGTTCAAGAATCAAATCAGAGAAAGAAAATTGAACGGACAAAATTAAAATCGGCAATTTCAAGAAATACTAACAAAAACAAACAAAGTGAATGATTCTGAAAAATTGAGCGGAAACAAGGAAATTGCCGATTTTAATTTGCAAAAGAGCGAAGCGATTTTCGCAAAAGATTTGCGCGAATGTCAGAATTTCCGCACGGGAAAATTCACAGGGATTGCTCTCTCATTAGGATTTCTGCTACCCCGCGTTTTGCGTTTTTATGAACTTTGCGCATTTTAAACCGCTCATTTTAGAAAGGAAAATTACGATGATTCGTATAATGTTTGTCTGCCACGGCAATATCTGCCGTTCGCCAATGGCTGAATTTATTATGAAAAAACTCGTCAGCGACGCGGGGCTTTCGGCGGAGTTCGAAATATCCTCAGCCGCCACCAGCACGGAGGAAATAGGCAACCCGGTCTATCCGCCCGCCCGCGAGGAACTGCGCCGTCACGGGCTTTCCTGCAAGGGTAAGACCGCCGTGCAGCTGAAAGCCTCCGATTACGATAAATACGACCTTTTTGTTACAATGGACGACTTCAATATGCTGAACACGCGGTATATTTTCAGCAAAAATCCGTCCTTCACGGAGGACGACGGCAAAGTGCGCAAGCTGCTTATTTTTGCGGGGCGAAATGAGGACGTAAGCGACCCCTGGTACACCCGCCGCTTCGACATCGCCTACGCCGATATTTACGAGGGCTGCACAGCGCTGCTGAAAACGCTTACGGAGCGCTAAAACCGTTCAGAAGACTTAAAAATACCCTGTCAAGCGGTGTCCAGTCCTTCGAGCCTGTCGGCGTGATACTGTCCGCAATTTCGGACAGTTCTTCTATGCCGCTTTTCAGATACTCGTCAAGCGCGGCGATATGCGCACACCGCTCCGATTCGGCGGCTTGGGCTTTCAGTTCAAGAAGAGTCCTTACCTCGTCTGCAAGAGAGCGGTCGAGCATTTCCGCCGCCAGTTCGTCAAACGGCATCGGCGGCGGAGTGCCTTTCTCAACGACCCATTTTGCGCAGAGCATCGGGCGCAGCGAGTAGAAATATTTTTTGAGCTTCACGCTTTCTTCGGTAAGGTTTTTCTGTAAATTGCCCTTCGCCAGCCCGAGATAGTGTCCGAGAGCCGCCCTGCGGTTGAAGTACGCGGGGAGAAGCGATGCGATCCGCGCCCATTCGTCCGTTTTTTTGTACACGACAGGTGAGCCGCTCCATTCGAAAACTGTTGCGTTTGAGGAGTATGTGAGACGTAGATATTTCTGAATATCCCAGCCGCTTATGTCGTAAACATCGTCAAGCTGCCATTCGATAACGTCGCGGGTTTTGCCGAGTTTCAGGTAGTATTCAGCGGGGCGGACGTAAACGAACCGTGCATCGTAGTCGCTGTCGGGAGAAGCAAATCCCCATGAGCGGCTGCCGGATTCGGCGCAGAAGAGAACGCGGACGTTTTCGCGGGTCTCTATCTCGCCGAGTTTTTGGATTATTTTATCTTTTATCATAGCTATAATCACCTTCGAACTATAAATAAATATTTTGTAAAAAACGCAAAGTGAGGAATGCGCGCCCCTACAATATGTAACCCGCACAAAATCAGGTGTAGGGCGGGGGCTTGCTCCCGCCCGTTGCGCCCGTGTGACCCCTAAATCACCGTGTTTTCAATGGTTTTGCATTAGGTTAGTGCATATACTGTTTGCGTAAAACAAAAGAAGCCGCAAAGGTCTGACCGACCCGCGACCCCTTTTATTATATCATACATGGGAGGATATTGTCAAATTTTTGCGGCAGCTGTCATTTCACCGCCGCATAGCGCTCACTGTTCAGCACACGCTCCATTATCTTTTCGGGAGAGATCTCGCCGCTTGCTACCATGTCGAATATCGCGGGGGAGGCTCCGCTTACCAGCGCCGCGCCGCTTTCCTTCATTGACACGGGGATATTCTTCGAGCGGCTGTTGACGTTCCAGAATACCACCTGCGGCAGCGAATAGCCGTTATCACGGAACAGCTTCTTCATCTCATGATACAGTGTACCGCTGTTGCCGCCGATAACGCAGTAGTCGAACTCCATGTCGGAGATGATGAACAGCTTCGAGGGCATATCCTTCTGCGGCAGATGATTTTTCCGTGCCGTATTGAGCAGCAGCAGGAATACCGCTTCAAGATCGGTATTCGCACACTCGTTGTAGCTGCTGCAATATCTTACCTTCTCGAAAATATCATCGCCCTTTATCTCGACCAGCTGAGGACGCTGTGAAAAGGTGATGAAGTGGTTTGCGAAGCCGCCCTTGTTATGCTCCGCGAAATATATCCCGAGCGAAAGCGCCACATCGAGCGGACGGATATTGCCGTTTGCCGCCCATGTCATCGAACCGGAGCCGTCGATCACCGCAAGAGCGTTCTCATCGTTGTTCCCGAACGAGGGCAGCGAACGCCATGTAGCGTTGAGAACCGCCTTTTCCTCCTCGCCGACCACGCCAAGACAGCTGCGCACGATGTCGTAGGGATAGAGTGTACCAGCATTAAGCGTCTGTCCGCCGCTGTTGACGTTGCCGATAAACGTCATGTAGCGTTCGCGGTCGTTTTCGTAGAACGCCTTGCGGTATTTCAGCATGGCGCGTGAGGGCTGCTTTGAGTAGTCAAAGCTGTAATCCGACTCGCGGAGGTGGTTTTCAACGATGTCTATGTAGGCTCTGAGCGCGGAGAGGGTCTTGCGGTATTCCGCCTTTGTCATGCCGAGCTTTCCCGCGAGCTTTGCGGCGTAAGCCCTTGTTTTCTCCGAGCTGGCGTTTATTGAGGGCAGCCACTTGCCGAGCAGCGAAACCACCTCGCCCGCCGCCATAGCCGCATTATCGGCGGCAAGCTGACTGCGGATAAGCTCTGACGCTTCGTTTTCAAGAGAAGAGTTCAGCAGCACGAGCAAATCGTCCCACCTGCCGTATTCGGGGATAAGGTGCATATTGCGCTTTACGGCGGCGGGCGCAAGATCGTTCACGCAGTCAAGCGCTATGCGGAAGAACCGTCTTTCGCCGAGACCGCCGCGAATGTCGCGGGCGAAAAATATCAGTTTAAGCGCCTTGAGGGGATTTTCGATATATGCCTGCGTTACGGCATCGCGTATCTCATGTTCATCGGCGTTGCGCATAGCACCCGCACGGAAGAACAGGTCAAGGCAGTGCGTTCCCGAGCTGCGAAGTGTTACAGCGCCGTTCTCGGTCAGACCGTAATCTGCCTCCTCCTTTAAATAATGTAACATTTTGCACACTTTCCTTTCTTTTATGGTAGGTTATATCTTTATGAACAAGGCACACTCTTAAAAGGAACATAAGAAAAAGATTGCTGTTAGTGCCTTTAGATGCTCCTGAGACATTGCAGATTTCCATGAAGTGCAGGATCTCACTTTCTGCATCTTCTGCCGCAAGCTCTTTTCGCTGATATAATCATACCACATACTGAAAGAAAAGTCATTCAAATTTTTCTGCGGAGTTATACTATTTCACTATCAAATCGTGGACAAGATTGACGAAATGCTATCCGCCAATCTTGTCTATGCCTTGATGATTAAATAGTATAAATTCACTTCACAACAACCGAACGTATATTCGAAAAATCTATCGCGTAAATATCCCCTGCTTCAAGCGTAAACTCCGTTACCTTTTCGCTGCTATCCGTTATATCGACCGAAACGCTCTCGCTGCCCGCATTCACCAGCAAATCAGCAAGCCCAATATCGACCGATTCACCCTTCGGAACATCATTTACAAACGCGGCGGCAGGCTCAAAGCTATCGGGCGAAAGCATATCCGCCGTCAGCTTTTCAATGCGCACTCTTACATTGTCATAAATGAATATCTCCTGCTGATGTCTGCCCAGTTCGCCGATCTCCCTTGCGGGGTAGGCATAAGGGGTCTCGCGGTATTCGTATGTATCGGATACCCATACAAGATAATCGGTATCGGTGTCGTTCACAAAGGAAATACTTTCGTTTTTAACGGGCGCTTCGTACATCTTGCCCTCTTCAAGCTCCGACAGATCTACTTCTCCGTCATAGCTCCATTCGGTCACTTCGTATCTCGCAGCGGGGTCGTATTTCTCAATTATCTCCTTTGCCGACAGCTGCCCGAGACTGTTTCCTTCCTGATCTACAAGCTCATATTCATCAAGCGTTCCGCCGGAAGCATCGGTCTTTATGGTAAAGAACGAACTGAATCCGCCGAGAGCCTGCGCAAGCTCGGGATCCTTGACTTTCAGATTGTAGTAATTATCATACGAATCCCCTTCAACGAGATCAATAGAATAATTATTTAAAATATGCCCGAATCCGACAATATGATATTCCCGTACTCCTTCGGGAGCCTTTGTTTCAGCTGTTTTTACTCCTTCGGTAACGTCTGCCGCCGAGACCGTTTCGGCAGAAGCGGTAGTATACGCGGTCGTGATGGTTGTTGTCACGGCGGTCGTTTCGGCGGTGGCAGTCGCAGACGCGGTGGTTTCCTTCGGAGTGCTGCTGTCCCCGCCGCAGCCTGCCAGTCCTATACACAAAACAAATGCCAATGTCATAGCTAATATCTTATTCATTTTTCATCTCTCCTTGAAAAATCAAACATTCTGCAAAGGGATAACCGAACGCCGATCATCCCCTTTTTTTGCGTAAAGAAACTTGCAGGCTGTTCAATAGCTCCTTGTAAAATACAGTAAACGACATAAACAATTGTTTGTTGCTATAAATGAGCGTGTTTTGTCAAATTGCATAAATAATCATCGTTAGATAAAGCCTTGCGATAAGAACGGCGGGGGCAAGCCCCCGCCCTACAAGCCTTCTGATATTCCTGTTTTGTGCAAATTGACGGCAATGCTCATTTATAGTTCCATAATTGAACCTCCTTAAAAAATCACTTCTTGATATGCTGGCAAACGTCGATAATCATTCCCGAGGGAGAAGCAAGGTAGGTATACTTGCTGCTCGGGGTCTCGTTCTTGCCGAATCCGGGCGGCTCGGTGAAGCCGCGGCTTTTCAGCAGTTCGTAAGCGGCATCGAAATCGTCAACGTTTATGCGAACGGTGGTAAGGTCGCGGGGGAGACCGTTGGTCGGCGCGGAGATAACGTCAACATGGAAATCCTCGTCTTCGCTGCCGTCCCTCTTTCTCTCCATGCGTACCGACGAGAACGCAAATTCATCGTCACCCGACTTGCTGTGCGTGCGCACAAAACCGAGCGCCTCAAAAACGGCAATTACTGCCTCGGGGTCTTTGGTTATTACCTGCGGGTTGAATCCTGTGATCTTCATACTTTTATACCTCCAAAAATAATATATATTTAATGCGTTCGCCCACATTATTGGCTTGTGTGTTTTTATAAATCTATTATAGCGCACGGGGCGCAACAAATCCGCAACAAATCATGGGTTTTTCTGAAAAAATACTGCACAAACTTTTTCGGAATCATTTGTGCAAACCAACGATTTTTTAAAAGCACAAGTCTGAAAAACTATTCTGATGTTATAAAAGAACGCTTTCAGCAGAAAATTGTATCAAAGCCCGTCGTTTCGATGATCTCCTTTACGTTGTCGCTTACATTTATCAGGCTGAAACTCTTTTCGTCCTTCACAGCCTTCCTCATTATAAGCAGCACGCGCAGACCTGCGGAGGAAATGTATTCAAGCTCCTTCATATCAATGGAAATACTTGTGATTTTGCCCTTTGTCTCCGCGTCGCGGTAAGCCGCAAGCAGTCCGGGCGAGCTTATCGTGTCGAGCCTTCCCGCAAGCGAGATATTCAGCGTATCATCGGTCAGCTTTACATCAGCCTTGAAATTATCCTCGGAGCAGGCAAATTCCTCGACCGTGCCGGGCTTTGCGGTCATTACCCAGTAATTCACCGAACGCATGATCTCCATTGCCTTTTCCTGTTCTTCGGGGGACATACCCTTTAAAGAGTTCAGCTCCTTCGGCAGAAATCTGCTCATCGGTACAAGCTCCAGCTCAAAGCCCATATCCGACACGAATTTTTTCGCTTTTTCCGTATCCTTATCAAAGAATACAGTATTAGCCAGAGTAGTCTTGGAAATTGCGCCTGCGGCAATATCCTGGATCCTGCCCGAATCGCTGCCGTTCATATCCGCCATTATCGCCGCTACGATCTTATTGGGTATATCTGTAAGCGCATTATCGAGCGTGACCCACTTGCCGCCAAATTCGAGCAGCAGCTTTCTTATGTTGCCGAAAACGGTCTCAAGCTCGGACTGGGTGAAGTACATCAGCAGACCCTCTGTCGTGATGTGCAGCTCTCCCTCCGCGCACGAAAGCGCCTTTCTCAGCGAAGCGTAATTGGTCGCGTCAACCTCGCTGTAAGTGATGTTATTATCGTCGATAAGCTCCTTTACGGCGGGAGATATAGCGTCGATAACGGCAGGAAGATCGAAACCGAAGTACCTGATACCGCTCTTTGCGAGCTTTATCCCTCGCGAAGTATAGCCGCAGGGCAGGTCGAGAACCTGCTTAACGCCCGTTTCAGTAATGAAATTATTCGAGGAAAAAAAGCGAGCCTCAACGATAGAGTTCAGCGCGGGCATCATCTTATATAACAGCCGAAGTGTTTCTTCGGGTATCTCAACCTTTCTTGCCTTTGAATCCTCGCCGAATACCGCAAATCCGAGCTTTTTGCGCAGCTCCTCGGAATCCTTGTCGCCGATCTTAGCCACGATCTGCAAGCAAGACTGCGCGGTGCTGTAAACGGGGTTGACTTCCTCTCTCAGCTTTTCAATGTTGATAGTGTCTGACATGATGTTATCCTCCAAATTATGTTTATTCAGCTATAACAGTTGTTTTACTAACTGTTCTTAACTGTTGAGAAAAGTATAGCATACAAGGCGCAACAAATCCGCAACAAATCGCCGCGTTTTTGACGGTTATTCAAAAGTTTGTAGAAAATTACATATTTTATGCTAAAAGTTTATGCAATATCACGAAGCAAAATTTTCAGATTTGTTACGGATTTGTTGCACCGATTTGATATAATAAATGTAAGATGTATTTGCATCTGTTTCAGCTAAAATTCGGAGGTGCATTGATCTATGTCTGTTATCAGAACGGATTCATTTTCCATGAATTACTTTAAATTCGGAAGGGGAAAAGAAACGCTTATTATTATCCCGGGACTTAGCGTGCAGAGCGTCATGAGGTTTGCGGACGATGTGGCAAAGGCTTACAGCGTGCTTACGGACGATTTTACAATATATCTTATCGAACGCAGAAACGAGCTGCCCGATACCTATTCCGTGCGGGAAATGGCTCATGACACTGCGGCGGCAATTAAAGCGCTGGGGCTTGAAAACGTAAGTATTTTCGGCGCTTCTCAGGGCGGTATGATTGCTATGGATATAGCGATCGACTATCCCGGGCTTGTGCGCCGACTGGTGTTAGCCTCTGCCCCGTCGTTTATGTACGAGGAGCGATTTCGGGTTATAGACAGCTGGATAAAGTTAGCAGAGCGTGGCGAAAAGGAAGAGTTATACCTGTCCTTCGGCAAGAACGTTTATCCCGAAAAGGTCTTTGAGCAGTCCCGCGAGCTGCTGACCGCTGCCGCAAAGACCCTGACTGATGAAGAACTGGCGCGGTTCACGATCATCGCGGAGGGCATGAGAAAGCATAACACTCATGATGAGCTTGACAGGATAGCTTGTCCGGTAATGCTTATTGCTTCCGATGATGATAAGGTTTTCGGGACAGAGTATGCTTTTCAGATAAACGAGCGTATGAAACACCGTTCCGATTTTGAGTTCTTTATGTATAGCGGATTCGGACACGCTGTGTATGATACGGCTCCTGATTTCAAGGAGCGTATGTTGAAGTTTTTCAATACCCATACCGTAAAAAATGCCGGGATGTAACGCCCCGGTATTTTTGCGTAATATAAATGCAACCAACTTGCGCAAATCCCAAGACCATGCAAAGTTAAGGCGGACGCGGGCGCTGGATCCCGTGTCCGCCCGCGTTTTGCGTTTTTTGTGGTTTTATTTTCCTCAAAACTCTCATTTGCTATGTGATATGCACGAAATCGTTTGCTCTTTGCGGGCGATAATACCTGTTAATAAAAATCCGCAGCTCTATAATAAGGAATTTGACTTAATATTTTATTAAATCATTTGACCATTTATTGCGAACTACTAACCAAAGATTGCGATATTGATAAATAGTTGTTTACTTTCACTATTAAATATTGTATAATTACATAAAGATATTAGACAGATAATGCTATATATTGTATATAACAACAAGTTTTAGCAATTGTAAACGTTTCAAATTATATCGGAAACGAATCCGATATTTGACGTAAATGTTAAAATCGAAAAAAATTTGTCCCGCATAAATCACGGAATTATTATTCGGGACGTTATATTTTTAAGGAGTGATAGTAGTGCAGCATTCAAAAATGAAGAAGATCATCAGCGGTATCGTTTCTCTGATGATGATAGCGGCGACCGTTCCGCTTACGGTAAGCGCCGATGGTTGGGATTGGAGCGGCTTTGCGGGCGGCTTCCCTACCACCGGAAATGAAACCATCGGCTCGGACGCGGGCAACGGCGGCAACGCTGTATCGGGTCTTAACGCCAAGATAAAGAACGATATGCCGACGACCGTTCCCTACGGCGCTGAAGTGTCGAGTCAGTGCAAGGTCGAGAAAAAGACCTATTACTGCAAGTACACAGGCAAGAACAAACAGTGCAACGTTATCCTGCCCCCCAACTACAATCCAAGCAAGAAATACCCCGTAATGTTTGTACTGCACGGTATCATGGGCAGCGAGAACGACATGGTGAACGGCATGGGCGTTCAGGAACTTATGACAGGTCTTATGACCAGCGGTCAGGCGGAGGAGTTCATCGTTGTTACCCCCAATATGTTCACGAGCAAGACCATGAACGGTCCCTCCGGCATCAATCAGCAGACCTGCGCCGAGTACGATAACTTCCTTTACGACGTTACCGAAAGCCTTCTCCCCTACATCAAGGAAAACTATTCCGTTAAGGAAGGCAGAGAGAACACCGCTATAACAGGCTTCTCTATGGGCGGTCGTGAAGCTGTCTACTGCGGACTTATGCGCCCCGACGTATTCGGATATGTGGGCGGAGCTTGCCCTGCGCCCGGAATCACTCCCGGCGTGGACGGTTTCATGACTCATCCCGGCTGTATGCAGGAAAGCGAAATGAAGTTCCGCAGCGTGGATCCCGAGCCTGAGGTATTCATGATAACAGGCGGTACAAACGACGGTACTGTCGGCACCTTCCCCAAGCAGTACAGCGATATTCTCACCCGCAACGGCGTTAATCACGTTTACCAGTCTATCCCGGGCGGCGGTCACGACGCTAACTCCGTCAAGCCCCATTTGTATACGTTCATGCGCTATGCCTTCAAAACCGACGGCAGCAGCAGCGGCGGCGGCAATGTAACACGCGAAAAGATGAAGCTGTGGGGCGATGCGAACTGCGACGGCAAGGTTGACATCAAGGACTATGTTCTTGTTATGCAGTCAGTAAATAAACCCTCTAAATACACGCTTACCGAACAGGGCATCGGCAATGCCGACGTTGTAAATACCGGCAACGGCGTTGACAAGGAGGACGGCTATGCCATTCTTGAGCGTATCACCGGCAGTTCTTCCGGCGGTGACACTCCCCCCGCAAATGTTGCTCTGAGCGATAATTTCGATTCAGGCGCAGGCAACTGGGGAGGCAGAGGCGCAGTTACCGTTTCCGCGACCGATGCGGCATATTACGGCAAGTCGGGCAAGTCGCTCTATGTTTCGGGCAGGACCTCCGAATGGAACGGCGCGGCTGTAAATCTCGGCTCCGAATTTAAAGCTGGTCAGACATACAGCGTAAGTGCTGCGGCTCTCCAGACCTCCGGCAGAGACGCTGAGATACAGATCTCTCTCCAGCAGGGCGGCAATAACGGCACAACCGCCGTATATACTCATATTGCCACTGTTTCCTGCAAGAGCGGCGAGTGGACAAAGATCGAGAACACCTCGTTCACTATCCCCGACAACGCGGGCGATATAGTGCTTTATGTCGAGACAGTTTCCGGCTCGGGTGATCTTATGGACTTCTATATTGACAATGTTATGATGGCGGCTGAGGGTACGAAATCTTCGGTAAAGACAGGCGGTACGGGCAAGGTTCCCGGACAGGGCGGCGGTTCCTCCACCCCCTCCGACCCTACCAAGTGGGATAATTATCAGGAGACCGCTTCGGCTCAGTATATCGACTTCTACAAAAGCTCGATAAAGAACATGGGCAATACTTACAGACTTTCTCAGAAGCTCAATGCCGCCGAAAACGGTTCGCCGCTGACGGTAGCTTATCTGGGCGGCTCGATCACCGAAGGCAAGAACTATACCACGCCTTTCTCGAACTACCTCAAAAACACCTTTGCCAAGGGCAGCTTCAAGGAAATAAACGCGGGTCTTTCGGGTACCTCCTCCGTTGTCGGACTTGTCCGCAGCGAAAAGCAGATAGTTGAGCAGAAGCCCGACATCATCTTCCTCGAATTTTCGGTAAACGACCATGAGGACATTCTTTACAAGAAGTGTTTCGAGAGCTGCATAAAGAAGTTCCTTGATATGCCGAACGCTCCTGCGGTATGCGTACTCATCAACCGTGCGCAGGGCGGCTTCTCCAGTCAGAATCAGATGTATCCTATCGGCAAGAACTTCAATATCCCCGTAATCAGCATGGACGACGCGCTGACTAAGGCATTCAACAGCGGATTCCTCAAAGCGAGCGACTACTACACCGACGAGTATCACCCGCATGAAAAAGGCGGTCAGCTTATCGCCGACTGCATGGCTTATTATGTCCGTCAGGCGTTAAAGAGCGCCAACAGCTCCTCCGGCTATACTCAGCCTACAAGCTATGTATACGGTGCGGAGTACGCAAGCTGCGTAAACGTTGACCCCAAGAATCTGACCAACTTCAACGCGGGTTCGTGGTCTTCGGGTACAGGCTACGGCACGGGCTTAACGTATGGATACACGCTCAACGGCGGCAGCCCGATGACCTTCAAGACGCAGGGCAAGGGTCTTATCATCGTATTCAAGGCGAACAGCAACGGCATGGGCAGCATTGACGTTACCGTAAACGGCAAGACCACCAAGATAAACGGCAACAAGCTGTACACATGGGGCGGTCCCGACGCAGAGCTGGGCTATTATCAGGATACGACCGGCGACCTTAACGTTTCTATCAGCGGCAGCGGTTCGTTCACGATCTGGGGCATGGGTCTCATAAAGTAAAACGTTATTAATTTCGATTAAAAGCAAAAAAGAGCATAGCCGACCACGAAAAAGGTCGGCTATGCTTTTTATGTTATACTATCACATACACAACTTAAAGTTGATATGGTGCAGGGCGGGAGCCTGCTCCCGCCGATTATCTGCAAATCATGCCTTGTCAGGAGGAATTTTCCTTTTCTGTGCTTTGCAATTCAGCTTGTTGCCGAACCATGCTTTGCCTTCGGGTGAAGCTGATAATACTGTTTCTTATCCTTATACATACGTTCATCGGCAAGGTGCAGCGCCGTCCTGATATCGGCAACATATTCCACAAACGCAGTACCTATCGCAAACACGAGATTCTCATACTCAACCGAGATCTTCCTGAGCTGTTCCGCCTTAAGCTCCAGTTCGTTCTTTGAAATATCTGTTATTATCACAACAAACTCATCGCCGCCCGCACGGAATATCTCCTGACGATCAAAAATGCGCTGCAATGCGGCTGCCGCATTTCTGAGCAGCCTGTCCCCTGCTGCGTGTCCCTTCGTATCGTTTACAACTTTCATTCCGTTAAGATCGGCGAATACCACGCCTGTCGATATGTGCCGGCGATCGGCAGCTAGTTTGTCAACATAAGCGTTCATTTCATTGCGGTTCATAACGCCCGTCAGCATATCCTGCGAGCTTAAAATGTGCAGCCTTTCGACAGAACGGTAGCTGTAAAGCTCGGAAGCAAGTATAAACGAGGTCAGCTCCAATGTCTCCTTGATCGTGTCCGCGGTATTGTCGCTGAAATTTATCGCCCATATATATCCGAGCAGCTCGCCTTTAAATTCAAGCGGGAAAAGAACGATCTTTTTGCCGCCCGCGCTGCTGATAGATTCATACCACACGGGATTGCGCTCCTTTACAATATCCCAGTCGTGTTCGTTTTTGGCGATAAGGCAGTTGCTCCCCGAAATGGTATCCTTCCAAGAATCCGCAATATCATAGAATTTGTCGTCAACATATTTTGCCATTGGCAGGAGCTTGGTATCCTTTGAAAACGCCTCGCAAAGAATGGAGCAGGTACGCTGTTCGGTGTCCATAAGCAGGATACAGCAATGCTCCGAATCGCAAAGCTCGCGTATATCGGCACAGACCTCGTTCATGGTTTCGCCGAAATCGTCGGGACTGCGGAGCTTGATACAGGTCTCCAGTACCGACGAAGCTATATCGGCGGAGATAGTAGACATTCTTTTTGCGTCCGGCTTGAAGGAGAACTCCATAATGTACAAGCAATAGCATATATTGCCGTCATCGGGGAAAAGCGGGATAAACGACAGATCGAACCAAATATCAAATCTGTCGGGGTGAACGTAGGCGTGAAGGCATTTTTTCAGCACGGCAGCCTGATAGCAGGAATCCTCGAAATTCATATCCCGCGTAAAGTATTGGGTATACTCGCTGTTCGGGATAAATTTAGTTGTCAGCATCATTGCACCGCCCATAGGCTTTTCGATAGTGTCGATATACGGGCGGTTGCCTGTCACGATGCGGAATTTCCCGAGCTTTCCGTTCTCCAGCTTTTCGACCGAAACGACGCAGGCCGCAACGCCTATATGGTCAACGATAGTCTGAAACTCCATAAGTCAGCCTCCTTCTGATTACGGATATTATGGTAAAATAGTCTGTATTTCAACCTGTGAATACAAGCGTTTTTGTTATAACTCAAATCTATTATAACACATTACCAAAAATATTTCAAGTGATAACGCAGATTATTTTACACTGTAAATAAGAAATTTCGGCAAATTATACAAAATACGGTTCTGCTCCGTGTGCATTAACTTAAATAAAAGTAATGTAATTATGCGCAATGCCTACCCGCACAGACTTTTTGTAGGGCGTGGGCTTGCTCCCGCCCTTGCTCCGCAAATCCTGCCCTTTTCGGGAAGAAATTGCCTGCTTTGCGTTTTTATCGCGTTTTTATGTAAACGTTTTTATAACTCAAAACCCGCCCTCAAATATCCAAACGCCTTATTTTATTCTCCCATAACAGCAAATTGTAATAAATTTTACCGAAAATATTGAAAAAATTCATTAATTGTCCGGTTCTGTTTATTGACAAAGGCTTTGTATAATCGTATAATATAGATGTAATTGATTTAAATATTTTAATTAGACGTTCGCGGAGAGCGTTTCGGCACCTATCTCCCGAAATGTGCGGAACTCCGTGCTTGCTTTATACTCAGCGTGATGATTTTTATATAAAAGTAAACTAATATATATAAGAATATTATCATGCACCCAGCGGCTTTCATGCCGGGGAACGAGTTTGTTTGTCTGTCGCGGAACACGGGCGTTTCGCCCGGCGCGGCTTGTTGTATTGCTATATTTAGGAGGATGTATCATCATGAAATGCAGATTTAAGAGGTTCATTTCGGCACTGGCGGCTTCTGCGGTATCGTTGACGGCTTTTTCGGGCGTTATGCCTGTTTCGGCTGCCGGAACGGCGGATTCCTTCCCCTTCGTCATCGAGGGCGAGGACATGGAGGGCGCTTCTCTCTGGACGCAGAACTACGGTCCCGCGCCTAAGAACAGCTCGGGCAAAGGCTTCTATTATATGACCGGCGGTTCCGCGTCGTTTACCGTGACCGTGCCGGAAGACGGTATGTACACTATCGTCGCAAGGGCGGCGCAAGTCCTCAACACCGGAGGCAGAGACGAGACCGTTTCCGTAAACGGCGTAAAGCGCAGGCTTATCATGCCCTATTCGGAAGAGTGGGTGGATTTCAGCTTCGGCAGCTTCCGTCTTAACAAGGGCGTGAATACTATCGAATTTGTCAACGAATACGGCTATATGGCTATCGACAAGGTGACTGTAAGCGCCACCCCCAAGCACGATTATTCCGTTGCTACGTCCGAGCTTACCGACAAGAACGCTACCCCCGAAGCACGCTCGCTTATGGCTTACTTAAAGAGCGTTTACGGTCAGCACATAATCTCGGGTCAGCAGGAGATCTACGGCGGCGGTCACAAGAACAACTATGAATGGGAAAACGAGTTCCTCGAAGACCTCACGGGCAAAGTTCCCGCTATCAAGGGCGTTGACTTCATGAACTACAACCCGCTCTACGGCTGGGACGACGGCACCACCGAGCGCTGCATCGAGTGGGCGACCAAGAGAAACGGTATCATTACCGCTTCGTGGCATATCAATATCCCGAAGGATTTCGATAACTACACTCTCGGCGAGCCGGTAGGCTGGCAGGAATGCTCCTACAAGAATTATCAGAGCGGTCAGGGTTCTCTCAGCTTCGACACGCGCAATGTTGTTATAGAAGGTACTAAGGAATACGATTATTTCCAGCTTGCTATGGAAGACCTTGCGGAACAGCTGCTGAAATTGCAGGACGCGGGCGTTCCCGTTATCTGGAGACCTCTGCACGAAGCGCAGGGCAACGAGGGCAATTACCCCGACGGCACGGCGTGGTTCTGGTGGGGCGACAGAGGAGCCGAGACCTACAAAAAGATATGGAAGCTGCTCTATACCACTCTCACCGAAAAGTACGGTCTGCACAACCTTATTTGGGAATATAACAGCTATGATTATTACAACTCGGCTACATGGTATCCCGGCGATGAGTATGTAGACATAGTGGCTTACGACAAGTATAACGTAGAGTACAACAGGGGCGACGGCAAGTCGAGCGGTCCCAATCTGCTTGCGATACCCGCGAAGTTCGATTCGCTGTATGCGCTGACAGGCGGCAAGAAAATGGTAGCAATGGCAGAGAACGACACTATCCCCGCGCTTGACAATCTGCTCGTTGAGGACGCGGGCTGGCTGTATTTCTGCCCCTGGTACGACGGTGGCGAGGACGGCGGCACAGCATTTCTCGGCACGAATTATCAGGATCATGATGAGCTGAAAAAGATTTATCAGAGCGAATACTGCATCACTCTTGACGAGCTGCCTGCCGACCTGTACAAGAACGGCGGCGCGGCTTCCTCTGACGGTGCTGTGCTTTACGGCGATGCTAACTGCGACGGTGTTGTTAATCTTGCCGACGCTGTGCTTATCAGGAAGTATGTTGCCGCTCCGAAGAAGACCGAGATCACCGCGCAGGGCAAGGCGAACGGAGATGTTACGGGTAACGGCGACGGTCTTACGAAGGAAGATGCCGAAATGATTCAGAAATATTGCATGGGAATGATACAGCTGCCGAAGAAATAAGACCCGTGTGCTTGTTTTCGGTCGGGCGAACCTCATACGCATTAACCTAATGCAAAACTATTGAAAACAATGCTCGCCCACATATAAGAATCGTCTGAATATTTCCATTTTTGTTCAAGAAAAAACGACGTAATCTAAAAACCCCATATCCGTTATCGGATATGGGGTAATTTTATGCCGCAAACTTAAAAGCCCGGGTCATTGCTCAAACTCCCGGCAAATATGCTTAAATTTCCCGCTGACCCTGTTCGCCTGCGGCGGCTTTTCCGAATAAACTATCTCAACGCCGCTAACGCCCTTCCTGTCAAAAAACGCTGTAAGCTCCCGCCCCGCCCGCTCAAACGCACCAGCGATATTCTCCTCCGTCTGCGCCGCCAACCGCAGCTCAAACCGCTCGGGAGCCGTCTGAACCAGCTGGAACCGCCGCACGCCCGGCACTTCCTCCAGTATTTTATACAGCGACATCGGCGCGATCTTAACGCCGTTCGCAAACGAAATAATGTCGTCCGTCCTGCCCTCGATCTCCAGCCAGCGGGTCTTTCTGCCGCAGGCGCACGGCTCGTCATGAACAATAACGCGGTCGGTAAGCTCATAGCGGATAAACGGCTGTATGTAATTCGGCAAATTGGTAATAAGCACCTTATCGGACTGTACGCCGCAGCCGACCGGGCGGTTTTCGCTGTCAACAGGCTCAACTATCACCCAATCCTCGTTGATGTGCAGATGCTTTTCGCGGCATTCGCAGGCGACTTCCCCGCCCTCCGTGCAGGAATAATGCGTCTGCACATAGCAGCCGAATTTCTTTCCGAGCTTTTCGCGAATCTCGTCGGTCAGCAGCTCACCACCCGTTATCACCACATCGGGCTTGATTTTAAGCTCGTCAAGATCGGCAAGCAGCGCAAGATTCGAGGGATAGCCGCTCAACATCGCGGGCGCGAAGTCGTTCAGCTCCCTGACGATCTGTTCCTCCGGCGCGTTGACATCGACGGTTATCTTTGTTTTGCGGCGCGGCATTTTAAGCGAAAGATACCGCGACATTCCGCAGGCAAGGTAAAAGCCGTAATTCGCGAATACCCCCGCCGTCCTTTTGCCGTTCTTCATGAAAGCCTTGTAGTCCTCGCGCCGTGCGAAGGTTCGGAAGGCAGCCACCGCCGAAGAAACGTCCACCGCGCCCTTGTCATACAGCACGACGGCGGGGTTCCCCGTCGAGCCGGAGGTCTTGAAGATCAGGTATCTGCCGTCGATCATTTTGCCGATATTGTCAATGTCGGCGGTGTATTCGTCGATCCGCTTCATGGTAATGCGTCTGTCGGTTATGAAGCTGTCGAAATTCTTCATCATCTCGGGCTTGCTTGTGGGCGGCAGGTCTGCGAGCGAAAAGTTTTCGGGAATATTTTTGTACAGTTCCCTGTAATACGGACTGTTCTCCCTTGCATAGCTCACCAGCTTTACGAGCCTTTTCCGCTGTAATTCTCGTATCTCTTCGGCGGAAAGCCCCCCTCCGCGATAGATTTTTATCATCTCGCTTAATAAACTCATATTTTACTGTCTCCTTTAAACATTTGTTTATATAATGAAAAAGGCGGTGGCAAGCCCCCGCCCTACAATGTATATTATGTAACCTTGCAAAACTTGCAGGGGCACACCTATGTGTACGCCCGTTCAGAGACTATGCGCCTACTTGCGGGCGCTCACATAGGAACGCCCCTACATAATACACAAATATCGCCTTGTTTAATTGCCGCGTTAATTACGCACTTAAAGCAGCGTAATTCCGTTTTCGGCACATCTGGCTATCATTTCTTCCGTCCATACCGAAGACTGCACCTCGCCGATATGCGCCTTTTCAAGCAGCAGCATACACAGCCTTGACTGACCGATTCCGCCGCCTATCGTAAGCGGAAGAGTGCCGTCGGCTATCATCTGATGATACTTGTACTGCATTCTGTCCTCAGCGCCGCATTCCGCAAGCTGGCTCTTTAAAGAATCCGCGTCAACTCTGATACCCATAGAGGAAATTTCGAGCGAATCGTCAAGAACCTCGTCCCAAATGAGAATATCGCCGTTCAGCGCCCAGTCGTCGTAGTCGGGCGCTCTGCCGTCGTGCTTTTTGCCGCTTTTGAGCTTGCCGCCTATCCCCATGAGGAACACCGTTTTATGCTCCTTTGTGATAAGGCGCTCGCGCTCATGACCCGTCTTGTCGGGGTACATATCTTCAAGCTCCTGCGTGGTGATGAAGAACGGCTCGTCGCAGATAGCCGCTTTGAGCTGCGGATAACGCAGGCTTACCTTTCTCTTGGTGTAGACGACCGCCTTGACCACGTTCTTCACGGTCTCTTTGAGAAATTCAAGCGTGCGCTGTTCGCGGGAGATGACCTTTTCCCAGTCCCACTGGTCAACGAAGATCGAGTGGGTGTTGTCGGTGTCGTCGTCGCGGCGGATAGCGTTCATGTCGGTATAGATGCCCTCGCCCACGCCGTAGCCGTAGCGGTAAAGCGCCATTCTCTTCCACTTAGCAAGCGACTGGACTACCTCCGCCTTGCCGTCGATCTCCTTGATGTCGAAATCGACCTTTCTTTCAACGCCGTTCAGGTCGTCGTTGATGCCGCTGCCCTGCCTTACGATAAGCGGCGCAGAAACGCGGTCAAGGGTCAGCGAGATAGACAGCGCCTGCTGAAATACGTCCTTGATGTACTTAATGGCGTGCTGAGTTTCTCTCAGCGTTAATGAAGACTGGTAGCCTTCGGGGATATACAGCGATCTTGACATAGAGATCATTCCTTTCAAAAAATATTTTATCTGATAGAGCCGACCGTTCTCGGGAAGAGTATCACATCGCGGATATTAGCCATACCGGTGGTGTACATGATAAGTCTTTCAAATCCCAGTCCGAAACCGCCGTGAGGCACGCTGCCGAACTTGCGCAGATCGAGATAATCGCTGTACAGATCGAGATTCATATTCCTCTCGTTCATAGCGGCAAGCAGCTTTTCAAGATCGTACTCTCTCTCACTGCCGCCGATGATCTCGCCAACACCCGGCACAAGCAGATCGACCGCCGCAACGGTCTTGCCGTCGGGATTCTGCTTCATATAGAAGGACTTTATCTCCTTCGGATAATCAGTAACGAAAACAGCCTTCCTGAACACCTTTTCGGAGAGATAGCGCTCATGCTCGGTCTGCAAATCGCAGCCCCACTCAACGGGATAAACGAACTGCTCGCCCGAGTTTTTCAGCAGCTCGATAGCTTCGGTATAGGTAACTCTGCCGAACTCGTGGGAGATAAGCTCTTCAAGCCTTGCTTTCAGACCCTTTTCGAAATGCGCGTCAAAGAAAGAGATCTCGTCGGGGCAGGTCTTTAACAGCTTGCCGATAACAAATTTCAGCATATCCTCAGCCAGCTCGATAACGTCATCAAGCTCCATGAAAGCCACTTCCGGCTCGATGTGCCAGAACTCGGCAAGGTGCTTGGGCGTATTGGAGTTTTCGGCGCGGAACGAGGGACCAAAGGTGTATATCTTGCCCATAGCCATAGCAGCCATTTCGCCCTCTAACTGACCCGATACCGAAAGACCCGCCTTTCTGCCAAAGAAATCGTTGGCGTAGTAATCCTCTTCGGACTTGTATTCGCTGCTGTAACCGATAGTCGTTACCTGGAACATCTCGCCCGCGCCCTCGCAGTCGCTGCCCGTGATAAGCGGAGTGTTTATATATACATAATGGCGGCTCTGGAAATACTCATGGATAGCGGCAGCCAGCACCGAACGCACGCGCCAAACGGCGTTAAAGGTGTTCGTTCTGCCCCTTAAATGAGGAATGGTGCGCAGAAATTCGAGGGTGTGACCCTTTTTCTGGAGCGGGTAATCGGTGGGAGCGTCGCCGAAAACGGTGATATTTTCGGGAACGGCATTTATCTCAATAGTGTTGTTCCTGCCTGCGACCGCCTTGCCGGTAACTTTAAGTGACATACCAACTCTCGGCTCCTTGTAATCGCCGTCGCCCTTTTCAACTACCACCTGAACATTTTTGAGCGTAGTGCCGTCGTTCAGCTCGATAAATGCAACGCTTTTCGAATTGCGCGAAGTGCGTACCCAGCCGCAGACGGTAACTTCCTTTTCAATGTATTCCTGCGAGCCGATAAGATCGGCAATATCAATATGCTTCATTATGAAAAACTCCCTTCAACACTTTAAAAAATTTACGAAAAACCAAAAAGCCCCCGTCCATATACAGGACGGGAGCGTACTTAACATAAAACCCGTGGTGCCACCTGAATTACCGCAAAAGCGATCACTTTTGGTCCGCTGTAACGTGCGGAACACGTCTTACCTACTAAGCCACAGCACATAGTATCTGCTGCCTTTGGGTTCGCCGCTCGGGAGTGTTATTCGCACAGACTCTGATATGCGGCTCACACCGTCCCGCACTCTCTGAAAACGAAATTCCGTGTTACTTCTCTCCGTCATCGCATTTTTAGTGATTAATGACATTATAGCACCTTTGCCGCGAATTGTCAATAGTGTAAATTTTATAAAATCGAAGTTGCGTAAAAAGCAATATTTTGTCAAAACGCACAAAGTCTACAAATAAAGCAAAGCCCCGAAAACACGCAGAGATGAGCGGTAAAAAATAAAATCGGCAATTTCAAGAAAAACTAACAAAAGGGCATCTCTAAAAACCTATCTTTTTGCAGTTTTCATACTTGAAAAAGCACGCAAATACGTTATTATAATTTGAAAATCAGGGGTTTTTAGAGATTCCCAAAAACAAAGTGAATGATCCTGCAAAATTGAGCGGAAACAAGTAAATTGCCGATTTTCACGCAATAATAGCGCGAGTCGGCAGAATTTCACCGAGTAGGAGCAAGCTCTGCCATGTCGGGAAGAATGTGCCTGTCCCGCGCTTTTGCCCGCACTTTGCGTTTTTTTGTGGGCTTTGCGCAAATTTACGGCATTGCTCATTAGAATTTTGATATACCCCCTGCTTTGCGTTTTTTGGTTTGGCAAGTTGGCAAAATTTCCATTTAAAGAAATAATTCAAACATTATTTCTTGTCAAGGGTTGCATTTCGAAAGGATATATGTTATAATATCTTTGTATAAGATTTTTTCATTTACATTATCGAAAGGAAGTACAGACCTATGGAATTTAAATTTTCCGAAAAAGTGTCTCATTTGCAGGCTTCTGCGATCCGTGAGATACTTAAATATTCCGCCGACCCGGAGGTGATCTCTTTCGCGGCAGGCTCCCCCGCCCCCGAAGCTCTCCCCGCAAAGGAGCTTGAAGAGCTGTCCAAAGAGATACTCGAAGAGGAACCCTCTATCGCGTTCCAGTACGGCGTTACCGAAGGCTACACCCCTCTCCGCGAGGAAGTAAAAAAGATATTAGCCGCAAGGGGCGTGTTCGATCCCGAATATGACGACGTTATCATAACAAGCGGCGCACAGCAGGCAAATGAACTTTCGGCTAAAGTCCTCTGCAACGAAAACGACGTTATGCTCGTTGAAAGCCCCAGCTTCATCGGCTCGCTGAACGCTTTCAAATCCTACCATGTGGCGCTGAAAGGCGTAAGGCTCGAAAGCGACGGCGTTAATATAGAGGAGCTTGAACAGAAACTCGCCGAAGGCGGCGTTAAGCTCGTTTATCTTATCCCGAATTTTCAGAACCCTACGGGCAATACTATGTCTTGGGAAAAGCGCGTAAAGGCTTTCGAGCTTTGCAAAAAGTACGACGCTGTTATCCTGGAGGACAACCCCTACGGCGATCTGCGCTTCGCGGGCGAGGATATAAAGAGCATAAAGACCCTCGACACCGAAGGCAGAGTTATCTATTCGGGAACGTTCTCGAAAATACTCTCACCCGGTATCAGAGTGGGCTATGTCTGCGCACATAAGGATATTATTCAGAAGATAGTGGTCTGCAAGCAGGTCGCCGACGTTCACACCACCATGTGGTCGCAGATGCTTTGCTGCCGCTTCTTAAAGAAGTACGACCTTGACGAGCATCTTAAAAAGCTCAGAAAGGTATATGAGAAAAAGACCACCCTTATGCTTTCGCAGATAGAGAAGAATTTTTCGAGCAAGATCACCTTTACAAGACCGCAGGGCGGACTGTTCATCTACTGCACTCTGCCCGAAGGCGTTACCACCCAGCAGATGGTCGATTTCTGCACCAAAGCGGTAAAGGAATACAAGATAGCGATAGTTCCCGGAACGGCGTTCGAGATCAGCGAGACCGATGAGACCCGCTCTTTCAGGCTGAATTTCTCCACACCTACCGACGAAAATATCATCAAGGGTACCGAAATACTCGGCAGACTTTCAAAGGAGATGTTCGGCGATTAAGCCGCTTATCAGGGATTCGCTCAGGGAAATACTGCGCACGCCCGGAAGATTTATCTCGGTCATGCTGATGATAGCGCTCGGCTGCGGGTTCTTCACGGGGCTTCGCGCAGTTGCTCCCGCTATGATGGGCGCGGCTTCGGACTATGTTCGGGAAAGCTCGCTTATGGACTTGCGGCTGCGCTCGAATATCGGCGTAAAGTCGGACGAGATAGCGGCTGTCAGAAACGCGGCGGGCGTTAAAGGCGCTTTCGCCGGCTATACCAAGGAGCTTTGCTATAAAAACGACAAGAGCATAATAATCAAGGCTTTTTCGATACCCGAAAACATCTCCCCCGACAGCGTGAATTTCTTGAACCGCCCATACGTCGTGGAGGGCAGGCTCCCGAAAACCAAAAACGAATGCGCCGTTGAATTGAAGCTCACCTCTCCGAAAGAGTTTAAAGTAGGCGCAGAGCTTGCACTTACCACAAGCGACCCCGAAAACGACCCGCTTGAAAATACTTTGGCGCGTGACAGCTTTACGATAGTAGGTGTTGTTATTTCGCCGATGTTTTTAGGCTACGAACGCGATTCGGCTTCAGTAGGCGACGGCGTTGTAAACAGCAATATCTATATACCCGAATCGGATTTTGTCTGCGATTATTATACTGATATGTTCGTAACGCTCGATATTCCCGAAAGCCTTGACCCGTTTTCGGAGGAATACAAAACGGCGGTCGCGGAACGCGGCAAAGATGCCGCAAGGGCGTTTGAGGAAAGCGAAACGGCTCGGTACGACAAGCTAAAGGAGAACGCGCAGAACAAGATAGACAATGCCGAAGGCTCGATCAGCCGCGCAGAAGAAATGCTCGCCGCCGAACCCGCAGAGCTTGAAGAACGTCTTGAAGAAGCGCGGCAGCTTGCCGAACAGACCCGCAAAAAATACGGCGGCTCAAAAAGCATTATCGCAAAGGCAGCCGTTTCAAGAGCAGAATTGCAGGTAAAAACGCTTGAATCGCTGCTGAACGACGACAGCGGAGAGTTCAGACAATCATTGGAGGAAGAGCTTGCCGCAGCAAGGACGGAGCTTGAAGAAGGCAGAGCGCAGCTCGCGGCGGCTCCCGAGCTGAGGATATACAAGGACGACAGGTTCTCGTTCAGCGATTACGAATCGTTCCGCGCCGACACCGAGAAAACCGCCCGTCTGGCGCAGGCGTTCCCGCCGTTTTTCGCGCTGACGGCGGCTCTTGTCTGCCTTACCGCCATGTCAAGAATGGTCGATGAGCAGCGCGTAACGATAGGCGCATACCGTGCGCTGGGCTACGGCGGCGGCGCGATACTGGCAAGGTTTCTGATCTACGGAGTATCGGCGGCGCTTATCGGCAGCGCGGGCGGCTCGGCGGCGGGTATGAAGGTTCTGCCCGCAGTCATGATAAACACCTATAAAGTGCTTTACAATATCCCCATGACGCGCTCGGCTTTCAGGAAGGATTATCTTATCATTTCTGCGGCGGTATCGGTAACGCTCGTCAGCGCCGCCGCCGTTTACACCTGCCGAAAGGAGCTTTCAGCGCAGACGGCGGAGCTTTTGCGCCCGAGACCTCCCGTTTCGGGTAAAAGGACGCTGCTTGAAAGAATAGGCTTCATCTGGCGCAGGCTGGGATTTATTTCAAAAGTGACGGCGAGAAATCTTTTCCGCTACAAAAAACGCGCTCTGATGACCATTGTTGGCGTTGCGGGCTGCTCGGCGCTTATAACGGCGGGCTTCGGGCTTCGCGGCTCGGTGCTGTCGATACTCGAAAAACAGTTCGGCGGGATACTGACCTACTCGGCTATGGTCTTTTCGGGGAACGAAAGCTGTGCTGAGGAGCTTGCCGAATGCGCGGGCATAGAATCGGCGCTGCCGGTAGAATGGAGAACCCTGAGCGCGGGAAACAATGACAAAAAATACAGCGCGAATCTTATAGCTTCGGGCGGAGAGCTTGAAGGCTATTTCACGCTGCGCGACCCCAAAAACGGACAAAAGCTCTCGCAGACAGGCGGCGCGGTCGTTACGGAAAAGCTGGCGAAGCTCTGCGGGCTGACGGTCGGCGGCGATATTGAGATACGCACCAACGAGGGCGACCTTGTTTCGTTCTCGATAACGGGCATTGCCGAAAACTACGCCGTGAACTACGTCTTTATCGACCGTGAGATGTTTAAAGAGCGTTTTCCCGGCAGTCACGAAACAAATCTTGTGCTTGTCAATACCGACGAGAAACTTGACAAGCAGGAGCTTACCCAAAGCATAATGTCTGTAAACGGCGCACTGGGGATAATGTGGCTTTCCGACCTGGAATCGAGCTTTTCCGACCGCTCGGGGCTTATGGACAAGATAATCCTGATACTGATTTTCTGCGCGATGCTGCTTGCGGCGACGGTGCTTTACAACCTTGCCGACATCAATATCACCGAAAGGCAGAGAGAGCTTGCGTCGCTCAAAGTGCTGGGCTTTTACGATAAAGAAACGGCGGCGTATATCTTCCGCGAAACGTTCGCTTTAACGCTTATCGGGCTGATACCCGGCGCAATATTCGGGAAACTTCTGCACAGCTATCTTATCTCGGCGATAGAAATCGACGTGCTTATGTTCGTCAGAGAGCTTTCGCCGGGCGCGGTGCTGTACGGCTCACTGCTGACAGTCCTTTTCTCGCTTTTGGTGAGCGGAGCGCTTTATTTCAAGCTGATAAAGATCGACCCGGCGGTATCGCTGAAGTCGGTCGAATAAAATTTATATAAACGTATAAACGGAGGTAATCATCATGATGGAAAAATTCGACATTAAGGAGCTTCAGGGAAAAATGAACGACGCTCTTTCCTTTGTAAAGAGCAAGATCGAGGGCTTTGTTTCCGAGGACGAGGCTTTTTGGATGGCTGTTGCCATGTTCCTGCTGGGCGTTATAGTAGGTATGTTCATTTCGCCCAGGAGAAATCTTTCGATAGGCAGCAACAACAGCACCACCACAAACAAATTTGAGGATCCCACGCTCTGCGGCGAATGCGGCGATTCCGAAGACTGCGAGGACTGATAAGGTCTTTTCATGTCAGCCGCCGATTTTTGATTTAAAACAGCAGACAGGCAGTCTTTTGTCTGTCTGTTGATTTAAGTTAAGAATAAAACTATAAATGAGCAGTTTCATTAAAAAGTAAAAATAACAAATAAGGTACGAATGCGTTCAAGAGGCACAATGTATAGTATATCGCAAATGAGGGCAAATCGAGGTCAAGGGGGCTACTCGCTTAGAGCGAACGGCACGAACGAGTTCGTGCAATCGTGCGGTTGACCCCTCGCCAGCGCACGGGCGCCGGATCCCGTGTCCGATCCCACTTTGCGCTGTTTGTCAGTTTTGTGCTTTTTACCCAATACTCATTTATAAAATTCTTTAAACCAATAACCGAAAGGAAGTAAAAAAGATGAAATTAGGAATGGTAGGACTGCCGAATGTCGGCAAATCAACTCTTTTTAACGCACTTACTAACGCAGGAGCCGAAAGCGCCAATTACCCGTTCTGCACCATTGAGCCGAACGTGGGTATCGTGAGCGTACCCGACCCCCGCCTTGACAAGCTCGCCGAAATGTACGAGCCTGACAAGTTCACCCCCGCCACGCTCGAATTTGTCGATATAGCGGGTCTTGTAAAAGGTGCCTCAAAGGGCGAGGGTCTCGGCAACAAGTTTCTGGCGAACATACGCGAGGTAGACGCTATCGTTCATGTAGTGCGCTGCTTTGAAAATGACAATATTATCCATGTTGACGGCAGCATAGACCCGAAGCGCGATATTGAAACAATAGATTTAGAGCTTATCTTCTCTGATATTGAGCTGCTTGAAAGAAAGCTCGACCGCACCAAAAAGGCGATGAAGGGCGACCGCTCGCTTGCGGCTGAGGTGGATTTCCTTGAAGCACTCAAAGCCTTCATGGAGGACGGCAAGCCCGCCCGCGCCTATACAATGACCGACGAGCAGCGCGACTGGCTTAAAGAGACTCCCCTGCTGTCGCTCAAGCCCGTTATATACGCGGCAAACCTCTCCGACGCGGATTTTACCGAAGGCGTGGAAAAGAACGAGAATTACTGCAAGGTAAAGGCTATCGCCGATGCGGAAGGCTCCGCAGTTTTCCCGATATGCGCACAGCTTGAAGCCGAAATAAGCGATATGACCGAAGAGGAAAAACAGATGTTCTTAGCCGATCTCGGGCTGGAGCAGTCGGGTCTTGACAGGATAATCTCGGCGGGTTATTCGCTGCTGGGACTTATCTCCTATCTGACGGCGGGCAAGCCCGAAGTACGCGCCTGGACGATCAAGCGCGGCACAAAGGCTCCGCAGGCGGCGGGCAAGATACACTCCGACTTTGAAAAGGGCTTTATCCGCGCCGAAGTCGTTTCGTTTGACGATCTTATGGCTTGCGGCAACATGAACGCCGCCAAAGAAAAGGGTCTTGTGCGTTCCGAAGGCAAGGAGTATGTAATGCAGGACGGCGACATCGTTCTGTTCAGATTCAATGTATGACCGGCAGGCAGGCAGAAAAACCGCACGCCTTTCTCCGGTAACGGAGGTATCCGTATGATTATCAAAAAACTGATCGCGGCTGTGTGTACGCTTTGCCTGGCGGTTTCCATTGTTTCTCCGCAGGCGTTTGCGGAAGCAAAAATACCGGACGAGGAGACCGAATTTATCATGAACAAGATCTTCATTGACGGCAGCACCGCAAACCGCTCCGAAAACAGCCGCTGGCGGGGATTCGGATTTATCAGCGCGAACAATTCCTCGCGGCTGCTGCTTGATTATAAATACGAAAACCCCGATGTCTACCGCCGTCTGCTTGTCAAAATGTTTTCGCCCGACGGTCCCGTAAGAATGAATCATCTTAAAATAGAACTGGGCGCGGATATTAATTCTTCCAGCGGCACCGAGCCTTCAACGATGAGGTCGGCTGACGAATCCGCCGATGTCACAAGGGGCATGGGCTTTCAGCTTGCGGCAGATGCAAAGGCGATAAATCCTTCTCTGACGCTGGAGCTGCTTTCGTGGGGTGCGCCGGGCTTTGTCAACAACGCGGCTACCGACAAGGAGCGCTATGAGCTGCGGTATCAGTGGTTCAAGAAGACCCTCGACGCGGCTTATGACACCTACGGACTGAAATTCGACTATATCGACCCGAATTACAACGAACGCTCCGTTGACGCTCGCTGGATAAAGTATTTTTCCAAAAAACTGAAAAACGAGAAAAAAGCGCCATACGATTACAGCAAAATAAAAATTGTCGCGGCTGACGAAGACGCGGTTTACAACACCGCGCAGAATATGCTCGACGACCCCGATCTGCTCGACGCGGTGGACGTTATAGGTATCCACTACACCTCAACGAGCGACGACAACACCAGGCGCTGCAAATTTTCATTCGGTAAGGAGCTTTGGTACAGCGAGGGGCTTTCACCCGCAAAATCCGAAAAGTACGCCGTAAACGCGGGCGAATCGGGTATCAGCGGCATCAATTCGGTGCTTGACGTAGCGGGCAGGATAGTCAATATGTACCCGAACGGCAGTTTTACGATGTATGAATTTCAGCCCGCCGTCGCGGCGTATTATAACGGAGCGAATTATTTTCCCAAGCAGCTCGTTACCGCGAACGAACCGTGGTCGGGCTATACCGAAACGGGCGCGGGTATGTATATGTGCGAGCATTTCAGCCTGTTTACCCGTGCGGGGTGGCAGTTTGTGGATAGCGCCTGCTACGGCGACGGCGTGGAATCGCAGCACACGCTTACCGATACGAAAAACAATTATCTTACGCTTATCGACCCCGAAACGGGCGACTACTCAACGATATTTGTAAATAATACCAATATTCAGCGCAACTATACCATTACGGTGAAAAACTTAGCGCAGGCGGATAAGCCCGTTGACGTATGGGAGACACGCGGTCCCGACCCGGGCGAAAGCTATAATTCAAATTACATGAAAAAAATCATCTCTATCGAGCCGACCGAAAACGGCGAGGGAGATTACACCTATAAGCTGACCGTCAAGCCGTATTCCATGATAACGTTATCGACGCTTCAGGTCACGGTGCCGGACCTTACAACAGAGGAAAAAAGCCGCCGTCTGACGCTTCCCTATACCGACAATTACGAATATGACGACCGCGACGAGAATTATCTCTCCTCGCGTGGATACGCTCCGAGATACACCACTGATATTGGCGGAGCGTTCGAGGTGGTCAAGGACAATTCCCGCGGACACGTTCTGCGGCAGATGATAACAGCTAATACTAAAGGCAGGGAGTGGGGAGCCACGCCCGATCCCGTGACGACCTTCGGCGACGACACATGGGCTAATTACGGCATTTCGACAGATATTAAATTCGACAGACCGCTTGAAAGAAGCTATGAGCCGTCTTCAAACTATGTCGGCGTAGGGCTGAGGTATATAAACGGCTCGGCGGCAGGCTCAAAAAGCGGCTACTGGCTGAAACTGAGTGCGAACGGCACATGGTCGCTGAATCACATGATGGAAAGCCTTGCAAGCGGAACGATAGAGGATTTCGATGTGAGCATATGGCACAAGCTGTCTGTGACCGCATCGGGGGACGTTATCACAGCGGCGATCGACAATAATCAGGTTGCAGTCGCAAAAGTCGAAAAGAACGTCAGCATTTCGGGGCGGGCGGCTTTTTACAGCGCCTACTACAAAAACAGCTTTGACGACCTTAACATAATCCCTTTAGAAATGATAAGCAATTATGTCGTAAGGCTCGACGAGCTTGACAGCCGTATAATTTACGAGGGCGAATGGGAACACAACACTATGGCTTCCTTCACCAACCACAACCGCACCGTTTCCACGAGCGTAAACAACAGCTCTTTTTCATTCAACTTTGAGGGAGACAGCCTTGCGCTTATCGGCACGGGTACGGACGGGCGGATAAATGTTGAGATAGACGGCAAGCTGGTCGCCGAGAATGAGCTTGCGCGTTCTATCGTTGACAAGGCGGCGCTGTGGTTCCGATATGGTCTCGGCAACGGCGAGCATGAAGCAAAGGTTCGCGTAGTTTCGGGAACGATAAACCTTGACGCGGTGGAATACGGGAGCAATACGGTACTTAAAAACGGCGATGTTTCGGAGGGATGTATTGAAAATATTGCTTTGAGCGAAGACGAATATCCCGAAGAAGAGAAAAAAAAGACGACTAAACCGAATATAAAGAATGACCGAAGGCTGTTGGCGGCGGCGGGACTTGCTATTATAGTGCTGCTTATTGCCGGACATTCGGTAATAACGAGGATCTCGAGGCGAAGAAAATAAGCGATTTTTTATTTGAGGTCTATTGACAAGCAGAAAGGTTCATGATATAATTAGTTATATACAGCTAACCTACTTAATAAACATCGGAATAAATTTCACATCGCAAAGCCACAGAAACCGTCATTGCGTTTGATACACATACGATACAAACAATTCTATGAAAGGAAAGCATAAATGAAATTTGATTTTCATTCACATATCCTGCCCGGGATAGACGACGGCGCTAAGGATATTGAGGAATCGGTCAGGCTGCTCGATGATATGGCAGCCGACGGAGTTGATCTGGTCGTTGCCACACCGCATTTCTATTGCATGAATATGAGGATAGACAAGTACCTCAGCAACAGAAACCATGCCTTCGAAAAGCTCAGACCCTACCTTAAACCCGAACATCCGCATATCCTTCTCGGAGGAGAAATATTATACGACCATTCGCTTGTGGGAAACGAAAAGCTGCCGCTGCTTACCATGCAGAACACGGGCTTTATCCTGCTTGAAATGCCGTATGCCAAACTGACCGACCAGATTATCCGCGGCGTTGAACAGATAATCGAGGACCGACAGGTAAAGGTCATAATCGCGCATATTGAACGCTACCTGAAATTCACAAGCTACAAATCGCTTTGCGAGCTTATGAACTTGGACGTTATAGGACAGATTAACGCCGAATCCCTCATGCACTTCGGCAGCCGCAGAAATTGCTTCAAGCTGATCGAGGACGGCTATGTACATATCATGGGAACCGATATGCACCGTATCGAACGCGGCTACGCAAGTCTTGGAAAAGGTATGGAAATACTCCGCAAGAAATACGGTAACAATATACTGGAGGATTTCGAGCGAAACGGAAAAATGCTGCTGAAAAACTTTTCTTTTGAACAGATAGTCGGTTAAGCTGACAATTTGATTAACAAAAAATTTACAAAAGTAAACTTATCACTTAATAGAAATATCTTGACTTTTTTTGCTGATTGATGTATAATTTTCTTTGTTAATATCAGGCGGCTTTTCGAAAGCGAAGGCTGTCTGCCTTATCGAGAGCGGCGGAGGGAACAGGCCCCGTGAAGCCCGGCAACCTATACGGTTAACCGTGAAAAGGTGCTAAATCCTGCGGAGATTTCTCCGAAAGATGAGGAAAAATCCAAGTGTATACTATTTTTTGTGCGCTCCGGATTTTTTCGGAGCGTTTTTTATTTTTGAAAGGAGTATGAAAAATGGGAAAGCTGCTGTTTACATCGGAATCGGTGACTGAAGGACACCCCGATAAGATCTGCGACAAAGTATCTGACGCGGTGCTTGATGCGCTGCTCGAACAGGATCCCTATTCGAGAGTAGCCTGCGAGACTACCGCAACAACGGGCGTTATCACGCTCATGGGCGAAATAAGCACAAAGGCAAATGTGGATATACCCTCGGTAGTTCGCAATACAGTCAATGAGATAGGTTATGACAACGACGCTTACGGATTCAACGGCAATACCTGCGCCGTTTTCATTACGATAGACAAGCAGTCGGCGGACATCGCACAGGGCGTTGACGATTCGCTTGAGGGCAGAAACGAACACAAGGGCGATATTGGTGCGGGGGATCAGGGCATGATGTTCGGATACGCCTGCAACGAAACTCCCGAGCTTATGCCGCTGCCGATCTCGCTGGCACATAAACTCGCCAAAAGGCTTACCGAGGTAAGAAAGAGCGGCGTGCTTGATTATCTCCGCCCCGACGGAAAAACTCAGGTCACTGTCGAATACGGCGAGGACGGCAAGCCGAAGCGCGTGGATACGATAGTTATTTCCACCCAGCACGACGAGAACGTTTCGCTTGACAAGATACACAGCGATATGATAGAATATGTCGTAAAGCCTGTTATCCCCGCCGAGCTGCTCGACGGCGGCGTTAAGTATTTCATCAACCCGACCGGGCGTTTTGTTATCGGCGGACCTCACGGCGACGCGGGGCTTACCGGAAGAAAGATCATCGTCGATACCTACGGCGGCACAGGCAGACACGGCGGCGGAGCTTTCTCGGGCAAAGACCCGACAAAGGTTGACCGCTCGGGCGCTTACGCCGCAAGAAAGGTCGCAAAGAACATAGTTGCGGCGGGTCTCGCCGACAAGTGCGAAGTACAGATAGCCTACGCGATAGGCGTTGCTTCGCCCGTATCGGTGCGCGTTGACACCTTCGGCACAGGAAAGACAAGCGACGCGGCGCTTTCGGAGGCGGTAGAAAAGGTATTCGACCTTCGCCCCGCAGCGATAATCGAGGAGCTTGACCTCAGAAAACCGCAGTACAAGGCGCTTGCCGCCTACGGTCACATGGGGCGCGAGGAGCTTGGCGTAAAGTGGGAGCTTACCGACAAGACGGACGCTCTCAGAAAAGCTCTCGGGCTGTGATACCGCGAATTAACAACAGATGAGAATACTATTTATCGGAGATGTGGTCGGAAATTCAGGCATTGAAATACTGGAAAACCGTCTTTACAAATTAAAGCGAGAATACAAGGTCGATTTTACCATAGTAAACGGAGAAAATTCGGCAGTCGGCAACGGCATCAGCAGAGCTTCATACGAACGGCTGGTGCGGCTGGGCGCGGACGTTGTTACGGGGGGGAATCATTCCTTCCGCCAGCGCGGCTCGGAGGAGCTTTTCGAGGAGTTTGAAACGCTTCTCCGCCCCGCCAATTATCCCGAAGGCGTAGCGGGCAGGGGCGTTTACACAGCGGATATTTTTCCGCATAAGCTCGCAGTCGTGAATCTTATGGGAACGGTTGACATGGAGCCGATCGAAAACCCATTCTTTTTCGCCGATAAAATAATCAGCGAGCTTGACACGCCCAATATCATCATTGATTTTCATGCCGAAGCTACTTCGGAGAAAAAGGCGCTGGGGCATTACCTCACGGGCAGAGTAACGGCTGTTCTCGGCACGCATACCCATGTGCAGACCGCCGACGAAACGATTTTGGGCGGGCATACGGCTTACATTACAGACGTTGGTATGTGCGGTCCAGAGCTTTCGGTGCTGGGCGTGGATATTGACATTGCCGTGCGCAAGCTGAAATACCATACTCCCGTGACCTTCAAGCCGAGCGAAAGCGCTCCTTTCATTAATGCCGTTATCATTGATATTAATGAAAATTTGGGCAAAGCTAACAAAATAGAACGTGTTATTATGAGATAATCAACAAAAAAGAAATTACATACTTGAAATAATCCGAGAAATGTTGTATAATTAATTGAGAAAGAACTTCGCGTTTTGTGCGGTCGTATTTTTTTTCTTTCGGTATTATCATAAACCCTTGTCGGGAGGTCATGCTTATGGAGATATTAAAGGTTTCCTCAAGATCTGTTCCCAATTCGGTAGCGGGAGCAATTGCGGGAGTTATCCGTGAAAGCGGGTCTGTTGAGGTGCAGGCGGTAGGCGCAGGCGCAGCAAATCAGGCGATAAAGGCTGTTGCTATCGCAAGAGGTTATCTTGCTCCTGTCGGCATAGATATGATATGTATACCCTCCTTTGCAAATGTAGCTATCGACGGCGAGACCAGAACGGCTATCAGGCTTATCTGCGAGGAAAGGTAAAAACTATAAATGAGCATTTGCGCAAAACGTGGGCAAACCAAAAGCCTTAGAAAGGGTTTCCCCCGGGGTCTGAGCGTTTCAAACATCGTGAGAAATAGCAAATTGCCGATTTTAATTTGCAAAAGAGCGCAGCGATTTTTGCAAAGAAACTGCACAAGTCTGCATATTCAGACAGGAGCAGAACCGCATTTTGTATAATTACCCGAAAACGCTCATTTATAAAGCCAAAAAATCATATCACGATAACCGTAATACTGTATTTATGATTCGATCTCGTGCAGGGATACGCTGGCACAGCGTTTCCCTGCTTTTTTACATCACATTTATTCAGAGGACTTAACATTATGGAAAAGGTCTTGTCCTGCACGGGACTGTCAAAATATTACGGCGGACTTCCGGCGCTTTCCGACGTTTCGGTAAATCTTTTTGCCGGAAGGACAACCTACCTGACGGGCGGCAGCGGCTCGGGAAAATCGACCTTTCTGCGCCTTGCCGCAGGGCTTATCAAGCCTACGGAGGGCAGGATAACCGTATGCGGAATGCGCCCCGGAGCCGATACGAACGAATCGGTAGCTTTCCTGCCCGACAGAGATTTTCTTCCCAACGATGAAAAGCTGATAGATATTGTCCGCTTTTATTCGGTGTTTTTCAAAAATTACGACACCGACAAGGCTGCCAAAGCTCTTCACACGCTTAACGCCGATATGACCAAGCGCTTCGGAGCTTTTTCAAGAGGAATGCGTGCCAATATACAAACGGCGATAATTGCGGCAAGGCGGGCGAAGTTGTTCCTGCTTGACGAACCCTCTCTTGCCTGCGACATCGACTCGCGGGAATTTCTGCTTGAAACGATTTTTGATAAAGTAAGAGAAAATACGGCGATCATAATTTCGTATCCCGATCTTTTCGGCGAACGGCTCGGAGTTTATGTTGATGATGTATTAATGCTGAAAAACGGCACCGTGATGTTCTGCGGAAACGCTGACGATTATCTGAGCGGCAGCTGTTTCCAGAATGACGAGGTAATAACATAACAATGATAAACTCCCTGAAACTTATTGTATATGAGCTTAAACGTTCGATACGCACAGCCATACCACTTATCACGATACTACTTACAGCAGAAATGCTCTTCTTTTTTGCCGTATCGGTCGCCGGCTCGAAAGGTCTGCTGCTTCCGGGAGGGATGATGTACACTTTCCTGCCCGGACTGTTTTACATGATAGCGCTTGTTGTTCCGCTGACGCTTTTCTTTAAAACGACTATCGGGAATGAAACGCTGCTTATCCGCAGTCTCCCCGTCTATCCCGATACACCGCTTTCGGCAATGATGATCTCTTCCATAATATGGTCGATAGTCGCCGAGCTTTTCCGCACGACAATATGCGCCTTTGCCCTGATGATGACGGAATCTGTCACGGGAATCAGCCGCAGCGAAATGTTTGTACTGCTTTTTTCCGTTTACGGAATGAGCGGCTATGTGATGACGGTGACAAGGAACGTACTTGCTATCGTATGCTTGCAGCTGTTCATATCAATGATAATGCTGCTTGCCGCAATGTCTCACCGTTACAGAAAGCTGCTGGCGATGATCTACGGCATGACAGGCGGCGGGATCATATTTTTTGCGTTTGCGGTTCTGTGGTCGGAAACCGCAGAGGATACCTCGTCGGATGCGGCTTTTTTTCATTATCTGCCGCAGATAATTTGTCTGCTGTGTTTTATTACGCTTTTCGGGATAGTGTCTGCGTTCATTATGAAGCATCGTCACGAAAGCTGCTGAAATAGCATAAAACCAAAACAGTGCGAAGATCGGGAAAAATCATGGTAATCACATAAAAAAGGACTGCTTTCCAAAGGCGGGAGCAGTCCTTTTTATTATGCTATAAATGAGCGTTTTCGTGGGATTGTTCAAAATGCGGTTCTGCTACGGTTGGAGTGTGCTGACTTGTGCAGTTTCTTTGCGAAAATCGCTCCGCTCTTTTGCAAATTAAAATCGGCAATTTTTTCGTTTCCGCTCAATTTTGCAGAGCTATTCGATCGTAAGTTTTTGTTAGCCTTTCTTGAAATTGCCGATTTTAATTTTGTACGGACTGGATTCTTGCTATTTCTCACGAGACTTTGACCGCTCAGACTTTTTGGAAACCCAAGACTTTTGATATGCCCTTACTTTGTGCTTTTTGTGGGTTTGAGATTTACTCACATCTTGAAATGCACAGGCATACCGTTCCTCATTTTTATGTCCACCTCTCCGCGTATCAACGGCAGGAAGTATTTTATCGCTTCATCGGAAATATTATTACCCGCCACGTTTATCCACTCGCGGGGAACGAACTTTTCCTTATTCGCCATAAGCGCAGTATCGGCGCTTTCTATCGTAACGACATAAGGCTTATCCGAAATGCGGCGGAACACCATAGTCACGCCCGTTTCGCCGCGCATAGCCGCCTTTACCGCTTCGGCACCGATAGCCTCCGCCTCGTCGATGTCCGTCTTTGAACAGATATGGCTGGAGCAGCGCTGCATTACATTCAGCTCGATAGAACGCACCTTGCAGCCTATCTCGTCGCGGACAAGCTGTTCAAGCGCCCTGCCCACGCCCGAAAGATACATATGCCCGAAGTTATCGGAAACGCCGCTCCGCACGCCCGAAATGTCAAGCTCTATGCCCTCCGAGACCGCCACTATTACCGCCCTGTGCTTTGCGCATTCGGCTCTTACGTCCTCTAAGAAACGTTCGGTGGAAAATTCGCTTTCGGGCAGATATATCAGGTGCGGCGCGACCTCTTCGTTTGCCCGCAGCAGACAGGAGGACGCAGCAAGCCAGCCCGTGTGCCTTCCCATTACCTCGATTATCGTCACCGAATCAAAGGAATATACCGAGCTGTCGCGGATTATCTCCTGAACGCTTGCGCAGACGTATTTGACCGCCGAGCCGAAACCTGGCGTATGGTCGGTAACGGGCAGATCGTTGTCTATCGTTTTGGGTATACCGATAAAGCGTATTCCCGAGCCTATTCTCGTCGCGTATTCGGACAGCTTCTGCACGGTGTCCATTGAATCATTGCCGCCGATATAGAAAAGCGCCTCGATGCGGTGCTTGTCCAGCACCCCGAAGATACGGTCATAGATCTCAGCGCCGTTGTTATCCTCATAGGTACATTCGGGCAGCTTATAACGGCAGGAGCCAAGCACGGTAGCGGGAGTCTGCCGCAAAAGCTCCATATCTTCATTAGTTCGTATAACCCGTTTCAGGTCGATAAGGTCGTCGCCTATTATGCCTTCGATACCGCATTTCGAGCCGAACACAGCGTCTATCCCCTGTGTTTTGAGCGCTTGTCTGAAAACGCCGACCAGCGATGCGTTGATTGCGCAGGTAGGTCCGCCCGATTGTGCCACAGCTATATTCATTCCGTCCCAACCTCTCATTAATAATATTGGCGATTTATTAAAAGAGCTGCCGCGCAATGATCGTGCGGCATTTTCTCATCGCAATAATATTATAATATAAATCCGAATGAAAGTCAATGAATAAAGTGATAATTATTGCAAATTTTATCATTTATTGCGATTTTAATTTTCAAACCACTATTCGCGGCTTACGATCGACATAATAGACTTCCTCGAAAACTAACGCGCACCGCCTGTCGAAATCTTTTGCCATGCTGCTTCGTTGTCCTCCTCACCGTGCGCCAGCACGGTGGCATTAACGAAGTTAATGCAGTCGTCCGCCTCGCATCATGAAAAAATCTTTCGACATTCGGCACACGTTAGTTTCCGAGGAAGTCTAATGTAGGGCGGGGGATTGCTCCCGCCCGTTGCCATACCCGATGTTTATGCAAATATTGTAGGGGCGTACTTACATGAAACTTGTTCATGCAAGCATCCGTAAGTTGCCACGCCGTGACGAATCTGCCGAGCTTTGCGCATATAATTGCCTTTCACTCCGGCTTGCTGCAAAATACATCGATAGCACCGGCGGCGAATACCGCAGTTCCATCACCGCCTGCCTTGTCTATGTTCTCCTTAAATTCGCCGTCGGCGGCGTACATCTTCCCGAGCGAGGAAAGCATTTCATTACCGCAATTATAGTAATGTTCCGAGATGTAAGCCTTTAGCTTTGCCACAAGCTCCTGAACCTCGCCGTCGTAAACCGACCTGCCGCGAAATCTGCCCAGCTCCGCAAAGATGCTCATCAGACCGTCGGCGATACCCTTGTTTTCCTTAGCCGTGCGCCCCGCCGACTTCCCGGAATACTCGGCGTACTCCTTTGTATCGCCCCAACTTTCCTTTGCGCGTTTAGCGTATTCTTCGAGCTTAGTGTTATCAAATATACCGAACTCCATTTTTATCTCTCCTTTTTGTCTGAGTTTTACTTCACGGGCGAAGGCTATCATCTTTTCAAGGCGCTCCTTCTTCATTGTCAGCAGTTCTATCTGCTGGTCGAGCGCTTTCATTCTGTCAAATCCCGGCGCGTCGAGAATATCCCCTATCTCGGCAAGAGAAAAATCAAGCTCCCTGAACAGCAATATCTGATGCAGCCGCTCCAGCGCCATATCGTCATACAGCCGATAACCCGCCTCCGTGCGCTCCGAAGGCTTAAGCAGCCCTATCTTGTCGTAGTATTGCAGAGTGCGTATACTCACTCCCGTCAGCCTGCTTACCTCTAACACCGTTTTCATGTGCCTTACCTCCTCCGTGTGATTATATTATAAACTATTACGCAGCGTCAGGGTCAAGTGCTTCGGCAGAAGTTTGTAGAAGTGCATAAATATTTTAGTAAATGACATTGATTTTTGCACTTTAATGTAGCTTTAGCGTTCATGCCGCCCCCTCGCCAGTGCATTGGCGCTGGATCCGGTGTAAGTCCTTTGTTACTGTCAATCACTTAAGCACTAAAGAGGAATTTCTCTAATATTAGAATTGCCTTATATTATGCGGAAATGAAATTTGTATCGGCAATACAATAATCCTTAAGTGATTGACAGTGAGTCCTTTGTTTTGCGGGGGTCGTAGGTTTTGCGATTATAACAAAAAAGCGGTTATTGCATTCAGACAACAACCGCTTTTGGTTCTGAAACTGTTTTACTTCATGATCGACTTACTTAACAGTAACGGTCACTACTCTCTGGCTGATATTTGAAGTATCCCACTTACCGTTTACCTTAGCCACAACTGCGAGCTTATAGGTCTGTCCGGCTTTCAGCTTGGGCGAGGTGAATGTAGTGGCAGAGGCGGGAATATTCTTAACCTGAGCCTTCCACTTACCCGAACTGTACACAGCAATACCATAGTATTCAGCGCAGTCTGCCGGAGTCCATGTGAGTCTGAATCTATGAGACTTGGTATCGTGAGCAACAGCGACAACAACAGGATAAATGTTCACAGCAGAATAGCCGTACTCGAACGTTGCGCCTGTCAGAGCTTCGTTGCCCTCGCCGACAGTAATGGCGGCAAACTGCTCCTTAGTGCTGTTATACTTACCCTTCCTCAGAACATCGCAGGCACCGAATGCCTTATCGCCAACAGAGGTCAGGCTCTTGGGCAGAGTTATCTTATTGAGCGACTTGCAGGAGTAAAAAGCAACACGGCAAAATACAGTAAAATCGTGGCAGTAAACGTTTACTTTTATCTTTGCAAGATTAATTATATCACACGAAATTAGGTATTTCAATTAAAAATATATGATTTATTTGCAAACATATTATACAAATTAACACGACAAAATATGAATGAGATAAAAAAATATGAATTAGATAATTTTTTAACAATTAAAACAAAGTATGACTGTAATTATGGACATTACGGACATCTGATCCGTGCTTTTGTTCAAGCCTTAATTGACAAAAAGACCGCACCGGAACTTTCCCGGCACGGTCTTTAACGATAATCGGTTCAGCCGTCAGCGCGAGCCAAACTTCTGTCTGAGCTGATCTACCTTGTGCTGTTCGGCATTTTCGGCGCTGTACCAGCCGCGGCTTTCCATTGCGGAATATATCTGCGACTGCATACCGAGCGATTCATTCAGAGCGCTGCTGAACACGCCGTGAACATGGTCGGTCGAGGACTCGATAGCGCCGTGCATATAAAGGTCGCACACGCCCTTTTCAAGTCCCAGAAGATCTTCCATAACATCTCTGTCGTGCATTTCCATGAGCAAAAACCTCCTTATCTGCCGAGCAAGCCGTAAAGCTCGCCGTAGAGCCTGCCGTGACGCTGTGAGAGCTGACAGACAAGCTCTTTGAGCGAGCTGTCGGAAAGCTGTTCGCTTGCTTCGCGGCATTTTGTCTCGAAAAACTTCTCGTGTCCGAGAGCGTCCCCGATATACAATAATTCTTTGTCAGTCATATCGACTCCTCCTTTTCTGATGTAAGTAGTATTGCACGGAGAAAGTCGTTTTATTCATGCAAAAACAAAAAAACGCAAAGCAATGAACAGACACGGGATCCAGCACCCGTGCGCTGGCGAGGGGTCAACCGCACGAACAAGTTCGTGCCAAGGCGAGCAGCCCCATATGCGCCGCAGGCGCACCAAACGCAAAGCTCACATACAAAGCAAATCGTTATTATCCGCAGAATTGACCATTCAAAATTAAAATCGGCAATTTCAAGCAAAACCCACAAAAACAAGCAAAATGCTATAAATGAGCAGCACCGTCAACTTGCACAAAACCTGACTATCACAAGGCTTGTAGGGCGGGGCTTGCCCCCGCCGTCCTCGTGAAAAGGCTTTATCTAACGATAGTTATTTATGCAATTTGACAAAACACGCTCATTTATAGCAAAATGAATAATTCTGCAAAATTGAGCGGAAACAAAGAAATTGCCGATTTTCGCAAAGAAAACGCGGGGGCAGGCACATTCTTCCCAATATGGCAGAGCTTGCTCTCTCCCGGTGAGATTTCTGCCGACTCGCGCTTCTTTTGCGTGAAAATCGCTGCGCTCTTTCACGCAATAAAATCGGCAATTTTCTTGTTTCCGTCACATTTTACAGAGCTATTCAATTGTGCTTTTTTGTGGGCTTTTCTTTAAATTGCCGATTTTATTTTTGAACCGTACAATTTGCGCTGATTACTCGACTTTGCGGTATTTTGGAGCTTTGCTTAGTTGCGCCTGCGGCGCAAATGGGGCTCTGCCCCATGCCCCGCTTAGGGGGCGCTGCCCCCTTGACCCCATTTTTGCCCTTGTTTTGCGGCTTTCATGGGTCTTGCGGCTCAAATCTTCTTATCTTAATCTTGTGGCTACACCGTCCGTATCGAACGAATACAATCCGTCATCAATCCTCTTCTGAGTATTCGTAACAGGAACACCACTTGAATCTGTATAATAAAGTCGGTTATTATAACTGATCCAGCCTTCCTTGACATATCCCTCGGCACCGATCACAAACGATTTGCCTTCGTTATCGTAGAATGTACCCCTAACCACCGAGCCGTGATCGAGGAAATAGTTGTGTCCGTCAATGCTCGTCCAGCCGTTTTTAAGCCTTCCGTCCGAACCGAAATAATACCACGCATCGTTGATCTGCGTCCACCCCGATACCATACGGGCGTTACTGTCAAAATAATAGGTGCCGTCCGAAAGATTCAGCCAGGAATTTTTTAACGCGCCCTCTTCGGTCATATAAATTCTGTCGGAATTGTTCTTCTGCCAGCCCGTCAGTATCTCGCCGTTTGTGCCGAAATAGTACAGTGCGCCGTTTACCTCGCGCCAGCCCTTGCAGGTATTGCCGCTTTCATCGAAATAGTATAACTTTCCGTCAAGCCGCCCGAAAACGTTCATGCCATAGCGATTATCTGCCAGAACATACTTATAGGAGCTGCCTACCTTTGTAACACCCGTAGGCAGATGTCCCTTAGAGCCGAAATCGTACATCTTGCCTTCTACCTTCACCTTGCCGACCGCGCAAACGCCGAACTCGCCGAAGTAATACTTTTTCCCCGCCAGCGTTTTCCAGCCCGTGACCTTTTCGCCTGTAACAGGGTCAAAGTAGAACCTTATTCCGTTGTAGGTCTGCCAGCCTGTCTTGACCGTATGATCGTCGCCGAAGAAATGCTGTCCGAACAGCTTGTCGCCTATCTTGGTGTACGCCATAGCGTTGAGATATTCGTAGCTGTCGGAGGTCTGATAGGTGTTCCACAGCGTTTCGCAGTATTTAGCCTGCTTTTCGGTATAGCCGAAGTCGATCAGCTTTTTGATGAACTCGGAGCTTTTTTCGCCGTAATCGCTCGCGGATTCCGGCGGAAGATCGGGCAGACCGAGCGAAGTCTTTACATCGCCGAACTTTGTAAGGTTTTCCAAATCCTTCTTGAATTTCTTAATGGTCTTTTCCTGCTCTTCGGTAAAATCAATAGTCTTGGTAAGACCGCGTGCAGAACGGTGGGTCGCCTGATCGAAGAACCACCAGTAGCCCTTGAAATTGTAAAAGCCCTGCCATACCTTGCCGTCCTCGCCGAAATAGTACCAGTCGTCGCCGTCCTGATACCAGTCAACCTGCAAATCGTTAGTTTCGGGGTCGAAGAAGTAGTAATCATAATCGAGCTTTATAAAGCCCGAAGCCGCCGAGCCGTCCGCCGTAAAGTAATACTTGTTAAGATTTTCCTCGTACCAGCAGTCGTGGAGCATTTTGCCGTCCTTGTCGAAACGGTATTTTTTGCCGTCTACCTCAACCCAGCCTGTTTTCATGTAGTAGCTGCTGTCAAAGAAGTAGGTGTCGTCGCCGATCTTTGTCAGCCCGACCGAAAAAGCGCCTGTTTTCTCGTCGGCATAAAGATAATACTTATCGACCATGCGCCAGCCCTTGAAAAGGTTTCCTGTCTGTCCGAAATCGTAGGTAACGCCCTTTATCGTATGGATACCGGTGAACATATGTCCGTCAGCGCCGAAATAATAGGTATAAGTTTCGCCGTCAACCTCGATGTCCTGCCAGCCTTTTGCCATTTTGCCCTTGTTCTTGCCGTCCTCGAAGAAATAATACTGTATGCCGTTTATGGTCTGCCAGCCGATAACGCGCTTACCGTCCTTGTCGTAATAGTTTTCGCCGTTTCTGGTAAAGCCGTTGCCGGGCATACCATGCTCGTCGAAGTAGAACTGCTCGCCGTTCAAGTCCTGCAAGCCCGTTTTGAAAACGCCCGATTCGTCGGCAAAGTAGAAGTCCTCGCCGTCTATCTTTACGATTCCCTTAGCCATTACGCCCGATTCGTCGAAATAATAGTTATTGCCGTCATACTTCTGCCAGCCTGTTTTCATAATGCCGTTGAGGTCGAACAGATACGAAGCGTTGTCTATCATTTTAAGCCCGACGGCGCGTTCGCCGTTGGAGCGCAGGATATAGTATGTTCCCGAAACACTTGTATGCCAGCCGGGAGCGCGAGTTTCCTTATAATCAAAATAAGCCATGAACCCCGCGCCGACACCGACGGTGCAGACTGCCGCGACTGCCGCCGCCGCAAGCCGTCCCTTATGGGTAGGGAGGGTAAAAGCCATCAGATTTTTATTAATACTCATTTCATCATCTTTCCCGAAAACAATAAAAATATATAAACGTACCTTGTTATTATACCACATTCCCTGCGAAAAGTCAAACCCTTTAAGCGGCAATCCGTTTGGTTTCACATAATTTTCATTATAACGGCACAGCTTTTTGACCTGACGAAAAAAATATAGTATTAGGAAGGGTGCGGCACGAGCAAGCTCGTGCAAGGGGAACCCCTTCTTCAGAATGGTTTCCACCACAAAACCGTACCTCCCAAGTCTCATAAAAAACAGCAAGCAGCATTTCCGACCAAAAAAATCGGCAATTCAAGAAAAGCCCACAAAAAGGCGCAGACAAATAATTCAGATAATCTGTATGAGAACAAGTGAATTACCGATTTTCGCAAAGAATAGCGCGAAGTTAGGGATTTCCGCACAATAGAGGGCAGTATATAAAAACAGTACTTGCAAATAAACAGCGCGGGCAAGCCCCCACCCTACAAAACCAATAGTTACGAAATATTCGATTGACAAAGCAACCCATAAGAATTATAATGAAAACGTAGTCTGCAACAAAACGCCTTGAACAAAACGACGATTATTTCGTTTGCAAGAAGCAAATATTTGTGCAACGCTACAAATATCATTCCGATATGTTAGGATTTGAACTTCTCGCGCAATTAGTAGACAGGGAGGTGAGAAAGGCTTGACAAACCAAACATCAAATACCGACGATCTCACCGCGGTGATCGGTCGGTACAGAGAGCTTGTCTACGGCTTGGCGCTGGCGGAAACAAACTGCCGCGCCGACGCTGACGACGTTTATCAGGAGGTCTTCCTGCTTTACTATACGAAAGACCTGACCTTCACGGATGAGAAGGCGCGCCGCTCATGGCTTATCCGTGCCTGCATAAACATCTCACATACCTATAACAAAAGCTCATGGTACAAAAGGCGCTCCGATGAGGAAATGGACGAGATTCCCGACGAGCGCTCCTACAACACGCCCGCCGAGCAGGAAATGTGGCAGGCGGTCAAGTCGCTGAAACCAAAGTACCGTGTGCCTGTGTATATGTACTACTTCGAGGGCATACCTCCCGCAGAGATCGCCGAAACGCTCGGCATTTCGGCAGGAGCGCTCGGAATGCGGCTTTCCCGCGCAAGAAAGCTGCTTAAAGATAAAATGAGGGAGAGTGGTTATTTTGAAAAAACTGTTTGAAGATATTCGCAGACAGAATAAGCCTGACCTCTCGCTCGACAGACAGATACTCGAAAGAGCGAAAACGATGAGGGCAGGCAAAAAAGAAATTCTGTCCGAAAAAGGAAAGGAACATATCGAGATGAAAGTATCAATGAATAAGGCGGAAAGCACCGAAACCGCCATAGTAAAAAAGAATCACGGTGCGCTTATCGCTGCGGCTGCCGCGTTTGTACTCGTTATTGGAGGAACTGCCGCCGCCGCGCTCAAAGGCTCAATGCCGATCGAAAAGGTCAGCGAAAGTGCCGCAAGCTCTGTGAGCGAATCGTCAGTTGAAAGCAGCTCGCTGAACGAGCCTGCCGTCATCAGAACGCCCGCCGTTACGCCCGTTTCCGACAGCTCAGCGGCTCCGACCGACGAAGTAACCGTCGAAACGCTGCAGGTCACAACAGTTACCAAAACAAACGAGGAACCAATGCCGCCTTCGACCGATCCCGTTGCCGGATGGGCAAAGCCGTTTCTTGCAAGGAACTCCGACATGGTGGGAAATATCCACATCCCAGGCTTTGATAACGACTATGAAGTAATAGATTTCCCGGTCGTTCAGAGAAGCGGCATCGGCTGGCAGTATTATCTCGACCACGATTTTAGCGGGGACGAATACCGCAGAGGAACGCTCGTTGCACCCGACGTAAACGGCAGAAATACCATCTCCCCGGAGGGTCAGCCGAGAAATACCGTGATCTACGGCTACAACGCCTTCGACGAGTTCCCCGAGACCGACGAGATCTACGACGAGAAAAATCGCGGGCTGATGTTCACCGGGCTTACGAGGTATCAGCTGGGTATTGATTTCTACCGCGAACACGCGCTTATCGACTACAAGACCATATACGGGGACGACGGCGAATATGTGATATTCGCGGTATTCAATCATGAGGGCGGCGAGGAGCAAATTTTCACGGCGAACGCTTTCGGCTACGAGGAACACGGCTTTGACGAATGGCTCGCCGCCGTTAGGGAACACAGCTTTTATGAATGCGACATAAACTGCACCGCCGACGACAAGTACCTCACGCTGATAACGCCCGTTCACCCGGAGTACGACACAGACTATTACCGCACCGTTATTGCAAAGAAGCTCACACCGCAGGACGACAAGCAGGCGATAATCAACAGCGTGAAGATGAAAAGCACGGACAGCGACGAAAACTCGCAGGAGGACACGTTAGACATAAAAGAAACCCGCCTGCCGATACCAATCCCTTCGGAAGCAACAGGAACGTATGTTTTTGATATTTATGTTGACGGCACTCTGTCCTACACCAAAACCGTAACCGATGCCGAGGCTCTCGATGTAAACTTCACATATTTTGATATATCTATGAATGTAGCCGAAGTCAAGTCGGAGAACCTTGCCGTCTATGTCAAATCAATGGATCTTGGAGAGGAAAACTATGTATACTACGGAGATTGTACGATAAGCTATGACGAAAACGCAGGCTTTTCTTTGGATTCGAGATTTGACGAAGAGGCGATACTCAGCATAACGCCCGACGAGTGATCGCAAAAAACCGAAAAACAGTATCAGACCGCCGCCCGGAGATATTTCCGGCGCGGCGGTTTTTCTTGCTGTAAAATGAGGGCAAACCAAAAATTTTAGGAAGGGTTCCCCCTTGCACTAACTTGTTCGTGCCCCATTCCTAAGACTTTTGGTTTGCCTGCGCTTTGCGTTTTCTGTGGACTTTATTAACAAAACAGTGAGACTGTTTTTCACTAAAATCTCACTGTGCTATCGTATTCAGCTATTCAACTTTAAACTTAGTTTAAGGGTATCTCTAAAAACCTATCTTTTTGCAGTTTTCATACTTGAAAAAGCACGCAAATACGTTATTATAATTTGAAAATCAGGGGTTTTTAGAGAT
>CACYSH010000003.1 GCA_902776945.1 uncultured Ruminococcus sp.
ATGAGACCGTGGCAAAGGTCAAGACCGTTTCCGGCCAGGCACCGGGGGAGGCCCAGTGCGTGATCGCAGGCTTCCGGGCAGGCGTCGCGACGGTGACGGCGTATTGTACACCGAGACTTCGGCTATGGGCAGCTATATGCTCAGTACGATACGGATACAGGAAGGCAAGCTGTTCACCGAGAGCGAAGAGCAGCCCTTCTCGGAGTCGCAGATCAGAATGCCGCTTATCAGCTATGGTCTGAATGACCATTCTGCGTTAAACGGGTTAAGATGATTCGGATAAAATGCAAGGCGCTTTCCCTAATGGGAGAGCGCCTTTTTAGTTAATAGTGAATAGTGAATAGTGAATAGTTACAAAAAGCAAACATAAGCGCAAGGTAGGGGAAAATCACGGCAGTCAGGGCAATTCACGGACTTTCCGAATAATCGCGCCGCAGGCACACCGTAACTATTAGCTTTTCACTATTAACTTTTTATCATACTATCTTATTTTTTACGGCATATACTGCCAACTGCGTGCGGTCTTTAAGCCCCAGCTTTTCAAGCAGACGCGAAATATTATTCCGCACCGTACCTTCCGCAAGAAAAAGCGTCCCCGCAATAGTCTTATTATCACAGCCGCCCGCAATGAGCTTCAGCAGCTCGCGTTCGCGCTCGGTCAGGCTGCCTACTTTCTCATCGGCAGGCTCGGCGGCAGGAGCCGTCCCCCTCACAGAACCGAACACATTCGCGCAGTAAACGTTCATTCCGCCGCTTACCGCCTTCACCGCGCTGATTATCTTCTCATTGTCCATTTCTTTCAGAATATAGCCGTCCGCGCCGCTGCGGATAGCCTTCTGCACCGTTTCGTCGTCGTCAAAGGTCGTCAGCACCAGCACGCGCACGGCGGGACAGCTCTGCTTTATCCGTCTTATGCCGTACTCGCCGTCAAAGCCCGGCATACGCATATCCATGATAGCTACATCGGGCAGGAGCTTTTCCGCAAGCTGCGCCGCCTCCTTGCCGTCCGAAGCCGTGCCGATCACCTCGATGCCGCTGTCCTGCGCGAGAACGATCTCCAGCCCGCGCCGCAGTATCTCAACATCGTCCGCTATCATGACGCGAATTTTGCTCATTACGTTACCCCCTCGTCAGATTTATGAATATTTAACGGAAGCCTGATTATCGTGCGGAAGCCCTCGTCCGCCGCGAAAGTCACCGTACCGCCCGCGCTTTCCGTCCTTTCGCGGATACCTCGCAGACCGTTGCCCTCTTTTATCTCGCCGCTGCCAGTGCCGTTGTCAAAAACGTACAGCTCAAGCGATTCATCGGAAAAGCGCAGTATAATGTCCATTCTGTCCGCTTTGGAATAGCGCAGGCAGTTCGTGATAAGCTCGCGCACGTTGTCGTAGATAAGCCGTATGAACGGCGCGTAACGCTCGTCCTCCGTGCCCTGCACGGTCAGCTCGGCGGTCATGTCGCGCACCGAATCGCAGAGCATTCTCACCGCGCCGGTCACCGACCGCAGAAAGCTGTCATCGCGCAGGTCGTTTATCGAACAGCGCAGCTGTGTAACGCCGCTGCGCGAGAGCGATTCGGTTTCGTGCAGATATTCAAGCAGCTCTGCGGTGTCGGCGCTTTGCGGCAGCTTTTCCGCCGACGAAGCCGCCAGCCTTGCCAGCGAGGTTATCATTGTCAGCGTGTGACCCGCCGTGTCGTGTACCTCCTGCGCGATGCGGCTGCGCTCTTTTTCGACAGCGAGCTTTCTTTCTGCTTCGGCAAGCTGCTCCGTGCGCTGCACAAGCTCATAATAATGCGTAGCGTCCGAGCAGATAACAAGGTCGGCAAGCGTGCTGCCGTCGTCGTCAAGGCAGCGGTACCGCCGCAGACTTATCGTCCTGCCGTCCTTTTGAAGCTCCGCCGCTTCGCCGCCGTTCATCAGCTTGATTATATCGCCGAAAAGCACGGTGCGCTCCACGCCGAGCAGCTCCTTTGCGGCGCGGCTGAGATAGGTTATCCGCCCGCGGCTGTTGAAAACTATAAGCCCCTCTTCAATCGTGTTAAAAGCGTCCTCGAAAGCCACGGCGTTTACGTTCAGGAAGTCATAGCGATAGGTGGCAAGAAGTACCAGCATTGCCGAGATAGTTAGCGAGAGCGGCGTTAAGGCGAGCCGCGTTTTGATTATCCCGCAAAGCGTAAGCACGTTCAGCGTGAGCGGAATGATCGTCGCAAGGCTCAGAAGCACCGCCTGTCCCCTCGAACGCGATTTGTCGCGGAAGCATACCAGCCAGATTATCACTATCCCGATTATCATTGAAGAATAGATATAGACCTGCCCCGCGTAGAAAAAAGCTCCGTAGGATACGCCGTCAATGCCGAATTTCGTGTAATAAAGGCGGTGGCGCGGGTTGGTGAATACCGCAATGTAAAACAGCCCCGACGCGGCAAACAGCACGCCCGAAAGCCGGCGCGGAACCTCTCTGCCCGAATACGCTATCGAGAACATCAGCCAGAAGCTGCCGATAAAAGAAATACCGACATCGCCGATAAGGTAACTGAGCCACAACTGATGCTCGTTGACCGCCTGCATCGTCAGCAGCTCCGAGATAAGCCAAAGCGCCAGCGAAAGGTGATTGCCCATGAAATACCCTGCGGCGGCGCTGTGGTCGCTGCGGAGCATCAGCCAGCAGACGCACGAAGCAAGCGCCGCCAGCCCGAGCATATATATCAGCGAGAATGTAAGCACCATTATTCGCCGCCGCGGTCGCTTGCTTTTTCGGCGAGCTTTTCCTGCGCGTCGCCCGCCGCACCGATAAGCTGCTGCATCTCCTGCCATTCCTCAAAGGACTTGCCGTCGGGCGTTTCGCTGAACTTGTATTTTTTTACAGATGTTTTGCGCACTTCGATAATTGCGTTGACAAAGAAATCAAGAATGCCGATTACCGCGATGGCAATGGCAACTATTGTCAGCTTTACATACCTGTCGTGACAGGTAGAGTCGTCAAGTATCACAATATCGGAGTTCATCTCGCCTGTGTAGCCGACCATTACCTGATCGCCCACCGCGTAATTTTGGTCGGACTTGATAGGGCAGACGGCTTCGGAGCGCACGGGTATTCCCGTCGGCAGGATATATTCCACCAAGGGACCGTAGTAGTAATAGTCCTCCCGCGTCGGCTCGTAAGCGTCAACGACATAGCCGACCGCCGCCACGGGACGTTCGCTGCGGAGCCGCAGCTCGTCAATGTAGGGCTGATATACCTTGGCGTATATCAGAATCGCTGTGCAAAGCATGAAGACCATAAAGACGACTGATTTTTTTAATGCAGAGACCTCGTTGAACATAGCATTCACCTCTCTATATATAATAGCATGAAAAAAGCGGTTTGTCAATCACGCGCAGAACGAAACCTGCCTGTGCGAAAAATGAACCGGCTGACGAAAAGATTCATGGAAAAACGGGTGAAAATTCGATGAAAGCGCGAAATATTGTGCATTCCTACAAATTTAGCCCGAAAATTTTCGAAAAGTTCTACGCAAATGTCACTTAAACGATTGTGTAAGTTCATATTCGGTTCATGTAGACATGGTATACTGTTATCAAGTTAAGAGGAAAGCAAAAAAAACAGCTTGACTTTACAATAAATAAATGATTTATTCTAATCCCCTTCATAATTCTTTAGAGGCTCGAAGTCCATCGGAGGGTTTCGCCGCCCGGTTTGAACCGGCGGGCTTCGTTCCTTACCTTAAAAAATGTATTTTTTTACCGGATCAGTTAATCTATATATGCTTTAAATGGAGCTTTTGGGCAGTTTTATTGTTAAAATTGCCTAATAGCTCATGCTTGTTTTTATGAGAATCTACAAACTTTGCACTACCTTTTAGAAAACCCTTGACATTCGGACAAAGAGGGTGTATAATATAGTTACAGTCAAGGAAAACAAACGAAAGCTAAGAACCGAGAGGTTCTGAAGAGGGCTGAAAGGTTCGAGGCTCGGCGAAATCGCTTGTCGGAATTGACACAAGCAAACGTTACAGAGTTTTTGTAGAATTAGGCTCTGAACGGAAAGTATTAATATTTTATGGAGGGATTTTCTCATGAAAAAGACACAGAAAGGTTTTACACTCGTTGAACTCGTAGTAGTTATCGCAATCATCGGCGTTCTCGCTGCAATCCTCGTTCCTTCGATGCTGAACTATGTTAAGAAGTCCAGACTTAAGACCGCTAACTCCAACGCTAAGACCGCTTACAACGCTGTTGCTGAGATTCTTGCCGACGCTGAGACCGCTGGCTACAACAAGAACTCCGTAATCCAGGTTACCAACTGGGAGAATGCTATTACCGGTAAGACCCCGATTGCTGCTATTGATGCTGTTAGTGATAGCGCTCACAAAGGTAACCAGAAGATCGGTGAAGTTCTCGCAGAGAACGGCGATGAGTCTGGCGTATTCATGGTATGCAAGGCTACGATCAACGGTCAGGATTCCTTCATCGTATTCTGGGCTAAGACCCTTGTTGATAACATGGTAGGTCGTTATCCTGACGCTTACACTTGGGACGAGTGGAAGGACGGTAACGGTGCCAGCCTGACCATCGCAAATTACACTACTGCTCAGCTCGGCAGAAGCGACTCGATTTCGTAATTTAGACTGATAGTTTGATTCGAGTTCTGAAATGAGCTTAATGAGGCTCATAGAGTAATAAACAGGTAATACTTTTCCCCCTCTGTTTCGGCAGAGGGGGATTTTTATGGAGGCAGTTCATGAATGTTAAAAGTATATTGATAGGCGGGATCCTTGCGGCGGTCATGGTCGGCGGCGCAGTGTTTTTAAGCACAATGGTAAACCGCAGCGCCGATGATATTGAGGTCGGCACCGAAAACGACGTAACGATAGGCACGGTAAGCAGCCTGCCCGGCGGAACTATCCTCTTCACCGACGGCGAAGGTACGCTCCCGCCGCTGTGGAAGGTAACACGCGGCGAAAGCACAATGTATATGCTTGGCTCGATGCACGCCGTCCCGCCCGAATGCTACCCGCTTGACAGCCGCGTAAAAGCTGCCTACGAGAGCAGCGCGGCTGTGGCAGTCGAGCATAAGAACGTTGACGCGGTGGACTTTCTTAGCTCTGCAAGCACCAACGTTGATACATCGGGCGTTTGCCGCGACGGCGACGAGCTGAAAAATCATCTTAGCGAGCGGCAGTACCAGCTTGTGCGCAGCGCCGCCGAAGGCTCGGGCTTCGACCTTGAAGCGCTTGACAAAATGCTCCCGTGGAGCGTGTACAACAACCTTTCGCAGATAAGCGGCGCGGACGACAACGGCGCAAGGACTGACATCGGCATAGACAAAATATTCCAGATTCAGGCGAACATCGACCGCAAGCCGAAGTACAGCATCGAGAGCGATCAGGCACGGCTGGAGCTTTTCCCCAAAATGCCCGAGGATGCGCTCGGCGTGCTGATCGAGCGCGAGCTGTCCGGCGACAACTACAAGGAGCTTTATCAGGCGTGGTGCAGCGGCGACCTTGATTTGCTCTATCAGATGCAGTACGGCACAGGCGACCTTTCCGACGAGGACGCGGCGGCGTTTGAGCGCGGCGTGAAGTATCTGCTGACCGACCGCAATTATGTTATGGCGGATAAGGCAATGGAATACCTTGACAGCGGAGAGACGGTGTTTTTTATAGCGGGCGCGGGGCATTTCTGCGGCGACGAGGGCATACCCGAGCTGCTGAAAAACAAGGGCTGCAATGTGGAAAGAATCAAATAAAACAAACCCCTCGGCGAATAACCGAGGGGCTAATTATTTACAAATGATTCAGTAAGCGCTCAGACACCATACTTGGCAGTATTTACCTTGATGCCAACGCCCATTGTGGAAGCAACAACAATGCTCTTGAGGTACTGACCCTTTGCAGCAGCCGGCTTTGCCTTAACGATAGCCTCAACGAGGGTGTTGAAGTTCTCTTCGAGCTTGTCCTTGCCGAACGAAGCCTTGCCGATAGGGCAGTGAATGATGTTGGTCTTGTCGAGACGATACTCGATCTTACCTGCCTTAGCGTCGGTAACAGCCTTGCCAACGTCGGGGGTAACGGTACCCGCCTTGGGGTTCGGCATAAGTCCGCGGGGACCTAAGATCTTACCGAGACGACCAACAACGCCCATCATGTCAGGCGAAGCGATAACAACATCGAAATCCATCCAGCCTTCCTTGGCGATCTTGTCAACGTAATCCATGCCGCCGTAGTACTCAGCGCCGGCAGCCTTGGCAGCGTCAAACTTGTCCTCCTTGCAGAAAACAAGAACTCTTACCTTCTTGCCGGTTCCGTTGGGAAGTACAACAGCGCCTCTTACCTGCTGGTCAGCGTGACGGGAATCAACGCCCAGACGGATATGAGCCTCGATAGTCTCATCGAACTTAGCCTTAGCGTTGCCAGCGGCAAGGTCGAGAGCCTCGGAAGCGTCATAGAGCTTTGCTCTGTCAACAGCCTTAGCGCTGTCAACATATTTCTTTCCGTGTTTCATTATTAAATGTCCTCCTTAAAAGTGGTCATGACGGAAGTCGGAATTAACCGATCCTCCCACCCGAGATAATAAATCTCTTGGCTCTTCCTTAGTCCTCTACTACAACGCCCATAGAACGGCAGGTTCCGGCGATCATGCTCATAGCGGTCTCGATGCTTGCGGCGTTTAAGTCGGGCATCTTGGTCTCGGCGATCTGACGGATCTGATCCTTGGTAATGGTAGCAACCTTCTTCTTGTTCGGCTCGCCCGAAGCTGTTTCGAGCTTGCACGCCTTCTTGATGAGGACTGCGGCAGGCGGAGTCTTGGTGATAAACGTAAAGGAGCGGTCTGCGTAAACGGTGATCACAACAGGGATGATAAGACCCATATCGTTCTTGGTTCTCTCATTGAAGTCCTTGGTGAACGCCATGATGTTTACGCCGTGCTGACCGAGAGCCGGTCCGACCGGGGGTGCAGGAGTTGCCTTTCCTGCGGGTATCTGAAGCTTGATCAAGCCTACTACTTTCTGTGCCATTTTTATTCGCACCTCCAAAAAATTGTGGTAAGCGAGCTGTGCGGTAAGCTCTCCCACTTTGTGACGCTCCGCCTTCCGCGGAGCTTGACTTCTTTAAAAATCAGTCCTCCGCGACTACCTGTGTAACAGGCAGCGAAACGGGGGTCTCTCTTCCGAACATCGTTACAACGACCTCAACGGTCTGCGATTCAAGGTCGATGCTCTCAACTCTGCCCGAGAAGCCCTCGAACGAGCCGGTAGTGACCTGAACGTTGTCGCCGACCTTGAAATTCACCTCGAGCGCGGCAGAGGACGTTTCAACGCCCAGCGCCTCCACTTCCTTGTCGGAAAGCGGAACAGGCTCGGTGGGGGTGCCGACAAATCCGGTAACGCCGCGGGTATTTCTCACGATGTACCAGGTATCGTCGGTAAGCACCATTTTTATCATAACGTAGCTCGGAAAGCGTTTTCTTTCCGCCTCGACCTTCTTGGAATCCTTAACCTCGGAATAGCTCTCCATAGGGATGCGTATTTCCTGGATAAGCTCATGAAGTCTGCGGTTTTCAACTACCTTTTCAATATTCTGCTTCACCTTGTTTTCGTAACCCGAATAGGTGTGGATCACATACCATTTTGCACCGTCTGCCATTTGTATACCTTCCCTTCAAGCATTGAATAGATAGCCGTGATCGTCTTTTGAATTATGAGCCGATGCCGAGCAGCGCGTTTATGGCGACTGCCAGCAGGCTGTCGATACCGAAAAGACCAATACCGCAGATAGCGACGACCGCAAGCACGACGCCGGTATTATTAACGACCTTTTCCTTGCTCGGCCAGACGACCTTCTTGATCTCTGAGCGGAGATCGCGGAAATACTTTCTTATCCCGCCCTTGTTCTTAGAATCCTTGCCGTCCTTAGCCGAAGCCTTTTTGGTTTCATTCTTCTTCGGCTTGGTTCCCTTTTCCTCGGACTTTTTGGCTTTTTCGGACTTGGACTTGGACTTGGTTTCTTCCTTGTTCTCCTCTACGCTGGATTTTTCCAGTTTAGTTTTGGGCTGGGCTTTTTTTGCCATGTAAGAAAGCTCCTTCCCTCAAAATCACTTAGTCTCTTTGTGAACAGTGTGTTTCTTGCAGAATTTGCAATACTTGTTCATTTCAAGTCTGTCGGGGTCGTTTTTCTTGTTCTTCTTGGTGTTGTAGTTTCTCTGCTTGCACTCAGTGCAGGCGAGGGTGATCTTAACTCTCATGTTCGGCACCTCCTGATAGAATTTACACTTGCCGGGGAACTTAGCGGCAGGTGCGGTCTGCCTCCCTCATACGCTCGCAAAAAGTGCGGCGCGAGGTAACTTTTGAAATCCGCGCCGTAAAAAACGGCGCAAAAAAATATACCCCATAAAGAGGTATATTTATTATAGCATATTTAAGCCGGTTTGTCAAGGGTTTTTATGAATTTTTCGTAAAATTTACGCCTGTCAGCCGTCATTTGCTGCGCTTTGACCTGCTCTGGCTGCGGCTGCGGTATTCCCCGATTATCTCCTGCGGCACTTTAAGCCGCTCCGCCGCGTCCGTCAGCACCTTCGTGACCTTTTCTTTATCGAAATTCTCCATGAGCTGCCTTGTGCGTCCGAGCGCTTCTTTCCCAAGCTCTGCCTGATACTGGTAAATGCCGTCGAGCTGCGCTATCGCCTTGACCTCTAAATCCTGATAAACCTTCGTTATGTCGCGGACGATGTTGCCGCGTATGTCGTCGTAGTTTTCGAGCGCTATGTCGATGATGTCCGTCTGCTTGCGCCTGCCCAGGATCTTGCTGAACGAGGACATTGTGGCGGGCGGGAATGCGTCCGATGTGCCGATCAGCTTAACCACCGTTACCTGACGGCTTACGTTGTTGCCGACCGAGCGCATAATGCGGTCGATGCTCGTAGCCTGCGTTACCTGCGAAAGATCCTCTATGCCGAGCTTTTTCGCCAGCCCGCGGCTCATCTTTTCAACAAGCTCGTCGAGCCGCTGACGGTGATACTCTATGCAGGTGCGGTAAGCCTCGCCGACCTTTTCCATAAGGTACGAATAGAAATACTTCTCGATGTCCTCCGGCTGATACTTCGGCTCGAAATTCTCGTCAAGCTCGCGGCATTTGAGTATGCTTTGTCTCAGCTGCGCGAAAAATTCGTACATCCATTTTTCCGCCTCCTGCTGCATTTCGGTAACGCTTAAATGCAGTACGGGCTTGCATTCCTCCAGCGCCGCCGAGAGCCGCGAGCATTCCTCGTCGAAGCTCTTCTGCTTGTCGTCGAGCTTTTTCGAATCAAGCTCCGCCATTTCCGAGAACATATGCAGCTTGGCGTTCGTTTCGTTCACGAGGTCTTCAAGCATGGTTATCACGCGGTCGTTGCGGATAATGTCCTTTTTCATGATAATATCGCGCTGCAGCGAAAGCTCGAAGCGCATGAACTGCGTTTCGTAGAACTCCCGCGTTCCCTTGTCGGGAAGGCGCTGCTGACGGAGCTTTCGGCGAAGTTCGTCTGCGCCGCTTATGCCGTACACGAACGAATTTGGCACGATCTTCTCTGCCAGCCGCTGAAATCGCTTCAATATGCGGTCAACGTCGCGCTGCGAATCGAGCGCGTCTATCATGTTCACGAGAACGTACAGTATCCCGAAGCGGCGCGGCTGAACGTGCTGCGAAAGATACAGCTGTTCGCTCTCGGAGAACGGCAGCAGGCAGCTTGCCGCGTACATTATCGCGTCGGCGTTGACGAGGTACTGCGTTACCTGCCTGTCAAGGTCGTTAAGGTCGGAAAGTCCCGGCGTGTCAACGAGCCTTATCTCGCGCAGTATCGGCGAGGAGTCCTTTATTTCGAGGTATTCGACCTTCGCGGGGAACATCTTCATTTTAACGTCAAGGCGTTCGCGGCAGATGTCCTTCATGTCGAGCGGCACACGCTGCCCGTTTTCGAGTATCGCTGCGGCGGAGTTTTTCTCGTCGTAGGAGATCTCGTTGATGGTGTAGGTCTCGGGCGAAACGTTCGAGGGCGCTACCTCGCGCCCGAGCAGCGCATTGATTATCGTGCTTTTTCCGCGCTTGAAATCGCCCAGTATAACGAGCGTGAAAGGCTCCGAGCTGCGCTTTTCGATAAGCTCCAGACGGTCGCCTATCTCGCTTACAAAATCCTTGCCGAGCGTTTCGGCGATGTCGCCGTCCTTCTGTATCTCGCGGAAAACGTTCATTATCTTTTCAATATCCGTGCGAGCGGCAGTACTTATTATTTCCATATTATCCCTGCCCTCCCGAAAGAATTATGCTGCTTCTTACGTCGCAGACCTCGCCGCTGAACTTGCGGTTCTCGGGCTGTTCGAGGTCAGGTCGCCAGGTAAACAGCGATTCGCACGAAAGGAACTCCGCAGAAGCGATGATACGCCGCTCCATTTCGGAAAAAGAGGAATCCTTTGTAAGACTGCGGGTAGTGGTCATCTTGTTCCTTTCAATGCTGTTTTGTATCTTTTCAAGCCTGATGTCGCGCTGCGACCTGCCGAAGAAATCGACATATTCCTTTTCAAACAAGCCGCCTGCCGTTTCGGCGAAGCGCCCGGGATTGTCCATGCAGATCATTCCTGCGCGGTCGGCGGTTATATCCGCGTCGTGTATCCATTCGGCGAGCGCCCCGACTATCTGCGGATTGACAGCGCCCTTGTAGCTGCGTTCGGACGGACGATAGGCATAATTATTGTTGCTGTTTAAATAAGTAAAAGCCCAGCTGTATGTGCAGTGATTGTTCTGAATGTGTCCGCATTCTATGCCGATAAGCAGTTCAAGCTCCTCGGACGAACACATATCAATAAGCTGCGAAGTGATAACGATGCAGGGGTCTATCATATCAGTCGCTATCGAGTAGATGAGCGGGCGGTCGTAGTCATTGCGGATAAGCACGACGGGCAGCGCCAGTTCAAGGCGTTCGCAGCATTTTTTCAGCATCATGAAAATGTCGGAATATTTAAGCGCTCCTGCCTGCTCGCATTTTACGAAAAGGTTTTTCGCTTCAATGGTAACGTCGGTGGTGTTTATTGCTTTTGCAAATTTGCTCCAGCCGGGCAGACCTACTATCTTCTGTCTGACGGCGAAATCCGAATCAAACGCATAGTCAAGCTGTCCGTCGATGATATGGTTTTTGAACGAACGAGTGTATATATTAAGGTAGCTCCCGAAATCGGTGTCGATATTAAGGAGCGGATTCTCCGTAGAAACGGCAGAACTCATATATGAATTTCCTCCCTTTCAGAAATGTCCGGCGGCGGGAATTTCTTGTCCCGCGCAGTCGGTCAGCTCTCCTCGCTCTCCTCTTCGGGGGCAGCGTCCTCCTCTTTGGCAGTTTCCTCGGAGGCGGTTTCTTCGGCAGCGTCCTCGTCGGCAGCGGTTTCTTCGTCGCCGGCGGCTTCTTCGTCGTCAGCGGTTTCCTCGTCAGCCGCGTCTTCGGAGACTTTTTCCCCGGTGTCAGCGTCCTTAGCGTCGTTGTCCTTGGTGTCAGTATCCTTGGTGTCAACTTCCTCGGAATCATCGTCCTCATGGATCGCTTCGGGCATTCCCTGATCGGTAAGCGCCTTTCTTATGGCAAACGCTTCGGATACTATGCCCTGCGCACGCTGCGCTATGGAGTGAAGTCTGTCCATTTCGCGTTCCGAAACGGTGCTTTTCTCGTTTTTGAGCGCGTTCAGATTGTCGAGTGTTTCCTGTGTGTCGCGGAGGATTATTTCCGTTTCCTGCTCTATCTTGGCTTTCAGCCCGTCGAAGGCGTTGTAGACCTGACGGCGGACAGTCTCGGTAAAGTCGTTGTTCATGCGCATTTCGTGGAACTGCTTTTTCATCTGCTCCTTGAAATTTTCCTTGTAGCGGTCGATACGGTCGTTGACGAGCAGCGTATCAATGGTAAAGCCCGCCGTGACCGAGCCGATAAGTCCCGCCGAAACGAACAGCAGCGCGATAACAGCCGTAGAAGGATTGAGCAGCAGCACCGTCGGCAGGAATACCGCCGACCAGCCCGCAGCGCCGGTAACGCCGCCGATAACAGCGCCCTTTACGCCCGCCTCGCGGAAGCCCATGAAAATACCGCCCGCCGCGCCGAAGCTGAACGAGCTTAAAGCCGCGCCTATGCCCTTGTCAGAGACGGTGCCGTTCTGCGAGATCTTATCGGGCATATTGAACATATCCTGAATGCGGGTAACGCCCTCGAAGAAGGTCTCCTCGAACTGCTGCAGGCGCTCTACCTCGCCCGTAACGGCGGCGTTTATGGAGTTCTGTATCTGCTCGCAGATTATCTGCGCTCTGTCCTGAATGCTCTCCTTGATTTTGTCGGTCAGCTTTACGGTAACGAGCTTTAGCTTGTCGCGCTTGAAGTCCTCGGAGGACATGGGATAATTGTTGATAACGCCCATAGCGGTACGTTCGATGTTGTCCCAGTAATTGTCAAGCACGGGGCGCAGGTCGTCGAATACCTGATTTGCGGCGCTGTTTATGCGCACGAACTCCATACGCTTTTTGTTGCGTATATCGTCTATCTCGCGGATAGCGGATTCGTAATGCTCCATAAATTCGTCGTTCGCCATCATGAGCGCGTTTTCCTGAAGCACAACGGAGCGCATAAGCTCGGTGCCGGAGTTCGTTATCTTGTTGGCAAGAATTTGCAGAGTAATTGCGCCGCGCTCGGTGGTCAGCATGGATTCAAGGGCGCGTTCAAACTCGGGGAAGTTCGATTCTTCGAGCAGCTCCGGGTCTTCTATCTTCTTGGCGGTGAGGGCGCGTTTTGCGTAAACGCCGATTACCCTCGGCGTGCCTATTTTTCTCTTGTAAACGGCAAACTCGCGGCTGTCCTCGCCCATTACGAGCTTTGCCTTGTCCATAACGTACTTGGTGATACGGGCGCGGACGGTCTCGACTATCTTTTTTTCGTCCTCGGGCGAGAAGGTGCCGAAGCAGTTTACGACGAAAATAATTCTGCCCACGTCGGAGGTAAGCATCTTCTTTTCAAGGAAGTCCTTTTCGAACTGCGAGAATGGCGAATTTGCGCTGATAACGAACACAGCCGCGTCGATCTTGGGGAGTATCGAAAGGGTAACATTTGTCATCTGTTCATCGTCGTTAAGTCCGGGAGTGTCTATAATGTCCACATTGTTCTTGCAGAAATCGGTGTCATAGTAGACGGTCGCCTCTTTGACGGTCTCGGCGACCTCTTCCGATTCGAGCGTGAGCTTTGTGACATAGTTTTCCAGCTCGTCAATATCCACCTGTTCGGAGCGACCGTCCTTATATTCGACCTGAACATAAGGCTCCTCGCTGTATGTCACGCGGTTGAGCGTAGCAGTAGCGGGAAGAACGTCTGCGGGAAGAACGTCCTGACCGAGCAGAGCGTTGATAAGCGTGGATTTGCCGCGCTTAAATTCGCCCACGATAGCGACCTCGAAATGATCGTCGGCTGTTTTGGCGATAGTTTCGCGGATAGAATCCGCAGTATTGGTTAGCTTCAAATCCTCGCAGAGATCAAGCAGCTCTTCGAGATCCTCGTTAAGAGAGGCTACCGTGTCCTTAAAGGACGAATAGGTAGAGTAATCAATCATCTTATTCTGATTCATCTTACGACCTCCGTACTTTACCTTTTTATAGTGAGCGCATGGCAGGCGCTTATCATCATACAAAGTAATTATAGCATAATTTTACACGAAACGTCAATAGTTAGCTAAATCTTTTAAAGAAAAACCGCCCCTTTGCACAAAGCGGAAGGAAAATTTTTGGACAATTGCACAGTGTAACATCGGTGTTTCTGTTGAAAATGCCAAGGAGTGTTCAAAAAATATGCCCGCAGGCGGCTGCGCCCGCGGGCTTTGATAAACATAAACTCACTGCTCGGAAACGTCGGTCTGCTCATACCAGCCGCTCCATTCCCATGTCGGCTCGGTCTCTTCGGTGACGGGCGGCTGTTCCTCTGCCGGCGGCGTAGTCTCCGTCGCTGCCGTAGTAGTTTCCTTTGGCAGACCCGACGAAACGTAAACCACAAGAACATCGCCCTTCTCGATGTTGATGAGCTTGCCTGTCTCGGGGTTGGTATTTATAACGTAGCCTTCTGCGACGGTCTCGGAAGCCTGATCCTCCGTCACATAAATGATGTTCATTTCATTGAGCAGATTAAGGTAGTCCTTTTTGGTGTAGCCGTTGAAATCGGGTATATTCACCTTCGGCGGTCCCATGCAGACTTTCAGCACCAGTTTATTGAGCTTTTTCGGGTCGTAATCTGCGCCTTCGGGAATGCTCTGCGAGTAGATAACGCCCTTCTCATCGGTCTCGGAATAGAAAATCTTCGTGCGTATAGTGAACGACGTACCAAGTTCGCGCTCGATAGTCTCCAAACGCTGACCCACCACGTTCGGCATGATAGCGCCCGTGCCGTACTTTGAAGCCTCGGAATCGGTCTGCGTGTCGGGAGAGCTTACTGCCGCTTCGGTTATCAGCTTTTCGCTGTCGTCGTCGTCGGTGGCGTTCGTGTATATCACAGGGTCTTCGGGTCGTTCCTCCTGCGGCTTGAACACCTGATAGAGCATCATTACGCCAAGCACCAGCAGAAGTCCCAGAAGTATGAACACAAGCACCGAAAGCAGCGTGTTTTGCTGCTTTTTGCGGCGGTTATCGTAACCGCTGCTGCGCCGCCTTTCCTGCACGGGCGGAACGTAAGGCTCGGGTTCGGGCTGAGGCTGAGGTATACGCGGCGGCTTTACGACGGGTATGGTCTGCGTAGCGCCCTTGACATGAGCCGTCGGCGCGGGCGGGTCGTCGAAAAGATCGTTTATCAGGTCGTTTATCGTGCGTATCCTGTCGGAACTGCGGACTTCCATAGCGTTCATAAGCACATTCGACACATGGCGCGGGATATGCTGATTTATCCTGTTGGCGGGTATCATCGTGTCGTTGTTCATGCGGTTGAAAGCGTCGGGCGGGACATAGCCCGTCAGTATGCGGTAAAGCACCGCGCCTATCGAGTAAACGTCCGTCCACGTTCCCTGCCATTCAAGCGAGGAATACTGCTCGGGCGCTGTGAATCCCGAATAGAACTCGGGCGAGAGCGCCGTGCCGGTAGAGCGTATCGAGCTTATTGAAAAGCCTGTCAGTTTAAGCTCGCCCTGCGTGGTAACTATTATATTCTCGGGGGAAATTCCTCTGTGGATTATTCCCGAATTGTGAATTATGCTTAAAGTGGTAAAAAGCGGCATAAAGAGCTTGCGCACCTGTTCCCAGCGCAGGTAGCCGCGGTTAGCCTGCAAGAACTTTTTCAGCGAAACGCCCTCGACGTATTCGAGAATAACGTAACAGGTGTTGTTCTCGTTGAACATATCCTTTGCGGTGCAGATGCTCTTGACGTTCCTCATGCGGGTGAGGGTACGGTTCATATCCTGAAACTCGGACATATAGGTCTTGTACTTGGCAAGGCATTCGGGATTTATTACAATATTATTGCTGTTCATCTCGCGTTCGCAGAGGGTATCGGGCATATATTCGCGGATAACAGCCTTTGTTTTCGCGACGGTATCGTAGCAGATATAAGAAGCTCCCTCGCCGTTGTAGGTAAGCATTTTGCCGACGATATAGCGGTCGTTCAGCACGGTATGGGGCGCGAGATAAGACTGCAAATGCGGTATATCATCGGTATAGGTGCAGTAGTGACAGACACCGTGTTCGTCAAGCTCGTTCATGCAGCCCATACAGAGATTAAGTTCCGAATCCATGTTTCTTATACCGCCTCCTTCCGTGATTTCTGGTCATCAGGGCATGACAAAACAAACCTCTGATAACAAGTCCAAATAATATAATATCAATTTTGAGCAAAAAAGTCAAGTGGAACACGCAATCTGTAATAATTTTGTAGTCTATAAGCCCGATTATATTAAATGATTATGAATTAATATAAGCAATCAGCTATAATAAATGCAGGACGGGGGCTTGATCCCGCCCTGCAATGACAGTGAATAGTTAATATAGTGAATAGTTAATAGTTAATAGTGAATAGTTAAGGTGTCCGCTGCGCGGACTTTATTGCGGACGCTTCGCTCCGCACTTGACCGGTCACATTTGAGCAGCGAATAATGATGCGGCGCGAAGCGTCCGCAATGATGCGCCGCAGGCGCTCCTTAACTATTCACTGTTCACTCTTCACTATTAACTTTATTATGCGTTTATCGCAGTTTTGATCGCCGCCAGCAGATCGGCATACTCGTCAAATGCCTGCAACTCGGGGTGAGCATTCTTTATCGCATCGGTACTGCGGAACAGGAATCCCGCCTTGCTCGCCTGGATCATCGCAAGGTCATTAAAGCTGTCGCCCGCCGCAATGGTCTCGAATCCGCAGGACTGGAGCGCACGAACTGTCGTGAGCTTGCTCTTCTCGCAGCGCATCTTATAGCCCGTTATCTCGCCGCCCTCGCCGACAACAAGCTCATTGCAGAAAATAGTCGGCATACCGAGCTTTTCCATAAGCGGCTTTGCAAACTGCGTGAACGTATCGGAAAGGATAAGCGTCTGGCAGGTGCTTCTCAGCTCGTCAAGGAACTCCTTAGCGCCGGGCATGGGGTCGATCTTTGCTATCGTCTGCTGGATCTCTTTCAGACCAAGACCATGCTCCTTAAGAATGGCAAGACGATACTTCATCAGCTTGTCGTAATCGGGTTCGTCGCGGGTGGTCTTTCTCAGCTCGGGGATCCCGCTCGCTTCGGAAAAGGCTATCCATATCTCGGGAACAAGTACGCCCTCAAGGTCAAGGCAGGTAACTATCATTTCATATTCCTCCGTATAATTCATTTGGCGCGGACTGAGTGCCGCTATATTATTATACATCATTACGCGAAATTTGTAAAGGGCAAAACTGTGTAAATTTATGTCCTCATTCTGCCAAAGTCTTGACATAAACTCCGAAATGGGGTATAATAATAATTACGCCGGCAGCAGGCGGAATCTATGCCGAACGCGGTCGGAAGGTGATAATATGGATTTTTTCTGCGTCGGGGCGGTGCTGTGCGCCCTGAATTTCGGCTTTGGCTCGGAGCTTGATTACATATTCCGGCTTGTCGGCGCGGGGTTCATGGCGGGCGGCATACGTCAGCTTTCGTTATATTACGGCGACGGCAGGCTGAACAGGCACAAGGGCGGGAACGCCGTTCTGCTGATTTTTTCGGCGGCGGGACTGGTGCAGGCGCTTTTTCTGCGGTTCGGTATGATAAGCGCGGAAACTGGCAATATTCTTAGTACGGCGGCGGGGCTGCTCTGCGGCGGCACGGCGATTTTTAACGGCTGGCGGCTTATACGTCAGCTTACGGAGGACAGGTCGCTTGTGAACGCCCCTTCGCTTTTGCGGGCGCTTTTGTCCGTGTGGAAGAAATATGCCGTTTTCGCGGGGATAACGCTGCTTGCCGAGACTGTCGGCAGGTTTGCCGTTACGGACAGTGTGCCGCATTTAACGGCGGGCGTGGCGCAGGTGTTCTCGCGGATAATCATGTATATTTTCATTATTAATATAGCGGCGGCGTTCAACCGCTGCCGAATGGATTTCAATAAAATTCACCCGGTGTAAAAAATTGCGCGAAGGTCGGGATTTTTCAACAGGCGCGGAATAATTCACGGGCGAACAATGCTCGCCCCTACATCAAATGCTAAAATTTGGGATAAAAGCTATGAATCAAGCACTCCCCTTCGACCCCGAAAAGCTCCGCACCACCGAAATGGGCGCGGAACGCATACGCCGCAATTTGGCGCTTTCGGACGAAACCGACCCCGTTATTTTCTGCCGTGAGCTTGTCATGTCGGAAAAATGCCGTATCACAAGGCGGGGAAAGAATTTCTACTGCGAAACGGACGGCGTGTGCGTGACCGTCAACGCGGGGAGCCTTACCATAATCACCGCGCACAAGATTTGAGGAAAAACTTATGTATAAATCTTTTGCAATGCAGTCCGGCAAATTGTCTGACCTGCGCAAAACGGACGAAAAACTTTGCGGTCAGATGTACTCAAAAGAGTATATTGACCTGCTAAACGATAATAACGAAGATACTAACAACAGAGGTTATTCTTATATAGCAGCACATAAAGCAGAATACATCGCGGTCGATGAAAACGACGCGGGCGATATAATTTGGGAATCAGCGGAGCCTTCATGGTTTAAGCGAGACACTACGTTTCATTCTCCTTGGGGCGATTTCATTTCAGATGACCACGGAGAGTGGGGCGGAACGCTGATTACACCGAACGAGACTTTAAAAGGCAATTTTCGCAAATTTTTTCAATTAGGCAAATATGTCTTCGGCATTGATACCTGCAATCACATGGGCGTTGGGCATATCAAGATATACAAATTTGCCGAAAACCAAAGCGCGGAGCTTTTGTATGACAGCTGCAATATAGGTTGGATAAGCCCTTCAGCGCTGACAATTGAGACTGAACGGGTGCTTATTCTTGTGACCGGCAATAAATACGGCAAATCAAAGATTATTACCGACTGCACACCAATTTCGTACCTCTTTGAGATAACCGAGGACGGCATTAAACAGCTTGCACAGTTCAGGCAGTATTTGGAACATATTTATAACATGATTTTAAAAGACGACAAGCTGATTCTCGGCAGAGATAAGATAATCACCGTTGCAAACATCACAACTGGTGAGACCGTCAACTACACGCCGCTCACCGCAGAAGCGGAAGAGGATATTCTTCGCGTAAAGGAGAAATGACAAATGGAAGTCGCTTACAGAATTTACCCACTGCCGAACGGCACGGTCTACACAGAAGAACACTTCAAAACGCTTAAAGACGTTGAAATGCTGTTCGATTACTGCGGGATAATGGAAGCGATGATCTCAAAAAAGGGCTGGGACTTCCTTATAAATAAATTCGGCATGGAAGGACTTTACGAAGCCGATAAAAACAGCGGGTGGCTGTATTGGGACGGCGACAGCCTTGAACAGTTCATCTGCGACGTGGAGCACGAAAGGAACGAGGTCGCCTACGACGACGAAAACGACCACAAAGCAATAACGGATTTCTGCGAATCCACCCATTTCCCCGCAAAATGACAGCAATAACAACAAACCAACCGGAGGTGCATCGGAATTGCCTTTATTGTCGGTGATCATACCCGCATACAACGAACAGGATAACGCCCCGCGCTGCGCCTCGGCGGTGTCGAGGATACTCGATTCCCATAATATAGATTACGAACTTATATTCGTAAATGACGGCTCCACCGACCGCACATGGCTGCGGCTTACTCAGCTTGCCGCCAGCGACGACCGTATCAGAGCAATAAATTTCAGCCGCAATTTCGGCAAGGAGGCGGCTATCTTCGCGGGGCTTGGCGCGGCACGCGGCGACGCTTGCGTCCTCATGGACTGCGATTTGCAGCACCCGCCCGAAACGCTCCTTGAAATGTACAACGTATGGATAAAAAATCGCGGCGAGATAGACATTGTTGAAGCAAAGAAAAAAGACAGAGGGCGCGAAAACCCAGTTTACCGCCTGTTTGCGCGGCTTTTCTACCGCATGATCGGCGATATGTCGGGGCTTGAGATGCGCGACGCTTCGGACTTCAAGCTGCTTGACCGCCGCGCCGTTGACGCGGTTCTCGAAATGCCCGAAAGGCTCACGTTTTTCCGCGCCATGTCGAGCTGGGTGGGTTTCCGCAAGGCGCAGGTGTATTTTGATGTAGGCAAGCGAACTGCGGGCAAGAGCAAATTCACCGCGAAGGTCTCGATAAAATACGCGATAAACTCGATAACCTCGTTTTCGAGCGCCCCGATGCAGCTTGTGACGGTCGCGGGCGCGGTTACGTTCCTTATCGCCGTGATACTTGGCGCGAACACGCTTTACAACAAACTGACGGGCAATTCCGAAAAGGGTTTCCCGACCGTAATACTTTTGCAGCTGATAACCTCGTCGATAATCATGTTCAGTTTGGGGATAATCGGCTACTATTTATCGAAAATTTACGAGGAGATAAAGCGGCGGCCGCGTTTCATAATAAGCGAAAAGCTGAATTTCAGGGACGATGACCGTAACGGAGGCAAGTGCGGAGACAAGCATAACGGGAGATGACGGACATCATGGCTTTTCGGTTTGAATGGACGGACGGCAATAGCGAGGATTTTGTGCATTTTTACCGCATTACGGAGAACTATTACAGCGCAATTGTCGGCGGCGAGGATAAGCGGAAGGGTTTCATTCCTTATAATCTTTCGTCGGTCATTGAAGATGTGCTTATTGTTCATGCGGGGGAAAAGTCCGTTGCCTGCGCGGGGATAAAGGCGTATTCGGGCGGAGATGCCGAAATAAAGCGTGTGTGGGTCGAACCCGAATATCGGAAAAAGCATATTGCTTCGCAGATGATGTCGCTTTTGGAGGACAGGGCGCGGGAGCGCGGGTTTTCGCGGCTGATATTGCAAACGCGGGAGATAATGCCCGACGCGGTGGGATTGTATACAAAGTTAGGTTATCATCGGATAGAGAATTATCCGCCATACGATAAGCTCGACGGAGCGGTGTGCTTTGCAAAGGAGCTTGAACCGTGAAAGGCGCATTGCTTAAACTGCGTGTGCTGACCGAAGGCTTTTTCCTTTGGTTCGGCGGACTGGGGCTGTTTTATATGCTTATGTTATATATCGAGCCGCGTATGGACAGCATAAAAGGGCAGGATACGCTCCATCTGATAACAGGTGCACTGCTTTTCGCGGCTGCGGTATGGATACTCGTTTCACGCCGCAAGGAACTGGGAGAACGAATATCCACCGCAGCTTATGTTATTCTGAGCGTGATACCTCTTATAATAGGTACAGCGTCGGTATTGCTGTATATATGTTCCCTTGATTGAAAAAAATAATATCATAATAAAAATAAGGAAAGAAGAAAATGGAAGAAAAAGAAAATGTGCTCGCGGCGGCGGAAATGCCTGTCCGCATTAAAAAGAAGTTTTGGGAGCGCCCCGCATTTCTTTACGCGCTCTGCTTTCTGATACCCGTCGGGATAATGTACTTAGCTTACGCGCTTTTCGAGGTACACCCCTTCGGCGACGGCTCGGTGCTGGTGCTTGACCTTAACGGTCAGTACGTTTACTACTACGAAGCCTACCGCGACGCGCTTTTGGGCGACGGCAGCCTTATCTATGACTGGTCGCGCAACCTCTCGGGAAGTATGTTCGGCATATTTGCCTATTACCTCGCAAGCCCGTTCATGATACTTGTCTGCATTTTCCCGCGAACGGCGATGTGCGGCGCTATCGAAACGATACAGCTGTTGAAAATAGGCTGTTCGGCGGCGGCGTTCGCTTATTATGTACGGAACAACAGCCGCCGTTTCCCGAAAAATCTTTCGGTAATATTGTTCTCGATGATGTACGCGCTCATGTCCTACATGGTCGTGCAGCTTATGGATCCCATGTGGCTTGACGGACTTATCTACCTGCCGCTGATATGTCACGGCGTAAGGCGGCTCATCAACGAAGGCAAGCTGCTGCCGTACATTATCCCGCTGGCGCTTATGTTCATGGCGCATTTTTACATCGGCTACATGATAGGCTTTTTCACGTTCTGCTGGTTTATCGCCTGCTATTTCGGCGAGGACGGCAGACTGCTCCCCGAGCGCTGCTGGTCGTCGCTCTTCAAATTCGCGGGCGGCACTATCACGGCGATACTTGCGGCGGGCGTGGTGCTGCTGACGGTGTACAACTCGCTTAAACTCGGCAAGCTCGAATTTACCCAGCCCGACTGGTCAATGGCTACGCAGTTCGATTATCTAACGTTTGTTACAAAGCTGTTCCCGATGAGCTACGACACCGTTTACCCCGAAGGTCTGCCGATGATCTACTGCGGCACGGCGGTGATCATCATGCTGCCGCTCTTCTTCATGAACAGGCATATCTCCGTAAAGCACAAGGCGACATTCGGCATACTCGCGGCTGTCATGACCGTATTCATGTATATCCGCCCCGTTGACATCGTATGGCACGGCTTTCAGGTGCCGAACTGGCTGCCTTACCGCTATTCGTTCGCGTTCTCGTTCCTGCTCGTGCTTATGGCATTTGAAGCGTTCGAGAATTTAAACGGCGTAACGGCGAAGGAGCTTGGCGCGTCGGTGTTCGGCGTGTTCGTTTTCCTGATATGGTGCGAGCGCGAGAATTACGAGCATTTCGAGATATTCCGCAGCGTGACGGGTTCCGACGGCAAGGCAAGGGCGGTCATCGGCGGGATATGGTTCTCGGCAATATGTACGGCGGTGCTTTTCCTGCTTATCTATTTAAACGGCAGATACCGCAGCGTGGTTTTAAGCATAATCACCTGCTGCGCCGTCGGGCTGGAGCTGCTCGCGAACAGCATGGACACCCTGCAAAAGATCGACAAGGACGTAGCTTACAGCAAATACACCTCATACGAGCCGTATATGTCCAACACGATAGAAGCGGTCAAGCATATCAAGGAATTTGACGGAGACCCCTTCTTCCGCATGGAGGCGACCTTCCACCGCACCGTAAACGACCCGATAGGCACGAATTACGCGGGCGTATCGCATTCAAGCTCGGTAATGAACGCCCCCGCGCTGACGCTGCTGAAACAGCTGGGTTACGCTTACGGCGGTCACTACACCAAATACGAAGGCACTACCTACATCACGGACTCGATATTCGGTATCCGCTATCTTATGGACAAATATGAGGAAATAAGGACGGAATACACCACCGGCGAAGTGGAATTTAAGGAATCAAAACGCTTTATGGACAGCCGCACAAAGGTTCCTTTGGATTACAAGCTCGTCACACAGAGCGAATTTGACAGCGGCAAAGAACGCGCTGCCTATAAATTCTATCTGAACCCCTACGCGGCGGGGCTGGGCATAGTCGCCGACAGAAGCATTGAAACTATTCGTCTGAGCGATATAGACCCCTTCGGCAATCAGAATCTGCTTTACAGCGCACTTGACGGCTCGGGCGTGGAGACCGAATATTTCACCCGCCTTACCCCAAAAGAAAGCGACCGCCTGAACATCGCAACGGGCAGGGTAAGCGACGAGTACCGCACGATGAAATACGCCGCTGACGATCCTTCCAAAGAAGCTCACATCGACTATATCGTTGAAATGGACAAGGACAGCGACCTTTATATGTTCCTGCCGACCAGATACGAGCGCAACTGCAATATCTGGGTGCAGGACGAGGAGAGCTTTCAGAACAGCGAGGGCAGCAGCATGACCTTCGCGGGCTGTTTCTTTGTCGGCGACAACTATTCGATACTGAATCTCGGCAGCTTTGTAAAAAATCAGGAAGTGCGCGTGCGCGTAACTATCGACAACGACGACAACGAAGCCTACTGGTGCGACACACTGTTTTGCTCGTTCGACAAGGAAGCGTTCATTCGTTCGGCAACGAACGTTACCGCCAACACGGCGGCGATAACCGATTTCAGCAACCGCAGCGTTACGTTTGAATGCACTGCCGAAGACAGCACAAAATGTCTTTTCACGACTATCCCCGCCGAACCGGGCTGGATAGTCACGGTAAACGGCGAGCAGGTAACACCCGGAAAGTGCGCGGACGCTCTTATGACCGTACCGCTTAAAATCGGCAGCAACACCGTAAAAATGACCTTCGACCCGAGCTACTACCGCTTAGGCTGGGCGATGACGGCGGCGGGAGTGCTGCTCATAATCGTGATATTCATTTTCGAATACAAAAACGGCGCTGTCATCGGCAAAATAAAGGGTACGCCGACAAATAAGACAGTTATTCCGGCTGATACATCGGCAGCGGCAGCAGGGGAGACGATATATTCCGGGACAGCTGCGGAGGATATATCAAGCGTTATTCCCGATTTTCCCGACGAGACCGTGCAGGAAACGCCGTCCGACAACTCCAATGACAACGACAATAACGATCAGCCGCAGGAAAAGGAGGGTGACTCTCAATGAGGGACATGAGCTTTCTGACCAAGTTAGGCGAGGAGAACGAAAAGAACGATTCGGGCAGCACGATAAACGGCATGACCGCCAGTGAATACGCCAATATGCTCGATCAGAAGGCAGAAATGGGCGAGGAGGAGCCGTTTATCCCTCCCAAGCCCGGCTCGTCGGCGGCAGAAAACGGGCTGCCGACAACGACCATTGAGGACATGGCGGCTCCGCCGACCGCGCCGCACCCTTCCGACGAACCCGAAAAGCAGGGCGCTCCGAAGCGTTACAGCGGGAACTCCTACGGCAACACGGCGTACATGAGCGCGGCTGCCGACGACCGCACATTAAAAGAGCGGCGTTTGGCGGCGTTAAAGGAGTCGAGCGAGGGCAAGATCGCGGGTTTCATCGGCGCGGTACTGGGTGCGCTGCTCGGAATGGCGATATGGGCGGCTATTGCGTGGCTGGGGTATCTGACATGGGCGGGAGCGCCTGTTGTGGTGTTGAGCGTATACTTTATCTATCTGATGTTTGCGCGTGATATTGGTACTTCGGGAATATTTGTGATACTTTTGCTGAGTATTGCGGGGATATTTTTTGGTAATCGGCTGTGCTTTGCGGTGTCGGTGTTCCATGAGTTTTCGCCTGCGGGGGCGGTTATCGCCGTTAAAGATAAGCTCTCGGAGGTGTGGAGTATTTTCAGGCATTTAGGCGAGCATTTGGATAAGTATGGTATGCAGAATAAGTATGGGAATAATATGCTGATAGGGTATTTTTCGGCGGCGATAACGGCGGGAATACTATTTATAAGGCGATTCAGATAAGCGCAAAATGAGGGCAAACCAAAAGTCTTAGGAAAGGGGGGCTGGGGGGATAACCCTTCTTCAGAAGGGTTTCCCCCCAGGGACTGAGCGGTCAAAGTATCGTGAGAAATAACAAGAAGCCAATCCGTACAAAATTAAAATCGGCAATTTATCAAAAAGCCCACAAAAACAAGCAAATTGATAAAATCAGCAAAACGTGACAAAAACAAGTAAATTGCCGATTGTATATTTGCGAAAGAGCGAAGCGATTTTCGCAAATCAAGGGGGCGCAAAGTCCCCGCCGAGAGGAAAGTGTTGACCGCGCTCTGCCCCACCGGTAGGATATTGCTGACCGCTCAGTTTGCTCGTTCGCTCCGCTCACTTCGCACAAAGGTTGCACGAACTTCGTTCGTGCCGCAAGCCGCGCGAACAGTTCTGCAAGGCGGTAAGTTTGACGATGCGCGGCTTGATTCCGTATGGGGCGCTGCCCCATACCCCGCAAGGGGCGAAGCCCCTTGACCCCGGTTCCGCTTCGCGGGGTTTCTATTCTGATTTTCCTTTTTTGACATGATAAAGGCTTTGCGTTTTTCCGCAAAGCCCTTTTGTTTTTATTCGATCTCGATTCGGTAATGCCCCGTGAACCCCTCGCCGCCCGAAGCTATCCTATACGCCTCCGCCAGCTGCGGCCCGCACGCCGCCGAACCTGCCCCCGCCATCGCAAAATCTGCACAAAGCACCGTAAACCCGCACTTTTCAAGCTCAAAATTATGCTTTTTCGCGGCAAGCTCCTCCTGCGTATACTCCGACAAACTGAACGAAAATCCCTCCTGCGCCGAAATACACAGCACCGAGCCGCCGTCCGAAACAGTCATCTCCGTACAGCCGTAATGCGAGCCGTTCTCCTGCGGACGAATGTAGTCCTCGTGCATGAACTGAACTTTGTCGCAGAATCTGCCGTACCACGAAGCCAGCCGCTTGTCAATGTAGCTCTCGCCGGGACCGTACCCCAGCCATTCCGCGTCCTCAAACTCACGCGGCAGGAAAAATCTCAGCCCGAAACGCGGCAGCAGCGAGACTTTTTCGTCCGTGACAACGTGCGCCGTTACGTCTATCACTCCGCCGCCGTCGATGATATACCTCGCTTCGACCCGCGCAAACGGCGCGTGAATGCTCCTGCCGAACGATTGTTCCGATCTTATGACAACACAGCCGCCCTCAGTATCCGCCGACGTTTCATAGACCTTGACGGCGGGGGCGTTCATGTAGAGCTGGTACCATTCGCCCTTCATAACGTCGTTGTCAACAGGGGCGCGGAAGAAATTGAACTCCGCAGGCTTTGCAAGGAAATTTCTGCCGCCTGACGAAAGCTCCGTGAATATCGCTTTGCGGCGGTCGAAAACGAACCTCTTTTCGCCGACGGTCACGATAAATTCGAGCGGATTCACGACAAGCACGGGCGTTTCGTCGGACTGCTCGGGCAGAGCGGGCGGCTCCTCGTCGGAGAGCTTTATCTGCTCAAAGCAGACTTCTTCGCCGTGCGGGTGTTCCGAAAACGAGAAACGTATGTACGACCCTGCGGGCAGTTCCGAAACGCGGGGAATGGTTATCTCGGTGCTGCCGAGCGGCGGTATGGAAAAGCTGATACTTCCGCCGCATACCGGCTCGCCCGCCGCGCTTACCCAATAATCGCATAAAAACCGCTCGCCCGGGTCGGTGAAGGAAAGCAGGTTCGTGAAGATAAAGCTGTCGGGCTGTGAACCTCGCGTCACCCGCACGGGGCGGTACGCCTGTTTGACCTCCAAAAGCCCCGTGTGCGGCGTGCGGTCGGGGTAGCAGAGCGCGTCCATGCAGAAATTGCCGTCGTTGTGAAGCTCGTCTGCATGAACGGAGTTCATGTCGTCGCCGCCGTAGCCGTATTTTATCCTGCCGTCAGCCGTCTTGCCAAGAATTATCGCGTGGTCAGCCCATTCCCACACCAGCCCGCCGCACAGACGGTCGCTCGTTAAGAAAAGTTCGGTGTAATCGCCGAGATCGCCGGGACCGTTGCCCATAGCGTGGCAGTATTCGCAGAGCAGGAACGGGCGCGTTTCGTCGTCGCGGGCGAGGAATTTCCGAATATCGTCGGGCGAGGTGTACATTTCGGAAACAACGTCCAGCACATCATCGGGCGTGTCGTCAAGGCGGTGAGTGCTTTCGTAGTGGACGAGCCGCGTGTCGTCGAGCGACTTGACAAGCAGCGCCGCGTCACGGAAATTCTCGCCGTAGCCCGATTCGTTGCCGAGCGACCAGAAGATAACGCACGGGCGGTTGATGTCGCGGGTGACGAGCAGCCGTGTGCGTGAGAGTATCGCCTCGCGGAAGCGCTTGTCCGAAGCGAGCAGCGCGATACCGTTATAGCCCTTAGTCCATTTGAGGTCGTTCCACACGGTCACGCAGCCGTGCGCCTCTATGTCCGCCTCGTCGATGACGTACAGCCCGTATTCGTCGCAAAGGCGGTAAAATTCGGGCGCGTTGGGGTAGTGCGAAGTCCTCACGGCGTTGATGTTATGGCGCTTCATCAGTTCGAGGTCGCGGCGCATTTTTTCCTCGTCGGCGTAATAGCCCGTGTCGGGGTAGCTGTCATGACGGTTCACGCCGAAAAGCCTGATATGCCGACCGTTGAGCTTCAAAACGCCGTTTTTGACGTACACTTTTCTGAAACCGACCCTTTCGCCGATAAGCTCGCTGTCGGTCTCGATAATGAGCCTGTAAAGACAGGGCGTTTCGGCAGACCACAGCTTAACGTTTTCCACCTTGCGGGTGAAAGGCTTGCCGGGCGCGGCTTCGCCCTCGCAGATAAGATTTTCGCCGTCATAAAGGCTTATCTTAGCCGCCGCGCCTTTTACGGAGACCGTCAGCAGACCGTTTTTGCGGCTCTTGTCGGGAACGGCGGTCACGCGGTAGTCGGCAAGGCAGTCCGCCGGGCGGGAGAGCATATACACATCGCGGAAAATTCCCGAAAGCCTGAACTTGTCCTGGTCTTCGAGATAGGTTCCGTCGCACCATTTCAGCACGGCGGCGGTGATGAAATTTTCGCCCTCGCGCAGAAAATCGGTAATATCAAATTCGTAGGTATGGTGCGAGACCTGCGAATAACCTGCGAACACGCCGTTCACATAGAGGTAAAGGCAGCTGTCCGCGCCCTCGAAGCAGAGAATGCGCCGCAGACCGTCGGGCGTGTAGTTATAGGCGCGGCGGCAGACCCCGACGGGAATATCATCGGGAACGAAAGGCGGGTCGTAGGGAATCGGATAATTAAGGTTGGTGTACTGCGGCTTGTCATAGCCGTGCAGCTGCCAGTTCGAGGGGACGGGAATTTTCGCGGGGAAAGGCAGCTCGGGGAAGTCGTCGGGCAGGTCGATAATGCTTTCGGCATAGAGAAATTCCCACTCGCCGTTAAGCAGCTCAAAGCGCTCCGATTTTGTTCTTTCGGCAAAGGGGTCGGCGTTTTTCGCAAAGGGGATAAAGTAGCTGTGCGGGGCGCATTCCCCGACCGACAGCGCGGCGAGGTTTTCGTGGTATATCATCGCGCTTTTGGCGGAGCCTTCGGCGGCTATCTGTGCTATGTTCATTTTTTTCATTCCTTTCTGCAAATTTTACATTCTGTTTATGACTGTTCTTGACTTTTCGCAATTTTTGCGGTTCAAAATTATATTGTAGGGGCGAGCATGGCACGAACTTGTTCGTGCAGCCGCTCTACGAGCCTTGTGATATTCCAAGTTTATGCAAATTGACGACATTGCTCATTTATAGTTTTTTACTGTTTATTTATGTATCTTTTCAGACTTTCAAGCGACCACTCCGCGTGCCTCGCTCCATATTCATACAGCCGCATGACCTTCCGGCGGTCGTCCTCCGTGCGGCTGACAAGCATCTCTCTCCGCGGAGCATACACAAACACCTTCCCCGCCTGCCGAAGCTCCTCCAGCTCCCGCAGACTTTCATTATACCGCTCGGCACGGCTCTCCAGCAAACGGCAGAACTCGGGATACTTCCTGTACGCGGCAGTCAGCAGCTTTTTCGTCGGCTCGTCGCGCTTGACATAGCCCCTCTCGCGGGTAAGTATCACGATCAGCTTATCGCAGCCGTCGGCAAGCGCCTTCTTAAAAGGTATCGAATCGGCAACGCCGCCGTCCATATATTTCCTGCCGTTTATCTCTATTGGCGGGAAAAGCAGCGGCAGAGCGCAGCTTGCCCGCAAGACCTTGAACTCATGGTCGTCGGGGTCAAGCTCCATGTAGACAGGCTCGGCTGTTTCAAGGTCGGTAACACACGCAAGTTTACGCGCAGGATTGTTCCGCAGAGCTTCAAAATCGAAGAAAAGCAGCTCGTTCGGCACCTTTCCGAAAACATAATCAAGATTATAATAACTCCTGTTGGCGGGGTTCAGAAGGTGCCTTGTGCCGAAATATTCGGGCGTGCAGAAATAATCGCGGATAAGCAGGCGGTTTCGCTCGGGCTGCATCGAGCAGTAGGAAGCCCCGAAAGCTATCCCCGCCGACACCCCGAGAAAATAATCGGCGACAATGCCGTGTTTCAAAAGCGTGTCCATAACGCCCGCCGAATAGACCGTCCTGCTCGCGCCGCCCTCGGCTACTATACCCAACATATTTTTATCCCTCCAAATTTGAAAAAAGTTAATAGTTAATAGTGAATAGTGAATAGTGAATAGTTGTGGTATCGCCTTCGGCGATGTTGCGAGCGCCTTCGCGCTCGCTTGCGGACGCTTCGCTCCGCATTTAATTGATCAATTTGAATAGCAAAGCAAATAATAAGCGGAGCGAAGCGTCCGCAATAACGCGCCGAAGGCGCTCCTTAACTATTCACTATACACTATTCACTATTCACTTTTTATTAGCCGTTGTCGTACTGCGAATTGTACAGCCCCGCGTAAAAGCCGTTTTTGTCCATAAGCTCCGCGTGTGTGCCTTGTTCAATTATTTTGCCGCTGTTCATGACGAGTATGCGGTCTGCGCTCTTTATCGTCGAAAGGCGGTGCGCTATGATGAAGCTCGTCCGCCCGCGCATCATCTCCGCGAAAGCCTCCTGAATGAGTATTTCCGTGCGCGTGTCTATCGAGCTTGTCGCTTCGTCGAGTATCAGCATGGGCGGCAGCGATAGCATTACTCTCGCTATACATAACAGCTGCTTTTGTCCCGCCGAGAGCATACCGCCGTCCTCGCCCAAAACCGTGTCATAGCCGTTTTCGAGCTTGCGGATAAAGCTGTCGCAATGCGCCCGCTTTGCCGCGCTGATTATCTCTTCAAGGGTCGCGTCGGGCTTGCCGTAGGCGATGTTCTCCCGCACGGTGCCTGTTTTCAGCCACGTTTCCTGCAAGACCATTCCGTAAACGCCGCGCACCGAATCGCGCTTTGTCTTTGTCAGCTCGTGACCGCAGAGCATTATCCGCCCGCTGTCAACGTCGTAAAAGCGCATGAGCAGGTTGATGAATGTCGTCTTGCCGCAGCCCGTCGGACCCACTATCGCGATTCGCTGACCTGGCTTGACGCGCAGATCAAAGTCCTCGATAAGCGGCACATCTTTATTATAAGAGAAACAAACGTGTTCCGCCGTGAGCGTGCCGTCTGCGTGAGTTATCTCCGCGCAGGCGCTGTCATCGGATTCGGGTGTTTCGCTGATGAGGTCAAGCACACGTTTCGCGCAGGCTAACGCGCCCTGCAATTCGGTTATAACGCCCGATATTTCATTGAAGGGCTTGGTGTACTGGTTGGCGTAGGTCAGAAAGCACGAAAGCTGTCCGACCGAAAAGCCGCCGCCGATGACCGAAAGCGCTCCGACGATACCCACCGCCGCATAGACAAGCCCGTTCACGAAGCGCGTGGTCGGGTTCGTCAGCGAGGAAAAGAAGATAGCCTTCACGCTCGTTTTTTGCAGCTTTGAATTGAGCGCGGCAAATTCGTCCTCCGCCGCCTGTTCGTGCGCGAATGCCTTGACGAGCTTCTGATTGCCCGTCATTTCCTCGACAAAAGCGGTAAGGTCGCCGCGAACGGAGGTCTGCTCGCGGAAGAATTTGAATGTGTTCCGCGAGATATACCGCGCCGCGAAAAGCGACACGGGGGTAAGAAATACGACTATCAGTGCGATCTTTACGTTTATTGACAGCATGAAAGCAAGCGTTCCGATTATCGTAACAACGCCCGTAAAGAGCTGCGCAAAGCCAAGTATCAGACCGTCCGAGATCTGTTCAACGTCCGAGATAAGGCGGCTTATCAGGTCGCCTTTCGGGTGTGAGTCGATGTAGGAAAGCGGCAGGCGGCTGAGATTATCGAAAGCGTCGCGGCGCAGGTCTCGGAGCGCACCGAATGTCACTTTATTGAGACACAGCTGCATGACGTACTGCGAAACGGCGGTGACAAGCACCGTCACCGCGAACGCCGCAAGCGCGGGCATAAGCCCGTCGGCGGTGCCGCCGTTCTTTATCATTTCGGCGATCATATCGACCGCCCGCCCCGTGAGTATCGGCGCGTAAAGGGTCGCCGCGACGTTCACCGCCGCAAAGACAAGCGCCGCCGCAAGCTGTGTGCGGCAGGGCTTGAAATACTTCATCAGCCCGCGAAGGGTACTGCTTTTGTCAGACATTGCCGCGCACCTCCCTGTCAAGCTGCGACCGGCAGATCTCGCGGTAAACGGCGCAGCCTTCAAGCAGTTCCGAATGAGTGCCGATGCCCGCGATATGCCCGTCGTCAAGCACGATTATCTTATCCGCGCCGCGAATCGAGGAGACCCTCTGCGACACGATAAACACCGTCATGCCCTCTGTATTTGCGGCAATGGCTTTGCGCAAATTCGCGTCGGTGGCAAGGTCGAGTGCCGAAGCCGAATCGTCAAGGATAAGAATATCGGGTCTGCCGACAAGCGCCCGCGCTATCGTCAGCCGCTGCCGCTGACCGCCCGAAAGATTTTTGCCGCCCTGCTCGATAACGAGATCAAGCCCGCCGTTCTTGTCGAAAACGAAATCCGCCTGCGCAACGGCGAGCGCTCTTTTTATGCGAATGTCGGTGGCTTCGGGGCAGCGCCATTTCATATTGTCGCGCACAGTGCCTTTAAAAAGCACCGCCTTCTGCGGAACTATGCCGATCTTCCCGCGCAGGCTTTCGTGGGTACATTCGCGGACATTTTTGCCGCCAACAAGCACCTCGCCGCCGCTTACGTCGTAAAAGCGCGGAATAAGATTGATAAGCGTAGACTTACCGCAGCCCGTACCGCCGATAATGCCGACGGTCTCGCCGCGATTCGCCGCAAAGCTGATGTTTTCAAGGGCGCAGCGTTCGGAATCGACATAACGAAAGCTGACATTCCTGAACTCGACGGCGGGAGCGTTTTTGTCAAAATCAAGCATCTCCGCGCCTTCCGTGACGGACGGCTGCATGGCAAATACTTCAAGTATCCGCAGAGAGCTTGCCTGCGCTTTCGTCAGCGAAAGTATAAGCTCCGCCAGACGTATCAGCGAAAGCAGCACCTGCGTCATAAGGCTGATAAGCGCCACGATGTCGCCTGTCATCAGTTCGCCCGAGCGAACCATTTTCGCGCCGAAAAAGATTATCAGCATTACAGCAAGATTTACCAAGATGTATGTTGCGGGGGACATTATCGCCGAAGCCCGCCCCGCTTTCAGCTGCAATCCGTTAAGCTCGTCAAGCGAACCCGAGAAGCGTTCGCGTTCGTCCCGCTGGCGGGAGAAAGCGCGTATCACTCTAACGCCCGAGATATTCTCGCCCGTGATGAGCGTGGTATTATCGAGCTTTTTCTGTATGCCCTTGTACATGGGGACGGTCTTTTTTGTAACGTTGTAGATCACCGCCCACATTACGGGCGTGAAAACAAGGAAAATCAGCGTGAGTTTCACCGAGATAGTAAGCGCCGCGATGACCGCGCCGATAACGATGAACGGCGCTCGCAGGAAGAGCCGCAGCAGCATATTTACGCCTGTCTGCGCGGCGTTTATATCGACGGTCATGCGGGTGACGAGCGTTGCGCTGCCTGCTGCGTCGATCTCGGAGTGCGAGAGGGTATTGATGTGTTTAAAGAGTGCCGTGCGGAGTTCGGTTCCGAAGCCGACCGCCGCTTTTGCCGCGAAATACTGTGCCGTCAGCGACGAGGCGAGCCCCAGCACGCCCATAAGCACGAGCAGAGCGCCCATTTTCATTATATAGGGTTTGTCGCCTGCGGGTATGCCTATGTCGATCATGCGTTTTATGATGATCGGCACGATAAGTTCGAAGACGGCTTCAAGCAGTTTGCCGAGAGGCCCCAGTATTGCTTGTTTTCTGTAATTTTTAAGATAGCCAAACAGCTTTAGCATTTTTTGTTGATCGTTCCTTTCGGGGTCATATTTTACGATAACGCCGACCTTCGCGAGCGCCTTTGATACGGTCGCACCGTCAATCGGGAAAAGCTCGGTCGCGCCTGTCTGCTTCTCAAAACTGATGTGCCTGAACTGCACATAATATTGCCCACGCTTTCATTAAATGAACATTTATAAAAAGTTAATAGTGTAGAGTGAATAGTGAATAGTTAAGGAGCCGCTTCGCGGCAATTATGCGTAGGCTTCGCCCCGCAAAAATGTTTGTCGTTCAAAGGTAAATTATTTAATGCGGGGCGAAGCCTCCGCATAATATCGTGAGCGAAGCGAACACCATAACTATTCACTATTCACTGTTAACTTTGCGCTAAATGCTCGTTTCTCATTTATAATACGAATAAAGGGCTGCCGCAGTCGGACAGCCCTGTTTTGTATCATTTTCTGCGCGATGAACCTCTGCGCTTGTTCTCGGTAACGTGCTTAAGATCGGATATTCTTTCCTCGCTCGTCGCCTTGAAACGTGCCATCATGTCCTCGAAATTCGCGTCCTCCGAGCTTGTCCTTACCTCGAACTCGGGGGGAGGATTCTTTGCGAAATCAACGGGCGCGGGTCTTTCGGTCATGGGTCTGCGGGGTCTTTTCTCGCCGCCGTTGCCGCCCTGCCTGTTATCTCCCTGTCTGTTGTCGCCCTGCGGTCTGCCGCCGGGTCTTCCGCCCTGGGGTCTGCTGCCGTTAAAGGGCTTTCTGTCGCCTCTTTCGGGTCTTTCGGGAGCGGGCTGCGCTTTCTTTATCGAAAGGCTTATCTTGCCGCCCTCGCCCAGCGAAAGGACTTTGACCTTCACCTGCTGTCCCTGCGTGATGTGTTCGTTGATGTCGTTTACATAAGTGTTTGCGACCTCTGAAATATGTACCATACCGGTGGTACCCTTTTCAAGCTCGACAAAAGCGCCGAATTTGGTTATTCCCGTTACCGTACCTTCATAGATCTTTCCTACTTCAAGCTGCATTCCTTTTACTTTCTCCCTCATATTAAATGTATACTAACCCTGCCGCCGAGCCGATCGGCTTCCGTTTCAGCGCGTCTCAACGACATAAAAGCGTCTTTCATCAGGATAAGCGTAACCCAGTTTTTCGATAGCGATCTTCTCCATATATTCCGCTTCGTTATCCGAAGCGAGCAATCTTGTATACTCGTCGTTAAGACGGCGTGCTTCGGTCATGTGAGCGCTTATCTCCTCGCGTTCCTGTCTCAGCTGAACGATCTGCACCTGTTGTGAAAAGATCGTAAACAGCGAATAAATAACAAGGCAAATTGCCGCGAACCACACTGCGGGCTTAAAAAACACGCTTCTTTCTTCCCTGCGGGTGCGCCTTGCCGCTACGGCTGCCGAGCTTTTTCTCTTTTCGTTCATAGCCTTCTCGTTCATAGCCTTCCACTCCTTGACATTTCGTATTCTGTTTTTACATTTTTTACACATTCGGCTGTGTGCGCGATTTCTCCGGAGCGCTATCAACAGCCTTTCATTATATTATAACGTTTAATGGCTAAACTTTCAAGAGATTTTCAAAAATTTTTTTCACATTTCTGATTTTGGTTGAATTTTAACAATCAATCGTCTTGCGAAAGAAGTCGATTTATTGATTATAACAACGAAAGGCTTGAGCAAAAATGCCAATATTTCCATTATAAAAGCGATTATTCGTTCAGCGGCGGCGGAGAGCAGTCTTCCTGCGGTAAAGCACCACATTGCCGCGCCCGCGATCATGCCGAAAAGCACGAAGCTGCGGTAATAATTGGTTTCGTCAAGGGAGAAAACGAAGAACGCCGCGCCGAACAAAAGTGCGTAGATCAGGTCGCAGACAAAGCCGACGGCGGCGAATTTGAGGGTGTGGCGTATCACGCGGAACACATCGTAGGCGACACCCGCCAGCACGCCCGCGATGACTGAATCGCGCAGAATATCAAGCTCGGCGGCGGTGCCGAGCTGCATTGGGGTCACGGTTCACCTCAGCAGCCGCGCAAGAAAGCCGGGGCGTTTTCTGTGAGCGCGGTCGCCGTAGATTATGGCGGTCACGGTTCCCTCGACGGTAAGTCTGCCTGTATCGACGTTCATTTCATTAACGTGCAGATTTTCGCCGATGACCGCCATTTCGCCGCATTCGGTAAAAAGTTGTATGCGGGTTTCATCGAAGCTGTCTGCGTCGGTCACTCCGCTTATGCTCAAATTTGTGCAATCCTGCATAACTATGCTATGTCTGCCGATAGATTCGTTGCTCATGGGGCATTCCTCCTTTTTGGAATACTTATGCGGGCGGAATGCGGTTTATGCAAAGCAGGGGCAAACCAAAAGTCTCGGGAAGGGTTATCCCCCGGAAAAGCTGTCGGCATTTGCAAAAGAGCGCAGCGATTTTTGCAAATAAATTGTGCGAATGTCAAAATATAATCACGGTGTGGAAAAAGCACAAACGGACAAAAAAGTGGCGGGAGCATAATCTGCCCCCGCCCTATAATAAGTGCCTGATACATATAATATACGCCGAATGCGAATGGCATACGCCGCAGGTATACGCCTAAAACCGCGCTGTTACGTCATTTATACGCCTATACGCCGTTTTTTGTGCTGTCTCTCACGATACTTTGACCGCACAGACCCTTGATATGCCCTTGCTTTGCGTATATCTTTTATCTTCCTATCTTTTTTTATACCATTAACTTACATATCAGATCGGCAAACTCAACCGGGTTCTCTATCGTCAGACCCTCAATAAGCAGCGCCTGCGAATACAGTAACTTCGTATACTCGGTCAGCTTATCCTTATCATCTTTATAAAGCTCCTTCAACTTCTCAAAAACAGGATGACCGGCATTAAGCTCCAAACTCTTCTGCGCGGTAACACGGTTCTTGTCATTCTGCGGCATGGAGTTCAGCACCTTCTCCATTTCAATGCTGACCTGACCCTCGCTCGAAAGGCATACAGGGTGGCTCTTCAAGCGCGTCGAAAGCCTTACTTCCTTGACTTTACCGTCAAGAGCGCCGCACATAAACTCGAACATATCCTTGCTCTCTTCGGCGGTCTTCTTGTTCTCTTCCTTCTCTTCTTCGGTTTCAAGCCCTAAATCGGAATCGGTGATGTTCTTGAAAGGCTTCTCGTTATAGGTCATCAGCGCCTTTATCGCAAATTCGTCAATGTCCTGCGTGAAGTAAAGCACCTCATAGCCTTTTTCGGTTACTTTCTCGAAAGCGGGCAGCAGCTCGATCTTCGCCGCCGATTCGCCGCAGGCATAGTAGATGAACTTCTGGTCTTCCTTCATGCGGCTGACATACTCGGCGAGAGTTACCTTGCCGCCTGCCTTCTTCTCGGCGGGCTTGTCCTCTCCCTCCTTCACTTCGGCGGGAGCCTCCTCGGGCTTGAAGGACGAAGCGAACATCAGCAGGTCTTTAACAGCGTCGGCAGCGGAACCGTATGTCTGATAAATGCCGAACTTGAATTGCAGACCGAATACGTCAAAGAACTTTTCGTACTTCTCACGGTCGTTTTTGAGCATTTTTGTCAGCTCGTTCTTTATGCTCTTTTCGATGTTCTTGGCAATGATTTTGAGCTGTCTGTCATGCTGGAGCATCTCACGCGAGATGTTCAGCGAAAGGTCGGCGGAATCCACAAGACCCTTTACAAAGCTGAAATAATCGGGCAGCAGGTCGGCGCACTTGTCCATTATCATAACGCCGCTCGAATACAGCTGCAAGCCCTTTTCATAATCCTTCGAATAGTAATCGAACGGAGCGCGGGACGGGATATAGAGCAGCGCGTCATAGGTGGCGGTACCCTCCGTTTTGGAATGGATATGCGTTACGGGCGGGTAGTAGTCCATGAATTTATCGGTGTAGAAGCTGTTGTAATCGTCGTCGGTAAGCTCGTTCTTGTTCTTCTTCCAGATCGGTGTCATGGAGTTCAGAATGTCGTTTGTGACAGTCTTTTCCGGCTCTTCGGCGTTTTCGGAGTAGTTGGTGTGTTCAACGTCCATTTTTATCGGGAAACGGATATAGTCGGAATACTTCTTGACGAGCGACTGGATCTGATACTGTTCGAGATACTTTGAATACTTCTCGTCTTCGGTGTCTTCTTTCAGCGAGAGGATAACCTCGGTGCCGACGGAATCCTTTTCGCACTCCTCAACGGTGTAGCCGTCAACGCCGTTGGACTGCCACTTGTAAGCCTTATCGCTGCCGTAAGCGCGGGTGAGGACGGTAACTTCCTTAGCGACCATAAAAGTCGAGTAGAAGCCCACGCCGAACTGACCGATAATATCCACATCGTCGCCAAGCTCGTTATCCTTTTTGAAAGCGAGCGAACCCGATGAAGCGATAGTACCGAGATTGTTTTCCAGTTCTTCGGCGGTCATACCTATACCGTTATCGGAAACGGTGAGGGTGCGAGCGTCCTTGTCTACGACGATATTAATTGCGAAATCGTCCTTGTTCATGCCTACGGACGTATCGGTGAGGGATTTGAAATAGAGCTTGTCGATAGCGTCGCTGGCGTTTGAGATGACCTCACGCAGGAAAATTTCCTTGTGTGTGTAGATCGAGTTTATCATCATATCGAGCAGCCGTTTTGATTCGGCTTTAAACTGTTTTGTTTCGGCAGACATTATGAATTACCTCCGTTTTGATTATTGCACTTTAGCACTCTTAGCACTCAATATCTCCGAGTGCTAATTCTACTATACTATTATACACCAGGCGGAAAAAAATTCAAGGGGAAAGCGGCATTTTTAACATTTTATTTACAAATAATCCAAAAGCAGAAGTGAAGGCAAACCAAAATTCTTAGGAAAGGGGGCTGGACGGTTCAAGCATCAAATCGGAGAAAGAAAATTGAGCGGTCAAAATTATAGTAAACGACATAAATAATTGTTCGTTGATTATGTAGGGCGGCTGCACGAACGTAGTTCGTGCCATTGCCCCCGCCGCCTACCTCGCCAATTGACCCATATTACTAAAAGACCTGCCGTCCGACAGAACGGCGGGGGCAAGCCCCCGCCCTACGCAATCAAATCACAAATTTTAATGTCGTTTACTATAATTATCTATATACAGAGAGACAGCACAAGAAACGGCGTATAGGCGTATAAATGACGTAACAGCGCGGTTTTGGGCGTATACCTGCGGCGTATGCCATTCGCGGCGGCGTTTATTGTAATATATTCCGGGGGGCTTTACTTTAATGTCGTTATCCCGACCGCAAAGCCTGTTTTTATTCATGACCTTTCAAAAGAAGAGCTTGACGCGGAGGCGGAGATAGAAAAGGGCTATGCTGAAATGCCGGAGGGAAAAGCAGAGCCTGCCGGACAGGTCTTTGATGAACTATTGAATGAAGATACGGTATTCGGGTTTTGAATCTGTACCGAAAGAAAATATGAATTATCGCAGTTTGCCGTATGGCAGACTGCACTTTTTTACAAATTGTCATAATAATAACGCCGCTCGGGATAAATTTTTATAAAATCTATTGCAAAACCCGCCGCGATATGCTATAATAGTATTACCGACTTTTTTAAAAACGGAGGAATGAAAATGCTTATTAAGGACAATGTTTTCTATATCGGAGTGAACGACCACGAAATAGACCTTTTCGAAGGGCTTTACGACGTGCCGGAGGGAATGGCTTACAATTCCTATCTTATCAAGGACGAAAAATGCGCGGTCATGGACACCGTTGACGCTAAATTCGGCGACGAATGGCTCAAAAACCTCGCCGAAGCGTTGGACGGCAGCAAGCCCGATTATCTTATAGTGCAGCACATGGAACCCGACCACTCGGCAAATATCGTCAAATTCGCCGAAGCCTACCCCGAAGCCGTTATCGTCGGCAACGCCAAGACATTCGCCATGATGACAAAGTTTTTCGGCACCGATTTCGCGGGCAGACAGCTTGTTGTCAAGGACGGCGAGACCCTTTCTCTCGGCTCCCGCGAACTGAAATTCGTCTTTGCACCTATGGTTCACTGGCCCGAAGTCATGATGACCTACGATGCCAAAGCGAAGATCTTCTTCTCGGCGGACGCTTTCGGCAAGTTCGGCGCTCTTGACTGCGAGGACGACGACTGGGCTTGCGAGGCGCGGCGCTATTATTTCGGTATCGTCGGCAAATACGGCGCTCAGGTGCAGGCGCTGCTCAAAAAGGCGGCGGCTCTCGATATTCAGGCGATCTGCCCGCTGCACGGGCCCGTGCTTACCGAAGATCTCGGCTGCTATCTCGGTCTTTACGATACATGGAGTTCCTACGGCGTGGAGAGCGAGGGCGTGTTTATTGCTTATACCTCCGTTTACGGTCACACAAAGCAGGCGGCTGAACTGCTTAAAGAAAAGCTCGAAGCAAAGGGCTGTCCGAAGGTGGCTGTCGCCGACCTTGCCCGCGAGGATATGGCGGAATCCGTAGAGGACGCTTTCCGCTATGGTAAGCTCGTTCTTGCGACTACCACCTACAACGCCGACATTTTCCCGTTCATGCGCGAATTTATCTACGATCTGACCGAACGCGGCTATCAGAACAGGCTTATCGGCGTTATCGAAAACGGCTCGTGGGCACCTATGGCGGCGAAGCTCATCAAGGGCAGGTTCGAAAAGTCGAAGAACATCACGTTCACCGACACGACCGTTACGATAAATTCGGCGCTGACCGCCGAAAACCTTACTCAGCTTGATGCGCTTGCCGACGAGCTTTTAAAGAATAAATGAAAGGAACGCTGTCAGCAGCAGTCCGACATCAACATTAAGGAGGGAACTAACATGACAGGATTTGACACGAAAGCACTGCAAAAGATAACCTACGGCTTGTTCGTCATAACTTGTTCGTATGACGGCAAGGACAACGGCATGATCTGCAACACGGTAGCGCAGGTGGCTTCCGACCCGATGCGCATTGCTGTTTCGATCAACAAGGCGAATTTTTCGCACGACATGATAAAGAACGCCGGCACGATGAACGTTTGTATGCTCACCGAAGAAGCGCCTTTCGAGGTGTTCACGCGGTTCGGTTTTCAGAGCGGCAAAAACGCGGACAAGTTCGCGGGCGAACAGGTGTTCCGCTCGGCTAACGGCGCACCCTTGCTGACTAAGTTTATCAATTCTTTTATGTCGCTGAAAGTGGTCGATTATACCGATCTCGGCAGTCACGGGCTGTTTATCTGCGAGCCAACGGATTCGGCTGTCATGAGCGACAAGCCCTCGATGTCGTATGCGTATTATCATTCTAATGTGAAGCCGAAGCCGCAAGCCGCCGAAAAGAAGGTCAAGGGGTATGTCTGCAATATCTGCGGGTATATTTACGAGGGCGAAACGCTGCCGGAGGACTTTATTTGTCCGTTGTGTAAGCACCCGGCTTCGGATTTCTCGCCGATAGAATGATTGCTGACTTTGCAGAGAGCAGTTAAGAAGTTAAACAGTTAATAGTGAATAGTGAATAGTTAAGGTGTCCGCTTCGCGGACGGATTTTGATTTTTAAAATTTGCGCCGCAGGCGCTCCTTAACTGTTCACTATTAACTTTTCACTATTCACTGTTTAAGAATGGAGGAAGATAAATGCCGACTATCATAACCGGCAGAGCGCACAGCAACCGCCGTGCGCTGTTTTTTGACAGAGTACGCGCCGCCGCCGAAACAGGCTCCGGTGTGCTTGTTATCGTACCCGACCAGTACTCTTTCGCTATGGACGCGGAGCTTTACGAATGTCTCGGGGTACGGCTTTTCAACGCTATCGCGACAGACGGTATTTCCTCGATCTCGGAAAAGCTCTGCCGCGAACACGGCGGTCTCGCGGGTGAAAACGCCGACGACCGCGCACGGCTCATCGCCATGTACCGCGCTCAGGCAGGACTTGCCGCCGACAGCGCCTGCCCGCTGCGCTATTATCGCCGTTCGCTGCTCAAACCCTCGTTCGTTACGCGCTGCATTCAGCTGTTGAGCGGTCTCAGCCATTCGGGAATATCGCCCGAAACGCTCCGCGCCGCTGCCGAACGCTATGGCGGCGGCACGGGTACCGTCCGCCTCATGGACATAGCTTTCGTCTACGAAGCCTATAACAAAGAGCTTGCCGACATGGGGCTTACCGATGTCTCGTCCATTATGTCGAGGGCGGCGGCGCTGGCGCGTGAGCATGGCAGCTTTAAGGACAAGCGCGTGTTCTTTGACGGCTTTACTTCTTTTTCTCGGGACGAGCTTCTGCTCGTGAAGTCGGCGATAGGCTCGGCGGCGGAGACCGTCTTTTCGGTCATCTTCGAGGAAGTCACGGACGGCATAGACCCCTTTTCCGAAACGCGCCGCACGATAAGCCGCATAGAGGAGCTTTCCGCAGAGGTCAACAAGCCTGTCAACTTTGTGAGGGCGGCGGGCTGTGTTCAGGAAACGCCGCTTGCCGCCGTTAATAACGAGCTTTTCGCCTACAAGCCGCAGGAAATAAGCTCCGAAGGGCTTGTGAAGGTCGCCGCCGCCACCGATATTTACGAGGAAAGCGACTACATCAGCGCGGAGACAGTCCGCCTTGTGCGGGAAGAGGGCTATAAGCTCTCGGAGATAGCCGTTATCTGCGGTTCGCTTGAGGACAGCTCGCGGATACTTGCGGCAGCCTGCGACCGCTGCGGCATTCCCTATTTTATCGACCGCCCGAAAAATGCGCTGGGTTCGATACCCGCGAAATATTTAACGAGCATTTTAGATGCTGCCGTGACGAAAAAATACCGCACCGACCGCCTTATGCGTATAATAAAATCGCCGCTTTCGGTATTCCGCGACAGCGACGATTTCGACGAGTACGATGTGAGCGCTCTTGAAGAGCATTGCCGCTACTGGGAGATAGACGGCGACAAGTGGACGGAGAGCTTCGACGACGGCACCGAGCGCGGCAAGACCTTCGAGGAGTACCGCCGCCGCATTATCGAGCCTTTTGACGAGTTCCGCGGCGCGTGTCTCAAAGAGGGCGCGACCGTCGGGGATATGTGTCAGGCGCTTGTCGATCTGCTGAACAGGCTGAAAATGTCCGACCGCGTGTATTCAAAGGTGCAGGTCTCGGCGGGCAACGATACCGAGCTTGAAATATCGCGCAGTCTGCGGCAGGTGTGGCTCGGCATGGTGGATTCGATCTGCTCGGTGAATGCGCACATGAAGGAAAAGCGGCTCACGCTTCGGGAGTTCTGCGAGCTGCTGCGGCTCATGATCTCGGCTATTTCCATTTCATCGCCGCCGCAGAAGGCGGAATGTCTGCTTATCGGCGACGCGGAGAGAACAAGGCTGCCCGAGATACGGGTGCTTTTCATCATGCAGGCGAACGACGGCATTTTCCCGCGTGACGTTCGCCGTTCCGAACTGCTGACCGACACCGACATATCGGCGCTTGAAGAGCTTGACGCGGACATATCGCTTTCGCCGAAAAACGCGCTCAACAAAGAACGTATGTCCACATATATGGCGGTGACGGCTCCCACACAGCGGCTGTATGTCAGCTACACCGAAAGCGACCGCACGGGGGCAAAGTCCGCGCCGTCGCAGCTGCCTGCGCTTCTGCGCAAGCTGTTCGGGGACGACGTTCTTGTAAAGCCCGGCGAGCTGCCGCCCGAGTTCTTCTGCACCTCCTACCGCACGGCGTTTTACAAATATCTCGAACACAGGCGGGATAATACGGTCTCGGCGGCGAATATTTACGCCTCGCTTGCAGGTTCGGAGGAATATCTTTCGCGCATAGAAAACGCGGCGCGTCAGGCGGCGGCAGACAGGCGGGAACACATTCCCCCCGCGCTTGCAAGGCGTATCTATTTCCGCGACGGTATAAAGCTGTCCGCAACGGGCATAACGGATTATTTCAAATGTCCGTTCTACTATTTCTGCCGAAACGGCTTGAAGCTGCCCACGCCGACCTCCTCGCGGCTCGACCCCGTGAACATCGGCAACATCGCGCACCGCTGCCTTGAAGCGATAATGAGCGTTGAAAAGGACGGCAAAAAGGTCTACAACGAAAATTTCCACCGGTCAACCGACGAGGAGCTTAAAGAGCGTGTGGATAAGCTCACCGACAGGATAATCACCGATCTGCTGGGCGGCGAGGAAAGGCACGGTCTGACGTTCAAGGCGGGAGTAAAGCGGCTGAAAAGCTCGATATTCAGGATAGTGTGCTATTTCCGCGACGAGATAAAGGGCGCGGAGTTCCGACCCGCCGCGTTTGAATATCCGTTAGGCGGCGAAAGCGGCGGCTGTACGCTGAAAGGCTTGAAAGTAAACGGCGAGGAAGTAACGCTCATCGGCAACGCCGACAGGATAGACATTTCGGGTATGAAAGACCCGAACGCCGTGAAAAGGCGCTGGCTGCGGGTGGTCGATTACAAGACGGGCAGTCAGAAGTTCAAAATAAACGAGATATATCACGGACTGGGGCTGCAAATGGTGATATATCTGCTGGCGCTTGACAGCGGCGCGGCGCGTTTCGGCGGGGATATACACAAAGCGGGCGTGATGTATTCGCACATACGCAGCGTTGAACCGGGTCTGACCGCCGCCGAAACGGAAAGTCTTGAAAGCGGCGGCGAGCTTGACGAGCGGATAAGGCTTGAATGCGCGAAGAGCTACAAGCCCGACGGAATGATGCTTGACGACGAGATACGCGCCGAATCCAATATGGAGAATAACGGCGTTTATACGATTTTCACCTATAAAGAAAAGCCGGACGCGGACGGCAATCCCGAGCGCAAGAAGGGGACTGCCGAGCCTGTCAGCGAGGAAAGGCTGTGGGCTATGGAGCAGTTTGCGCTTGAAAAGGTCGGGCAAATGGCGCGGGAGCTTTCGGAGGGGAATGTCAGTCCCGACCCGATAAGGACGGGGAAAAACAGCACATCGTGTACCTATTGCGGGTATAAGGATATTTGCCGCCGTGCCGACCCGAAGGAAATGCGTATGGTATTTCCGGAGGATAAAGAGTTGCTGAATAAAGAGCTTGACCGTATTTTGGGAGAGCTTGACGAAAAAGATAAAAGATAAAAGATAAAAGATAAAAGATATAGTAAACGACATAAATTTTAGACATTTATTGTAGGGTGGCTGCACGAACGTAGTTCGTGCCATTGCCCCCACCTGTCATACATGAGACGGTGGGTC
>CACYSH010000004.1:0-7122 GCA_902776945.1 uncultured Ruminococcus sp.
TGACGAGCGCAGCGAGTCAATGCGCGGCACGTTCGCCGCGCAACGTCCGCGAAGCGGACACCTTAACTATTCACTATTAACTATTAACTATTAACTTTTAGGTCAGTTGAGGTCTTTAAGCTGTTCATCGTTCATGTCGAGCCGCAGCATTTTCGAAATGCCGTCCTCCTGCATCGTCACGCCGTAAAGAACGTCCGCTTCTTCCATTGTGCCGCGGCGGTGCGTTATCGTGATGAACTGCGTGCGGTCAGTATATTTATGGAGATATGAAGCGTACTTAGCCACGTTCACATCGTCAAAAGCCGCTTCGATCTCGTCAAGCAGACAAAACGGCGACGGTCTCACCGAAAGTATCGCAAAAAGTATACACGCCGCGATAAAGCCCATTTCCCCGCCCGAAAGGCTCATAAGGTTTTTCTGAACCTTTCCCGGAGGCTGAACGTCTATGTCAATGCCGCATTCAAGCACATTGTCCGGGTCGGAAAGCGAAAGACTTCCCTTGCCGCCGCCGAAAAGCTCGCGGAATATCTCCGAAAAACGCTTTGAAATGCGCTCGAAATTCTCCGTGAATATCGACTTCATGCTCTCTGTAAGGCTTTCGATAAGCTGCATAAGCTCCTGCCGCGATTTGTTCACATCGCCTATCTGTGCGCTCATGAACTCGTACCGCTCCGAGACCTCCGCGTATTCCTCGATAGCCCCGAGATTGACGTTCCCCAGCGCCTTGATCTGATTTTTCAGCTCCGCCAGGCGTTCCCGCGCCGCCTTTGCGTCGTCGGGCGCGTGGTGATTTTCCTCCGCTTCGGTGCGCGTAAGCCCGTATTCGTCCCAAAGACGGTTCACCAGCTTGTCAAATTCGGCGGCAAGCGTTTTGTCGCGCTCTTCAAGGCGGGTCTTTTCTTCGGTAAGCTCCATACACTCTTCGGATTTGATGCGCTGCTCCGCCGAGAGCTTGTCGGCTTCGCGGATAAAATGCGAGCTTTCCCGCTGCGCCGCCGCTATCTTTTCTTCAAGAGCCGCTATTTTCTCCGCCGAACCGCTCACATCTTCGGCGATGCGCTTTATTTCTGCGCGTTTTTCCCCGATGTCGCGGGTGCATTGTTCGGCTTCCTCGCCCAGGCGCTTTTCGCCGCCCTGTTCCTGCCCGATAGCGTCCCTTGTCTGCTCGATAGCCGCAAGACACGCCTGCTCGTCCTTTATGCCCTCCGCTTCCTTAATGCGCAGCGCCGAGAGCCTGTCCGAAAGCGCCGCACGCTTTTCTGCCGCGCCCTCGCTTTCGCACCTGCGGCGGGAACGCTCGTCCTCGCCGTCGGCTATTTCCTTTTCAAGAGCCGCAAGCTCCGCCGACGCTTCGTCAGCCTGCTTTTCCGCCGCCGCTAACTGCGCTTTGAGCTTTTCTTCGGTCTCGGCGAGCTTTTCGGCGCTCTGTTCAAGCTGACCCGTAAGCTCGTCTATGCGCTTTATCTCCATGTCGCAGCGCATGATACCGCTGTCAAGCTCCGTCAGCTGCGTCCGCTGACCGTCAAGCTCGGCGGCTAAGTTCTGCACCTCCTGCGAAAGGTTCACGCAGTCGGCTTTCAGCGTTTCGTTCTGCGCTTTAAGCTCCGCCGCCCTTTTTTCGAGCGTTTCTATCTCGCTGCGGCGGGTAAGAAGTCCCGCGCTGCGCTGAACGCTGCCGCCCGTGTACGAACCGCCCGCGTTGACCACCTGTCCGTCAAGCGTGACTATCTTGAACTTGTAACCGTGCCGACGTGCGATAAGCGAAGCCGCGTCGATGTCCTCCGCGACGGCTACCCTGCCGAGAAGATTGCTCACCAGCCCCGCGTATTTCGGGTCGCAGCTGACAAGCTCGCTCGCGAGGGCTATGTAGCCTTCCTCGCCACGCGGCGGGTCGTCCAGATTTCTTCCCTTGACTGATGTAAGCGGGAGAAAGGTCGCTCTGCCCGCGTTCGATTCTTTCAGGAGCCTTATGCCGCGCTTTGCCGCGTCTTCGTTTTCGACGGCTATATTCTGCATAGCGCCGCCCAGCGCCGTTTCTATCGCGGCGGAATATTCCTGCTTGGTAGTTACAAGCTGCGCCACCGAGCCGCACACGCCGCGGACTCTGCCCTGTGCCGCCGCCCTCATTATGAACTTTACGCTGCCGCCGTAGCCGTCCATCGAGCGTTCAAGCTCGTTAAGTATGTTGATACGCTGACCCGCTTCGCGCAGGGCGTAGTCGTTCTCGGAGAATTTTTCCCGCGCCGCCGCGAGCTTATTGTTCTTGCTGTCGTGCAGCCGTTCAAAGCCGGCAATGCGGTTCTGTACCTCGCTTTTTTGAGCCGAAAGCCCGTCCCGCTCGGCGGAAACGCGCTTTTTCTCGCTTTCGTACAGGCGGCGGCGTTCGTTCGTGTCGCCGCGCTCATCGTCAAGTCCCGAAAGCGCTTCGGCTGCCGAATCGGAATTGTTTTTCGCCGTTTCAAGCCTGAACTGCGCGTTCGAGCGCTTTAGATAAAGCTCGTTTATCGCGGAGTTCATGCGTTCAAGCTCGCTCTCCAAACCCGAAAGCTCGGTCTGTGCGCCCGAAAGCTCCTGCCCTGCGGCGGCGATCTCTCCCGAAAGCACCTTTGCCGCCGCCCTCAGCTCATCGAGCTTTCTCTGCTGGTCGGAGAGCTTGCTTTCGAGGAAGTAAGCCGAACTGCGCGACTGCTCCATGCTGTCGGCAAGAGCTGCGCGTTTTTCCTCCAAATGCTTTATGTCGTTTTCAAGCACGGCGGTATCAGCCGCCGCCTTTGAATTGTTAAGTTCTATATTATGAATATCCTCGCGGAAAGCCGCCGCAAGGTCGCTGTGTTCAGCTGCCTTCATGCGGCTTTCGCGGACGGCGTTATCAAGCTCGTCCACCGCCGCCGAAACGCTTTCGTACTGCTCGGTAAGCGCCGTCAGCTTTTCGTTGTACTCGGTCTTTATGCCGATAAGCTCGTTTATGCGCATCACCCAAAGCGAGACCTCAAGCCCGCTCTTTTCGTCGTCGAGGACTTTGAACCTCTTTGCCTTCTCGCTCTGCCTGCGGAGCGGCTCAATGCGCTTTTCAAGCTCGCCGATTATGTCGGTAAGGCGGCTCAAATTCTCTTCGGCACGGAGAAGGTCAAGCTCGGTCTCGCGCTTTTTCTTGCGGAAACGCGATATACCCGCCGCTTCGTCGAAGATCTGCCTGCGCTCGACGGGCTTGTTCGAGACTATCTCGCCTATCTTGCCCTGCCCGATTATCGCGTAGCCGTCAGCGCCCAAGCCCGTATCCATGAAAAGCTCCTCAACGTCCTGCAAGCGCACCTGCTCGCCGTTTATCATATATTCGCTGTCGCCCTTGCGGTAGAGCTTTCTTGTCACGGAAACTATGTCCGAATCCTTTTTGAGCGTGCGGTCGGAATTGTCTATCGTTATCGTGACAGCGGCAAAGCTCGCCTTCGGGCGGCGGAGCGTGCCGTCAAAGATAACGTCCTCCATGCGCTTGCCGCGCAGGTCTTTCACCGAGCGCTCGCCCATTACCCAGCGCATAGCGTCGCCGATATTGCTCTTTCCGCTGCCGTTGGGACCCACTACGCCCGTTATTCCCTTGCCAAATTCGAGCTTGGTCTTGTCGGGGAACGACTTGAAGCCTTGCAGCTCCAGCGATCTCAAATACATCTGTAAATTTCCCTGCCGATCATAATCTCTTTGCTCCCGAGCGCGTCGCCCGTGCGTATATTTATACTTACCCCGCGCTCTGCGAAGTAAGCGATGTTTTCCTTTTTATGCCCGATAACGGCGCTTATCATGCCCTTGCCGCAATATACATCAGCGCTGTTCCCGGTAATATGACTCTCGATAAAAGCCCTCGCCATTCTGCCGCGTACAAGCTCGCCCAGAGCCGGGTGATAATACCCCGCCACAAGGTCGCTTTCCACGCCGTCCGAAGCGTGAAGACCTATCCTGAGTATCTTTATGCCCGCGTCGGAAAAAGCCTGAGCGTCGGCGGCAACGATGTCAAGCATTTCGTCCATGCCGGCAAGCGTATATTCGCCGCTTTCGTAAAGCTCCGCCAGCCGCGTTCCTTTAAGCACGCACACGGGGTAGATACGCACCGTGTCGGGCGCGATCTCAAGCACTCTGCGGCGGGTCTCGACCTCTTCCGATTCGCCCGAGCCGTACAAGCCCGTCATTATCTGCAAGCCAAGTTCAAAGCCGTATTCTTTGATAAGCCGCGCCGCCGAATATACATCGTCAACCATGTGACCGCGCTCGTTCAGTTCAAGCACACGGTCGTTCATCGACTGAGCGCCAAGCTCTATCGCCGTAACGCCGTGCTTTTTAAGTATGTCCAATATCTCGCGGTCAATGCAGTCGGGGCGCGTGGAGAGCCTTATGCCCTTGAATCCGTTTTCACCTACAAACTCTGCCGCAGCTTCAAGAAGCTCGGTCATGTAATCGCGCTTTATCGCCGTGAAGCTGCCGCCGAAAAAGGCTATCTCGCTTTCGCTCACGCTGTCCATTTCGGCGAGAGCCTGCGAGCATACGCGCCTTACGTCCTCCGCGTGGGGGACAGCCGTGCTGCCTGTGATAGTCCTCTGGTCGCAGAACGCGCACTTGTGCGGACAGCCGACGTGCGGAACGAATACAGCGACATTGCCCCTGCTCACTTTTCCAACCCGAGCAGCTTCAGCGCTTCGAGCGCCGCCGCCTGTTCAGCCGCCTTTTTGGAACGCCCCACGCCCTCGCCGATAACGTTCGAATTGAGCCGCACCTGCACCGTGAATTTCTTGTCATGGTCGGGTCCCGTTTCGCTCTTTAAGAAGTATTCCACCTTCTCTTCGGGGTTGCGCTGAATGACCTCTTGCAGCTCGGTCTTGTAATCGTGGAGCTGCTTGCCGCCGGGCGGGGTAAGGTCTTTAGGCAGGAACGAAAGCACATAGCTCCGCGCCGCTTCCAAGCCGCCGTCAAGGTAGACCGCCGCTATGACCGCTTCGAAAGCGTCGGAGACTATCGAGGGGCGTTCCCTGCCGCCCGTCATTTCCTCGCCCTTTCCCAGGAAAATATGTTCGCCCAGATGTATCTTTTTCGAGAACTCAAAAAGAGTACTCTCGCAGACCAGCGAAGCGCGGAGCTTTGTAAGCTCGCCCTCCGGGATATGCGTAAAATGCTTGAAAATATGGTCTGACACGACTACCGAAAGCACCGAATCGCCCAAAAACTCAAGGCGCTCGTTGCTGTGTCTGCCCTTCTTTGTCTCGTTTGCAAAGGAGGAATGCGAAAGCGCTTCAAAAAGCAGGCGGGTATCGTGAAAGCGGTACCCCATGCTTGCTTGTAAGTCCTCCATGTGCTGCTGTTCGTTCATTGTTCCACCAACCTTACTTTTTTGTTTGTATTTCGACCGACGAACGACTGCTTGTGAATTTTGCGCGAAATAACGGAAGACTTGGGTGAAGTAGGGAAATACTCCGATTTCCCTACTTTACCTGTCTTTCAGGGAAGAAAACATTACTTTTCTATAAGGGGGTTTTCTTTTTCTCCTAAGAATTACCAGTTGTTTTGAACCCCGCTTTGTTTTTGTTTCAATCCACGCCGATAGTTTAAAGAGTACGACATTTTTTTACATCTGTAAAGTTTTCTTGCAGATGACCCATTTTCTTTTCTCAGGCATGGATTGCCCTCTTGTCAATGGGGGATACCGTTTCACTCCGCCCTCCATTGCCGTTTTACAATGTGCGCCGTCTACGTCATTTACTACTGCTCCATTTTCTTCCAATCAGACCGTCCCGCGTTCCACCAGCCTTATCAAAAGTTAATAGATAACAGATAATAGATATTTATGCCGCGCCGACAAATATCTTTAATCTTTTATCTATTATCTTTTATCTGTTTTTCATCTCCGCCAGCGCCGCCGTAATGGTGTCGATAACGCCCGTTTCGGTGAAGAGCTTTGCCTGCCGCACCGCGTTGTAGAAAGCCTTCGCGTCGGAGCTGCCGTGCGCCTTTATGACGGGCTTAAGCGTGCCTAAGAGCGGCGCTCCGCCGTACTCGCTGTAATCGACCTTCTTCTTGAACTCCTTGACGGAAGGCATTATCATCAGCGCCGCCAGCTTGTTCTTAGCGCCCGACGTGAGTATGCTTTTCAGCTCGCCCGCAAAGAATTTCCCCATGCCTTCGTACAGTTTCAGCATGATGTTCCCCGTGAAGCCGTCAGCCACTACCACGTCAGCGTCGCCGAGCGGCACCTGACGCGCCTCGATATTCCCGATGAAGTTCACGGGAGCCGCCACGAGCTGCTTGTAGGTCTCGACTTCAAGCTCCCTGCCCTTTGATTCCTCGCTGCCGATATTGGCAAGCGCCACACGGGGGGTGTCAACTTTCAATATCTTGTTCATGTAGGCGCTGCCCATTATGCCGAACTGCACGAGCATTTCGGGACGGCATTCGGCGTTGGCACCGCTGTCAAGCAGCATTGTCGGAGCGCCCGCCGTCGGCAGAACGGTCGCCAGCGCGGGGCGCTTTATGCCCTTGATACGCTTTACTATCATCGAAGCGCCCACCACGAGCGCACCCGTAGACCCCGCCGAAAGAAAAGCATCGCCCTCGCCGTCGGCAAGCATTTTCATGCCCACCGCCATAGAGCAGTCCTTTCTGCCTTTGACTATCTCGGCAGGCTCCTCGCATACGTCGATGACTGTCGGCGCGTGGCGTACAGCCAGCCCCTCGATGTCAAGCCCGTTATCCTTCGCGCACTCGCGAATCTTCTGTTCGTCGCCGACGAGCGTGATGTCCACGCCGAAGTCGTTCTTAGCGTCGATAGCGCCCTTGATGACCTCCAGCGGCGCGTTGTCACCGCCGAATGCGTCTATTACTATATTCATTTCATTCCCTCCGTGTCAAGAGCATTATTATTGTTATTAAACCTGCCCACTAACCACTATATCTTAGGGTGGCTGCGGCATTAACTTTGTCAATGCCAACGGCACGAACCCTGTTCGTGCAATCTTACGCAAATGCGGTACGATGAGACAGGTCGGGGCAAGCCCCATACGCATTAACCTAATATAAAACTATTGAAAATACGGCAATTTCGGGGTCACACGGGCGAGCGATGCTCGCCCCTACACCGTTTTT
>CACYSH010000004.1:7169-61674 GCA_902776945.1 uncultured Ruminococcus sp.
TTAGGCGATTTTCATATATGGGTGCGCATTGCGTGTCCGTGAACGCCCCACAAAATCGCGATTTTTACGACATTTTAGAATAGGTTAATGCGTATGGGGGCAAGCCCCGACCCTACAAGATATTGTAGGTCAAAAAAGGTTAGCAGACAAATCTATTATTTATTATCTTTATCCCCGCGCTTTTTATCCGCAAGTGAAATTATCCCGCAGATTATCCACCCGACTGCCGTAATATAGAAAAACCTCTGAAAGCAAGCGGGTATAAGCGAATTGAAAACCACCGTATCAAGCACATATTTCTCCTGCAAATGCGCCGCGCAGTACACGACAAACCCGCCGTAAGCCGCAAGGAACGAAAGCAGATTGTGCTGCACAAAACGGTAAATGCGCTGTTTGCCCGTGTCCTTTCGCCCGAAATAAACGTACTCCGCAAGAGCGATCGCCGCCGTTATCAGCAAGGCTATCCCCGCCGCGGGACTGACTTCGGTGCTGTACGGCTTAGGCTCGCCCCCCGGTCGTGCGAACACCGAGAAAACGCCCGCGTAGAACATCGCCGCCGTATTCAGCACCGCCGCAAGCCCTGCGAAAATCCACGTCTTTACGCCGAAGCCCATGTCACAGCTCCTTTATAAAGCGGTCGAGGTCGGCAAGCCCCCGCAGAGCAAGAGCTTCGTAACGTTCCTGCTTTCCTTTGATACGGTTTTCGAGCGGCGGCAGAACGCCCATGTTGCTGCCCATTGGCTGAAAATCCGTCACTGTCTCGTCGCTGATGTAGTTCGCCAACGCGCCGAGCATGGTCGTTTCGGGGAGAATCGCAGGCGGCAGACCCTTAACATCACGCGCCATGTTTAGTCCCGCAAGAATACCGCTCGCCGCCGATTCTATGTAGCCCTCAACGCCCGTCATCTGCCCCGCAAAGTACAGTTCGGGGCGCTCGCGCATACTGAACCGCGCCGTCATGAGCTTCGGCGAATTGATGAACGTGTTGCGGTGCATAACGCCGTACCGCAGGAACTCGGCGTTTTCAAGCCCCGGTATCATCGAGAACACGCGCTTCTGCTCGCCGAATTTGAGGTTCGTCTGAAAGCCCACAATGTTGTACATAGTGCCGCCCGCGTTCTCGGCGCGGAGCTGCACTACCGCGTAATACTTCTGATTCGTGACAGGGTGGCGTATACCGACAGGCTTTAAGGGACCATAGCGCATTGTGTCCGCGCCGCGTTTGGCAAGCACTTCCACAGGCATACAGCCCTCGTAGACCGTAAAGCCGTCGCGCTCGTTTCCGTCAAATTCGTGGAGCGGGGCGCTCCCGGCGTGGACAAGCTCCTCGTGAAAGCGCTCGTACTCGTCCTTTTCCATAGGGCAGTTGATATAGTCAGCCTTGCCCCTGCCGTAGCGCGAAGCGAAAAACGCCTTGTTCATATCAATGCTTTCGAAGCTGACTATCGGAGCCGCCGCGTCGTGGAAGTGGAGATACTCCCCTCCGATAAGCCGCCCGATACTCTCCGAAAGCGCGTCCGAAGTAAGGGGACCCGTTGCGATGATAACGCGACCGTCGGGTATCTCCGTGACCTCGCGCTCCTCGACCGTTATAAGCGGGTGAGAGCGTATACGCGCCGTCACCTCGTCGGAAAAGCGCGTTCTGTCAACAGCCAGCGCACCGCCCGCCGACACCCGCGCACGTTCGGCGCAGAGCATGGTCAGCGACCCCAGCCGCCGCATTTCCTCTTTGAGCATACCCGCCGCCGAGCCGATACGCTCTGCTTTCAGCGAATTGGAGCAGACAAGCTCCGCAAAGCCCTTGTACTTGTGGGCGGGGGTGTATTTCGCGGGCTTCATCTCGAAAAGCCGCACGGGTATTCCCGCCTGTGCTAACTGCCAAGCGGCTTCGCAGCCGGCTAAACCCGCGCCTATTACCGTAATATAATTATCTTTCATTATCAATAGTCAATCAATAGTTAATAGTTAATAGTGAATAGTGAATAGTTAAGGTGCGCCTGCGGCGCGAATTATGCGCAGGCTTCGCCGCGCACTGAATAGCCCTTATGAGCAGAAACATTTTTGCGGTGCGTCCGCATAATATCGTCCGCGTAAGCGGACACCATAACTATTCACTATTAACTATTCACTATTCACTTTTTTCAGTTCTCCGACAAGTCCTTCTCGTACCCGCAGCCTTCCTTGTGGCAGACCAGCTTGCCGTTCTTGCCGCCCTTGCGGAAGAGCGTGCTGCCGCAGGTGGGGCATTTGTCCGCCGTCGGCTCGTCCCATGTCATGAAGCGGCAGTCGGGATTCTTCTCGCAGCCGAAATACTTCTTGCCCTTCTTCGACTTTTTGAGCAGCACCTTTCCCCCGCAGAACGGACACAGCCCGCCCGTATCGTGAACGACGGGCTTTGTGTTGGTACACTCGGGGAAGCCCGTACACGCAAGGAATTTCCCGAATCGTCCGAGCTTTATGACCATAGGCTTTCCGCAGACCTCGCATATCTGATCGGTCTCCTCGTCGGGGACTTTAATGCGCTTGTCCTTCATAGCCTCTTCCGCCTTTTCAAGCTCCTTCTCGAAATCGCCGTAGAACTCCTTTATGGTCTCCTTCCACTGCATTTCGCCGTTTTCCACCTTGTCGAGGTCACTCTCCATATTCGCCGTGAACTTCAAATCAACTATCTTGTTGAAATGCTCGCTCATCAGCTGATTCGTCACCTCGCCGAGCGACGTGGGTTTGAGCTGTTTGCCGTCGCGCTCGACATAGTTACGCGCCAAAATAGTCGTGATAGTCGGAACGTATGTCGAGGGTCTGCCGATTCCCGTTTCCTCGAAAGCCTTTACAAGAGCGGCTTCGGTGTAGCGCGGGGGCGGCTGAGTAAAATGCTGATTGCCCTCTAAGCTGACGAGCTGCGCCTCCGCGTCCTTCTCTATGCCCGTAAGGTCGTTTTTAGATTCGCTTTCGTCGTCCTTTGTTTCCTCGTAAAGCACCGTAAAGCCGTCGAACCTGATAGAATAGCCCGAAGCCTTGAAAACGCAGCCGTTAGCTTCAATGTCAACAGAGACCGTATTCAGCTGGCACTTAGCCATCTGGCTCGCCATAAAGCGCTCCCATATCAGCTTGTAGAGCTTGTACTGGTCGCTTGTCACGCCGCTCGCCTTTACCATATCGGGAGTAAGCTCGGGGTGGGTCGGTCGGATAGCCTCGTGAGCGTCCTGAGCGTTGCCCTTTGTCTTGTACTTGTTCGGCTCGTCGGGGATATATTCCTCGCCGTACTTCTTTCTGATATATTCGTAAGCCGCCGCCCGCGCTTCGTCGCTGATACGCTGGCTGTCGGTACGCATATATGTGATAAGCCCGACGGGACCCATATCCTTGATGTCAACGCCTTCGTAAAGCTCCTGCGCCACCTTCATCGTGCGGCGTGCCTGGAATGAAAGCCTTTTTGAAGCCTCCTGCTGCAAGGTCGAGGTAGTAAAGGGCGCGGCGGGAGACTTGCGGCGGACGCTTTTCTTCACGTTCGTAACGATAAACTTAGCGCCTTCAAGACGGTTCAGCACCGCGTCGGTCTGTTCTTTTGAGCCAAGCTCCGCCTTTTTGCCGTCAACGGTTTCGAGCTTTGCCGAAAAGGGCTTTTTCATGGCGGCGGTCTTGAACTGCGCGTCCACCGACCAGTATTCGGTAGACACGAACTTGCGTATCTCCTCTTCGCGGTCGCAGATCATCTTTACCGCGACTGACTGCACTCTTCCTGCCGAAAGTCCGCGCCGTATCTTCCGCCACAGGAACGGCGACAGCTTATAGCCCACTATCCTGTCAAGCACGCGCCTTGCCTGCTGCGCGTCAACGAGGTTCATATCTATCTGACGGGGCGCACTCATACCCGCCTTAATGCCCGTTGCGGTAAGCTCGCGGAATGTCACGCGGTTCTTGTCATTTAAATCGAGCTTCAAAATCTGCGCCAAATGCCACGAAATAGCCTCTCCCTCGCGGTCGGGGTCTCCCGCGAGATAAACATGGTCGCACTTTTTGGCGAGCTTGGTTATCTCTTTTATCGTGGTCTCTTTATCCTTGATATTTATATAATGCGGCTCAAAGTCGTTTTCAATATCAACGCCGAGCTTCGACTTCGGCAGGTCGCGCAGATGACCCTTTGAAGCCACTACCTCATAATTACCGCTGAGGTATCTTTTTATCGTCTTCACCTTTGTAGGCGACTCAACTATAATAAGATCGGACAAATTATTCCCTCCGTTTTTTCTTTTTCAATTCTATACCATAAATGAGCGTCTGTGAATTTTCCCTCACGCTGCCCTTCGCAAATCACGTTGATTTCGGGGTCACACGGACGCACAATGCGCTCCACTACATTATATTCAATGGAAAAATCGTGCCGAGCGGCGGGGGCAAGCCCCCATTTGCATTAACCTAACTTAGAACCATTGAAAATACGGTGATTTAGTGGTTATTCGGGCGAAACGGGCGGGAGCAAGCCCCCGCCCTACACCTGATTTTGTGCGGGTTACATATTGTAGGTTAATGCGTATGGGGCAAGCCCCCGCCCTACAAACATTGTGCGGGACGGTTGGCGGATTCGTGACGGCGGGGCAATTCACCTACGCGCAATGCGCGCCCCTGCATTAAAGTGCAAAAATCAAAGTCGTTTACTATAACAGGTCGTGTCGTCCGGGGCGGACAGGTCGGGGCAAGCCCCGACCCTGCAAGGTTTTTCATGGATAAAATTCTTTCCAATACATGACGAACCGTTATGATCTTTTATAACGCTTTCCCGAAAGCTCCGTTATATACCCCTCAAGCATAAGATCGGTGAGTATCTGCACTAACTCCGGAATGCCCATTTCCAGCTCCTCCGAAAGCCTGTTTATATGTATCGGCGTATCGCTCTTCTCAAACAGCTCCCACAGCCTTTTCTCGTCCTCCGAAAAGCCGCTTATATCTATTGTAGCAGACATTTCCGATTTATGCAAGCCCTCACTGACATTTTTTTGCTCATTTTTTGTAATTGTTCGCGGGGCTGTCACCTTTTTTGCCGTTTTCGCCGACTGTTCCCGCACGGGCGCGGCTGACGGCGGCACTGTCGGCACCGATACCGGCGCGGCTGCCTTTATCCCCAGCGCCGCCGTCACCTCGTCCGCCGAAAAAACAGGCAGCGCCCCGCCCCGCAAAAGATCGCGCTGACCGAAAAATCTGCCGTCGTAAATGTCGGCGGGCGGCACCGTCAGCACGGGCTTGTTCATCGCCCGCGCTATCTCCGCATTGTTAAGCCCCCTGCTGCCGGTCCGGCATTCTATGAACACCACCGCCCGCGCCAGTCCGCAGAGCAGACGGTTTCGGCGCTCGAAAGGTATCCTGCCGTAATCCGCAAAGGCGGTAAATTCCGAAACGACCGCCCCATGCCCCGCTATCTTGCCGACCTGCTCGGGCGCGTACTGATCGCTGAAAATACCTCTGCCAAGCACCGCCGCAGCCATGCCCTTTTCGGCGGCAGACTCCGCCGAAACAGCGTCAATGCCGTTTTCAAGCCCCGTCACGATGGTAACGCCGCGCTCCGCAAGCTCTCCCGCAAGACGCTCGGCTGTTCTTACCGAGCCCGCCGTCGGCGTGCGCGTCCCGACGATAAGCACAACGGGACGCTCCTTCGAAAGCGCCGATACATCGCCCCTGACATACAGCACAATGGGCGGGTCGGCTATCCTGCGAACGTCTGCGGGATAGCCCGCGCTGCTGTATGTAACGACATTTACGCCCGCCTGTCTGCAACGTTCGAGAAGCTCCGCCGCCGCCGAAAAAGGCATAGTCCGTTTTTTGCGCTGCGCGTCGGTAAGGCTGTCGTCGAGCCTGCCCTCCGCGAGTTCCCGCGCAAAGCCGCTCACGCGCTCGTATCCGCGGCACAGCTTCCAGAACGAGGACACCCCCGCCCCGAAAAGTATACTCAGCCATATCCAGTAAACGCGGCGGTCGTCAAAGCTCTCTGTCACGTCCGCTCATCTCCCATACAAGAATAGTCCCCGCGATAGCGGCGTTAAGCGATTCGGTGCTGCCGCGCATTTTTATCGTGACCCTTCCGCTGCAAAGCGAAGCAGTCTCCTCCGCAAGTCCCCTGCCCTCGTTGCCGATGACGACGGCACAGCCGCCCGAAAAATCGGTCTGCGAAACGCTCTGCCCGCCCCTCACGACGGCGGCGAGGGTCTTTATCCCGCTTTCGGCAAGCACCGCCAGCACACGGCAAACGTCCTTCTCAATGAAAACATCAACTTTGGTAAGACTTCCCATACACGAGCGAACAGTCTTGGGGTTGTAGAGGTCGGCGCAGTTTCCGCTCAGGATAACGCCCGAAAGCCCCACGGCGGCGGCTGTCCTTATCATCGTGCCGAGATTTCCCGGATCTTGCAGCTCGTCCAAAACGAGGTATTTCCCGGACGGGAGCGCGTCGCCGAGCGGCAGATCGAGCTTTTTCACGACCGCGAACACGCCCTGCGTGCTGCCTGTATCGGACATCTTATCCGCCACCTCTTCGGTGACGGTAAAGCGCCTTTCGGCGGGGACAAGCGCCAGCCGCCCCGTATCGAGCAGCCCCGCGTATTTTTCGAGCGCGGATTCGGTGCAGAAAAGCGCCGTTATATCGGCTTCGCCCGCAATATCGACTATCCCGCGCATACCCTCCGCGACGAAAAGCCCCAGTTCGGCGCGGGCTTTTCGGCTTTCGGCGAGCTTGCGGTACTGTTTTATTTTCGGATTGTCCTTACTTGTTATCAGCATTTTTCGGCACCTCCCGCGCTTTAAAGCTCTATCCAATACCTCTGAATAACGCCGCATTTACCGAGACCCGCCTCGTCCGCGACCTCGTTTTCAAGCCTCGCGAAGCATTTAAGTATCGTGCGGCGCGAGGCTTCATTGTCCTTATCGCAGGTGACGAGCAGCCGTTTCTCCCCGCGAGCCTTAGCCTTTTCGATGAGAAGCCGCAGCATTTCCGAACCGTAACCCTTACGGCGCTCGGTTCTGCGGACGGTATAACCCGTATGTCCGCCGTATTTCAACAGAAAATCCGAAAGCACATAGCGATAGTCGATTATCCCGACCACCTTGTTGTCCGACTCTCTCACCGCGAGAAAAACGTCCGACGGAGAGCAATTTTCGCCGTAGAGCTTTTTCATCAGCGTGTGATTATCGCACCATTCGGCATAGCTTTGAGCCTTATCAAGCCCCGCGCAGCCGTCAAAGCCCTCGCCGTCCGCAAGCATTTCGGCGCGAAACTCCATGACCTGCGCTTCGTATTCGGGTGCCGGAAGTATCAGTTTTATGTCCATACTTATCACCAAAATAAAAAAGCGCACAAGCCGCGTAAAGCCTGTGCGCAAAAGATACTTATATCAGAGTGCAGCCTTTGCCTGCTCGGCTATTGCGGTGAAGCCTGCGGGGTCGCTGATAGCGATCTCGGAAAGCATCTTTCTGTTGAGAGCGATGCCCGCCTTCTTGCAGCCGTTCATAAAGGTGGAGTAGTTCATGCCGTTAAGATTCGCGGCGGCGGAGATTCTGGTGATCCACAGTCTTCTGAAGTCTCTCTTCTTCTGTCTTCTGCCGATGTAGGCATACTGACCGGACTTCATAACAGCCTGCTTCGCCATCTTGAAGTGCTTGCTCTTTGCACCGAAATATCCCTTAGCGAGCTTCAGGATCTTGTTTCTTCTCTTGCGAGTCATCATCGCGCCCTTAATACGAGCCATAGTTTATTACCTCCTGTTAATTACATCAAGTTGTTACTGCGGCTCAGTGCTTGTAAGGAATGAGCGCCTTTACGTTTGCAAGATTGGTCTCGTCGGCATAACCTGCGCCGCGGAGTATTCTCTTGCGCTTGTGATCCTTCTGATTAAGTCTGTGTCTCTTATTGATGTGCTGATACTTCACCTTTCCGGTACCGGTAACGGTAAAGCGCTTCTTTGCACCGGAATGAGTCTTGATCTTGGGCATAATATTTATCCTCCTTGTTATTTATTACTTCGACGATCTGGGAGAAACGTACATAACGTAGCTTCTGCCCTCCATCTTGGGCTGCTTATCAACAACACCTGTCTCCGAAACAGCCTCGGCGAACTTTTTCAAAAGCTCCTCGCCGAACTGCGGGTGAGCGACGGTTCTTTTGCGGAAGCGTACCTCCACTTTAAGTCTGTCGCCGTTTTTCAGGAATTTCACAGCCTGATTGACCTTCGTTTCGAAATCGTGGGTGTCGATAGTTGACGACATCTTGATCTCCTTGACGTCCATTACCTTCTGGTTTTTCTTAGCTTCCTTTTCGCGCTTCTGCTGTTCGAAGAGGAACTTTCCGAAATCCATGATCCTGCACACGGGGGGATTGGCGGTCGGGGCGATCATCACAAGATCGTGATCCTCCGCATAAGCCTTTTCGAGCGCAGCCCTTGACGGCATGATACCAAGCTGATTCCCTTCGGAGTCGATAACTCTGATCTCCTTCTCGCGGATATCCTCGTTTACCTTATAATCCTTGTTGTTAATAACACTACACCTCCAAGCTGATAAAAAGCGGACACAGAACATTTCCGTTCCGTATCCGCATAATATACATAATTCCCGGAAAACGCATTCCGGCAAGCTGATATTCACACGGCAGCCTTTCCACAGCCAAAGCGGCGTTCAAGGCGAGAACGGTCATAGTTCTTCTTTCTGTCACCATAATATTATACACCCATCGCCGCCCCGTGTCAAGCGGCAAGCGTGTAAATTTTCCGTGAACGCGCAAAAAAGTTAAAAGTGAATAGTTAATAGTTAATAGTTATGGTGTCCGCTTACGCGGACGATATTATGCGGACGCAAGCGCCGCAAAAATGTTTCTGCTCATAAGGGCTATTCAGTGCGCGGCGAAGCCTTTTATACACTATTCACTTTTTAGGTTATCGGGTTCTTGCGCCACTTGTCTCTCGGGTCTTCTACGGTGTAGTTGATCTTGAGGGTATCAAACAGGCTCAGGTCGGGACTGGGAATAGGACCGGTCGGGTCGCCCATGAATCTTTCAAGACCATAGGTCTGAATGAACTTCTTGGCGTTGCCGTTCATGTAAAGATTGTTGAATACATTGGAAAGCTCGTCGCTCGCGCCGTATACTTCAAGGATAAACTTGACAACGTTGAAGAATACCGAGATAGAGCCGCTCGTCATGCCGCGTATCTCCTTGACCTTCTCATCGTACATCTGCATAACAAGGAGTATCGCTCTGCGGTTGTCGCGGCAGTCGGTGGTCTTGTCGAGATAGTCTTCAAGGGTATGGATTATCCAGCGCTCGACCTTCTTGTTGGACGAGCTGATAACACGCGCTATGATCTTCTTTTCAAGCTCGCGCTGACGGAACATGATCTTGTTCGAGAATACCTCACGGTTCGAGAAGCCCTCGCCCAGTCTCTCAACGCTGTCCTGGAGCAGCGGCAGCATTTCGGTAAGAAGTCTCGTCCACTCGCGGGAAAGCTGCATAGCACCCGAGCATTCGGCGGTGAGTATGTCAAGGAAGATAGCCTTCGCCTCGCTGTCAAGACTCTTTGCGGTCGCCTTGATCTCGGAGGACGCTCTGCCCTGGAGTATATCGGTAATATCCATGCCGTCCTTGATCTCGTTGTAATATCTGTAAAAGTCCTCGTAGTCAACGGCGATGTCGTGATCCTGAATGTACTGCTCGATAAGGATAAGGTCAACGGGAATGCCGCCGCGCTCGTAGAGGTTAATCATCTCGGACATATCCTCCCACGCACGCGAGGTAACGAAGTCGGGGGTGGCGTTCGGGTTGAGCTTCTTCTTGGCGATCATGTCGTCCTCGGGGTCAACGCCGTAGAAATTATCGGGATTGAGCGTAAGGAACGAGATTATCGAAGTATGTATCTGCGCCTTGAGAGCGAACTCCTTCCAGCAGGTAAATTCAGGCTCGCAGTCTACCTTTTTAAGACGGTCGAGGGTCGCGATGTCAAATTCGGTAACGGCGTGGTTGTACTCGGGAGGGTTTCCGGCGGTCGCAACTACCCAGCCTTCGGGTATCTGATGCTTACCGAAAATTTTGTACTGCAAGAACTGGAGCATCATGGGAGCAATAGACCTGTCAACGCAATTGATCTCATCGAGGAAGAGCAGACCCTGACGAATGCCGGTTTCCTCCATTGTCTCATAGATGTTCGCGATAACCTCGGACATGGTAGATTCGGAAACCTTTACCTCGCGTCCGATGAAGTTCTTGTCAACGATCATGGGCTGACCGATAGCGGATTCACGGGTCTGGTGCGTCATAGCGTAGGACACAAGGTTTATCTGCAAGTCCTGCGAGATCTGATCCATGATAGCGGTCTTGCCTATTCCCGGAGGACCCATCAGGAACACGGGACGCTGTTTTTCGAGCGATATTTGATAATCGCCCCATTCGTCGGTAAGCAGATAAGATTTTATAGCGTATTCTATCTGCTCCTTTGCCTCTTTGATATTCATTAATACATTACCTCCATAATGGATGAACTGTTTTACGCACAATTCATAAATATATTACCTATCTATTATAATATATCACGAAAACTTTGTCAACCGTTGAATTGAGCTTTGTAGGATTGTCCAAACTTTCAGGCTTTCATATAGTCATTTTGCCGATAAATTTTTCCCGGAGGTTCAGACTTGACAAGTGCTGTAAATAATGATATAATATGGACAGCAGGGGCGTACCTGCAACCCGTTCTAAGGCGCGTTAATTCGCACCGACGGGCAATTTCACGGGCGAGCAACGCTCGCCCCTACAATACAAATCCGATGTAGGGTGGGAGACAGATTCGACCCCCGCCGCCTTCCTCGCCATTTTACCGCCGCCAACTGACCGCGCCGATTGACCCATACCGCTAAAAGACCTGCCGTCCGACAGAACGGCGGGGTCGAACCTGCCCCCGCCCTACAAGCCTAAACAGCAAAAAGACTGAAATATTTTGAAAGAGGAGTTGAGATAATGGCTGTATCATCTGTATTATTAGCTCAGTTTGCCCAGTACATGGAATGTTATCCTTATTTTGATGAACCGGGATATGATGGTATTCATAATGGCGGCTGGAAGTGCTTGAAAAAAAACGCACCTAAGAAAGCAAAAGAAGCATATGAAAAATATCTTAAAATGGAAGAAGAAGCCAAGAAGAAACATCTGAAAATATAAATCAAAGCTCCCGCCACGCGGGGGCTTTTAATTTTACCGCTTCGGGCGCGGGGGGGCGCTTTTCCGGGATATTCGCATAAAATGCGTTACATTGTATATTTATGCGCATATCAGGTATAAATATACATCAAATCAGCATGAATTGTGCATAAAATGTTAAATTTATCGAATAACCCTTGACAAACCGCGTAAAAGGTGTATAATAGACTTGTACAAAGAAGAAAATGCCCCGCAAAAAAGCGCGGCATAGATCATAAACGTTTCGATCGGAGGAATATCCAATGGCAAAAGAAATCAAAAAGGTAGTGCTTGCTTACTCGGGCGGACTTGATACTTCCATAATCATTCCGTGGCTCAAAGAGAATTACAACAACTGCGAGGTGATCGCGGTTTCCGGCGATGTGGGTCAGGGTACCGAGCTTGACGGTCTCGAAGAAAAGGCTATCAAGACAGGCGCTTCGAAGCTCTACATCGAGGATCTTAAAAAGGAATTCATCGAGGAATACGTTTACCCCACCGTTCAGGCGGGCGCTGTTTACGAGAACAGATACCTTCTCGGCACTTCGTTTGCGCGTCCTATCATCGCTAAGAGAATAGCTGAGATCGCTCTTAAAGAGGGCGCTGACGCTATCTGCCACGGCTGCACCGGCAAGGGCAACGATCAGGTTCGCTTCGAGCTTGCCATTAAGAGATACGCTCCCGATATGCAGATAATCGCTCCCTGGAGAATATGGGACATCAAGAGCCGCGATCAGGAGATCGACTACGCAGAGGCTCACAATATACCGCTCAAAATAAATCGCGAGACAAATTATTCAAAGGACAAGAACCTCTGGCACCTTTCGCACGAGGGTCTCGACCTTGAAGACCCCGCCAACGAGCCGCAGTACAACAAGCCCGGTTTCCTGGAGCTTGGCGTTTCTCCCGAAATGGCTCCCGACAAGCCGACCTACGTTACCATTCACTTCGAGAAGGGCATTCCCACCGCTGTTGACGGCGTTGAAATGGACGGTCCCGCTCTCGTTGGCAAGCTCAACGAGCTTGGCGGCGCTAACGGCATCGGTCTTGCCGACCTTGTTGAGAACCGTCTTGTCGGCATGAAGAGCCGCGGCGTTTACGAGACTCCCGGCGGAACCATTCTCTACCACGCTCACGACGTTCTCGAAACCATTACCCTTGACAAGGAGACCGCGAGAATCAAGCAGTATCTTTCGATCAAGTTTGCGGACATCGTTTACAACGGTCAGTGGTTCACTCCCCTGCGCGAAGCGCTTTCCGCTTTCGTTACCGAGACGCAGAAGACCGTTACCGGCGACGTTAAGCTCAAGCTCTACAAGGGCAATATCATCAACGCGGGCGTTACCTCGCCGAACACTCTGTACGACGAGGAAGTTGCGACCTTCGACGAGGACGATGTTTACGATCAGAAGGATTCTGCCGGATTCATCAACCTGTTCGGTCTGCCGATAAAGGTAAGGGCGAAGCTGGAGCAGAAGCGCGGCGGAAGCATCGAATAATTACCAATCGCATTTATAAAATCCCTGCGGCGGTCGCATTGTATGTTTCCGCCGCATATTTCATTATATACACTCATTTTTTTCAGATAAAAAAGCTGAGACAGTCAAATGAGGATCTTAAATCAACCGATCACAAAAATTATTTTCCTGATAGTGGGTATCATCGCGCTGATAATTATTTGCACGCGCTTCGGTATTGATCTATTTAAACAATCCAAATGCACCGCCGAGACCGACGCTGTGATAACCGCCATTGATACCAAAAAGGTAAAGCGCCCCGGCAAGAACAGAGCCATGTCAAGCTATTACGCTACGGAGTATTATCCCGTGTACAGCTTACCGCGGACGGCACCGAATACTCCGGCTCGGACGAGTGGGCTTCACGCTCCGAAAAGGATTACTATCACAAGGGCGGAATTGTAAAAGTCCATTATCAGCCCGACGACCCCTCGAACAATTTTGTTGCATACGTTATCATATTCAGATACTATAACCTGCTGGCGGCAGTAGTGATCTGCCTGCCCCTCGGGGTTATAGGGGTCACGTCATGGCTGAAAAACAAAAAAATAAGGAGATAAATGAAAATAGCAAGAAAAACTATTAACGTAAGCCCGAAGGTCGTTTCATTATTCGGGTATGGAAAACAGGTCTAATAAAATAACAAAAGGAGATTTATGACAAAAAATAAAGGAATATCGGGCAGAGCGTTCGGGATAATATTCCTGATAGTGGGACTGCTTGTGGGCATCGGCGGCACTTTCGCCGTGAAAAAATCATTGAATGATCAGAAAAAATGCACGGAAACGACTATCGGCACCCTCGTCCGCTATGACGAAAAGCTGGAAACGAACAGCAACAAGAGGAACGCAGGCGGCGGTTCAAGGAAAACCATGAAGATACGTTATTACCCCGTGTTTGAATTCACGGTGGACGGCGGGAAATATTCCATCGTGGACGGCAACCTGGCAAAGGAGACCATGCCATACGAGATCGGCGCGACAATAGAGATCCACTACGACCCCGACGACCCCGACAACAGCTACATCGTTCCGGTATCGGGCGCGTTTATAGTATTCCCCATTGTGATAGGCGGCATTTTCTCGGTGATAGGGCTGCTCGTGGCTGCGGGCGTACTGAAAGTAAAGAACAAGCACTGACAAGTCGGTCAGTTAAACAGATTTGACAAGAAAAAATTTTCCGGAGGAAAGAGTAACAATATGTCAGAACAGGCAAGTGATATTTTTTGGTATAATGACAAGAAATTTTACCTGATAGACTGCGAAAAAGGCAAAAGTCTGATAGCCTCAGCAGATTTTAATTTATATTGTGATATTTCCAGTTCAGGCTGTTGGAGAGGCTATACGGCAGAATACAGACTGTTAGGAAAAACATTATTTGGAGTAAAGTCCGTCCGCAAATACATATATGCTGACTTTTCAGACCCCTTTAAAGACCCTTTTGAAGACCCTGATATAGAAGATTTTAAAGTTACATCAAACGAAAAGCTGATGAAATACACCGGCAGCGTAGTTATAGCCGCTAATAACAGAAAGAAAAAATGGCATGAAAATACCGATTTTCTTTCCTGCTATTTAAATTTTGATAAAGCATACGAACTATATTTTGTTGACGGGGAATTGACCGAAGTAAGAGACCTGTATCGTGCTATCATAGACTGGAGATTAATAGAAGCCTATAACGCTGTATTTGAAAGAAAAGAAAGTTTATACAGGAAGTATTATATAGATGGGTTTGCAAAAAAATACTTAAAATATGAGTATGAGTTTAATTCATATAAATGGAGAGAGCATTATTAATTGATTTTTTAACGGAGGAAATAAAATGGCAGATATGATTTGGGCGGGACGCTTCACCAAGCAGATAGACGAGCGCGTGAACGACTTTAATTCGTCGATAAAATTCGATTCGCGTATGTACAAAAGCGACATTGAAGGCTCGATAGCTCACGCGACGATGCTCGGCAGCTGCGGCATAATCGACAAGGGCGAGAGCGAAAAGATAATCGAGGGACTGAAAGGCATTTTAGCCGATATTGAAAACGGCTCGCTGCCCTTCGACCCCGCCGCAGAAGACATTCATATGTTCGTCGAGAGCGAGCTTACAAAACGGCTCGGCGCGACGGGCAAGAGACTTCACACCTCCCGTTCGAGAAACGACCAGGTAGCCGTTGACATAAGGCTCTGCCTGCGCGACGAGGTAAAGGAGATTCGCGCTTACGTCAAGGAGCTTATCGGCACGATCATCACCCTCGCGGAGGGCAACCTTACCACCGTAATGCCCGGCTACACTCATTTGCAGAGAGCGCAGCCCATAACTTTCGCGCACCATGTTCTCGCCTACGCGCAGATGCTCGCCCGCGACATCGGCAGACTTGACGACGCGGCAAAGCGCATGAACGTAAATCCTTTAGGCTCATGTGCGCTTGCGGGAACGACCTACCCCATTGACAGGCAGATGACTACCGACCTGCTCGGCTTCGGCGAGGTAATGGGAAATTCGCTCGACGGCGTTTCCGACCGCGATTTCTGCATTGAGCTGGCTTCGGCTATCTCGATACTCATGATGCACCTTTCGCGCTTTTCGGAAGAAATTATTCTCTGGTGTTCGTGGGAGTTCAAATTCGTGGAGCTTGACGACGCATACGCTACCGGCTCGTCGATCATGCCGCAGAAGAAAAACCCCGACGTTACCGAGCTTATCCGCGGCAAGACAGGGCGCGTTTACGGCGACCTCAACACCCTCCTCACGATGATGAAGGGCTTGCCGCTTGCCTACAACAAGGATATGCAGGAGGACAAGGAGGCTATCTTCGACGCGGTGGACACCGTGAAGCTCTGCCTGAAAACATTCATTCCCATGCTTGCGACAATGCGCGTTATCCCGCAGAATATGCGGGCGGCGGCGGCAAGGGGCTTTATCAACGCCACCGACTGCGCCGATTATCTCGTTAAAAAGGGTATGCCCTTCCGCGACGCTTACAAGGCTACGGGAACGCTTGTTCACATCTGCATCGAAAAGGGCTTGACCCTCGAAACGCTGCCGCTTGACGAATACAAGGCGGTCTGCGATATTTTCGATAACGACGTTTTCGACGCTATCAGCCTTGACACCTGCGTTATGCAGAGAAACAGCGAGGGCGGTCCCGCTCCCGACGCGGTGAAGAAGCAGCTGGCGGCGCTCAAGGGAAAACTCGATGCGCTTGGTTAAAAAGCCGATAAAGAGCTTTCTGCTGGCGGGCGTTTACCTTGCGGCGTGGCTAATAATCGCGGCAGGGTTTAAGCTGCTTGCGGACGAGCTGTTAAATTCGACCATTTTGCATATCGCGTTTACTATGATGATAATGCCTGCGGCGGCGTTTGTGATACCGTTCATGTACACACGGCGCGGCTGTCAGCGGCTGTGGCTCGCGGGGTATCTTCTCGCGGCGGCGCTGGTGCTTTACATCGGGTTCGGATACAATGAATTGCAGCCCGATTTTATGGCGACGAATATAATATGCGGGTTCTTCGGCTTCGGCACGGGCGGGATAATCCTTAAAGAGCCGCAGGCTTCGGCGCAGATAGCCTGCGATAATGCAAAGAAGATAGCGGAGGAGCAGGCGGAAAAGAATTATCAGCCGATAACCGCGGCGAAAAAAAAGAGGTAGCCCGATATGCACCATTTCCCCATACTTCAAGAGCTTTTTCAATCCGACAGCGTTATAATACTGCTGATAGGCGCGGTCATCGGCGCGGTGATCTTCTGCACAGCGAAAGAGCCTAAGAAGATTAGCCGGGGGCTTATCATAAGCATTATAATATACGCCACCTGCGAGGGCTTGTCGAATATCAGAACGAATTATTTCCTTGAACTGATCCTGCTTTTCGCAGGAACGGCGGCATTAGGCGCGGCGGCAAGCGCTGTTATCTGCATGATAATTAAACGGCGGCAGCAAGCCACTGCCCTGCACAGAAAGGAATAACGACCATGAACGAGGAAGAAGCAAGAAAAATAGCAGAGCCGGTAGTCGAGGGCGTTGTAAACTGCATGGCGGAAAAGAATTACGCGGAGATCGAAAAGTATGCGGCGTTCTGCGACGATATGATACCGCGCGATGTTTTCATTGATGCGGCGGAGGATTATCTGGTGGATAACGGTCTTGACTGCTATGACAGGTACGGAGCGCCCAATAATTTCAAGCCGCAGTATGATATCTCACTTTATCATCAGCTTGAGATATATGTATACGATAACGGCACAGGCTTCGGCGCGGAATACGACCTGACCACAAACGGCGAACTGAACGATCTAACGCTGATGCTGGAATTTCGCCCCGACGAAAACGGCGTACTTCAACCATACATCGAGGACATACACGTTCTGTAAAATATTTACGAAAGAATGATAAAAAAATGAAAACAAAAGTATTTATAGACGGCAGCGCCGGAACTACCGGCTTACAGATTTACGAGCGCATGGCAAAGCGCGATGACATCGAACTTATCACGCTCACCGAAGAGAACCGCAAGGACGCGAATGCAAGAAAAGAGGCTATCAATTCCTCCGACATTACGTTCCTCTGCCTGCCCGACGCGGCGGCTGTCGAGGCTGTTTCTCTTGCGGGCGACAAGGTGCGCATTATCGACGCTTCCACCGCCCACCGCACCAACGATGCCTGGGCTTACGGCTTTCCCGAGCTTTCCGCCGAACACCGTGCGGCGATCGCTGATTCAAAGAGAGTGGCGAATCCCGGCTGCTACGCCAGCGGATTTATCTCGCTCGTTTACCCGCTTGTAAAGGCGGGAGTTATCCCCGCCGATTACCCCGTTACCTCTCACGCGGTGTCGGGTTACAGCGGCGGCGGCAAGAAGATGATAGCCACTCTGGAAGGCGCTGACAAGACTTTCGAAATGAACTCTCCGCGCCAGTACGCGCTCGGTCAGGCTCACAAGCATATCCCCGAAATGCAGAAGATATGCGGTCTGACCTACCGCCCCATGTTCAACCCCATTGTTGACGACTACTACGCGGGAATGGTCGTAAGCGTGCCGATAATCGCGAGAACTCTGCCGAAAAAGTACACCCCCGCCGACATCAGGGAGATACTCGCGGCGCATTACGAGGGTCAGCGCTTTGTCAAGGTAATGGAGCTTGGCGGCACCGAAACGCTGCCCGACGGGTTCCTTCCTGCAAACACGCTTGAAGGCACCAACAATATGCAGCTGTTTGTTTTCGGCAATGACGAGCAGATCCTGCTTTGCTCGCGGCTCGACAATCTCGGCAAAGGCGCTTCGGGCGCGGCGGTGCAGAACATGAACATCATGCTCGGTCTTGACGAAGGACTGGGACTTTAAAAGTGAATAATGAATAGTGAATAGTTGATGTGCTATAAATAACTATTGTTAGATAAAGCCTTGACACGAGGACGGCGTGAGGCGAACCCCATTTGCACTAATCTAATTTGGAACCATTGGAAATACGATGATTTCAGGGTCATACGGGCGAGCATGGCACGAACTGCGTTCGTGCAGTCGCCCGTGAATGCCCCGCCAAACCGCGATTTTTCAGTTATAGTACTGTGAATACTATTTACCATTTTGCCATTGTTTGTATCTGCTCCCGTTTTACGGGACAAAAGGAGTACATATATGTTTTGTCCGAACTGCGGGACTAATCTTCCCGACGATGGAAAAACAAAATTCTGCGTAAACTGCGGCACGCCCGTTACCATTATCAGCCCCGAAAGAGAATACGACGATTTTCCGAAGGCTCCCGGCATCGGCAGAGCCTGCGCGGTCATAATCTGCCTGCTGCTTATCGCGGGGGGCGCTGCCGGAGGGATACTGTACTTCGCGGATCACGGTCTCGAACTGCCGCAAAAGGCTGCCGTGACCTCCGAGCAGGCTGCCACAGTTTCCTCGATAACCGATGATACGCCGACAGACAAGCCCGCCGAAAGCGTTTCTTCGGGAAAGACGAAATCTGCGGGCGGGTACGGCATTGTGGACAGGCGTTTTGATTTCGTCACCCCGAACGGGCTGGACACCTACGTTAAAGTGCATTTCAACCGCGAAGCATACGAGCTTTACCACGCAAAGCCGCGTTATTATCAGCCCGACGAATTTATCTACTACATCGACAACCCCGTAAACGACGAGGTTGTAAGCGCAATGTCCGACGCGATGATGCAGCTTGCCGACGAGCAGGAATATTCGCACAAGGAGCTTGCTTACATGGCGATAAGGCTTGTGCAGTCGATCTCCTACGTCAACGACAAGGACTCGACGGGCAGGGAGGATTATCCGAAATACCCCATTGAGACCGTTTACGAAATGGAGGGCGACTGCGAAGACCTTTCGATACTTCTTGTAGGGCTTTTGCGGAAAATGGGATTTGAAACGTGTTTTGTGGTTTTTTCCGACCATGTGGGAGTCGGGATAAGGCTTGATGACGCGGAAAACGGAACATATTTTGAATATGACGGGGTAAAATATTATTATGTCGAAACGACTGCCGACGGCTGGAATATCGGGGCGTATCCCGAGGAATTAAGCACGGACGCGAGGTTATATTTCATCAAAAAGAAAAAATAAAATTTTGAACCGCAAAGCCCACGAAAACCGCAAAACGCGGGCATATCAAAAGTCTTAGGAAGGGGGTCGGCACGAACAAGTTCGTGCAGGGATAACCCTTCTTCAGAAGGGTTTCCCCCGGGATCTGAGCGGTTCAGGCAATCAAAATTAAGAAAGAAAGTGTTGGGATAAAAATAAAATCGGCAATTTAAAGAAAAGTGAACAAAAACACAGAAAAGAATAGCTCTGCAAAATTGAGCGTAAACAAAAAAATTGCCGATTTTATTTCGTGAAAAAACGCAGCGATTTTCGTGAAAAGAAGCGCGAATGTCAGAAAATCGCGGCGTTAGAGGCAAACACGGGCGTGAGTTGGCTCTGTCCACAACATACAATTTACACGGCGGGGTTCTGCCACATCATGAAGATACTGCAAAGCGCACGGATTGCTCGTTTGCTCCGCTCGCTTCGCGGATTTCTTTCACGACTTTGCTTTTTTACTTTTTATTACAATTATTTCAAGAACACACCGCGGACAACCGCTTATTATAAATTTGACAAAAAACAGGAGTACTGATAAAGAATGAACAAAAAACTGACAGCGATACTTTCCGCCGCACTGATTCTTACCGGGTGCGCCGGAAATAAGATCGAAATATCAAAGGAGCCGGGAGAATTTACCGCTGCCACAAGAATTGAGGCTACCGAAACGCAAGCGCCCTTCGCACTGACTACCGCTCCGACAGAATCCGCTCCCGCTAAACAAAAGCAGGTAAAGGTCAACGAATACGGACTTGTCGATCAGTACTTCCGCGATTCGCTGACGAACAAATGGAACGAGCTTATCGCACAAAGGAATTTCGTTTCGGAGGTCAGGTTCCTCGAAAAGGGCGACGACGGGAAATGGTACTTCTGGTACGAGGAAAAGAACGAGATCAAAGGCAGAGACCGTCATCAGCAAAAGCTCGACGACCCGAAAAGCCTTAATTACTCGTCGGACATCTACTACCTGCGCGACACGCAAAAGCATTATGTGGCGTTCGGGCTTGACTGGAACACCTTCACCTATACGGTGCTGCTCGACGTTGACGCAGACTACGAAAACAATCTGCTCGACCAGTCCATGCCAAGCAGGCTGTTTTACGGCATAGACGATCTTGAAACTGCCGTTTACTACGGCTACGCCACAAACTCAGAAACAGGCATAACGGTTGAAAAATTCATGATGGAAGACGTGGTATACGAATTTTACTACGACAAGAACGGAATGCTTGTGGAAGCTCAGTACGACGGGCATCTTGCAAAGGTCAAGAGCTTTGAGACGAACTGCCCCGATATTATGATACCCGCGAGCTTCAAGTTCGTTCAGTAACAGCAAATAATTTTGTCAGCTATAAATAAGCATTTTCAAATCGGCAATTTAAAGAAAAAACGACAAAAACAAGCAAAGTGAATGATTCTGCAAAATTGGACGGAAACGGACGAATTGCCGATTTTAATTTGCGGGAAGAGCTGTCTGAACAAAGTTCAGACCGGCGATATTTCGCAAAGAAGCTGCGCGGGTCAGAATACTTCTACCAAAACAGAACCGCATTTTGCACAATTGCCGAAAACGCTCGTTTATAGTTTGTCAGCTTAACAAATACAAAAAAGAGGTAATTATCATGAAACAGATCATATCGGAAAATTACGGCAGCTTCGAATACACCGAAGGCGGCGTGTGCGCGGCTAAAGGCTTCAAGGCAAGCGGCTATTACTGCGGCATAAAGGCTTTTATGAAGACAGGCGCGGACGGCAACGAAAGCCCTCTGCCCGGACAGAAGAACGATATTGCGCTTATGGTCGCGGACGCCCCCTGCAACACCGCAGGCGTTTATACCTCTAACAAGGTAAAGGGTGCGCCCGTTGTCGTTACAAAGAATAATCTTGCGGCAAGCGGCGGAAAGTCCAGAGCCGTGATAGTTAATTCCGGCAACGCCAACACCTGCAACGGCGACGGCGAGGAAAAAGCTAAGGCTATGTGCGGTCTTGTCGCGGAAAAGCTCGGTATCGCTCCCGAAATGGTCATTGTTGCCAGCACGGGCGTTATCGGTCAGGTGCTTCCGCTTGAACCGATAAAGAAAGCTATCGACCCGCTTTTTGAAGGGCTTTCCTACACGGGCAACGAGGCAGCCGCGACCGCTATCATGACCACCGATACGGTCAAGAAGGAATACGCCGTAAAATTCACCGCAGGCGGCAGGGAATGCTTCATCGGCGGCATGGCAAAGGGCAGCGGAATGATCCACCCCAACATGGCGACGACGCTCAACTTCATCACCACCGACTGCGCGGCAAGCCCCGAGATTCTGCAAAAGGCGCTGAGCGAGGTGGTCAAGGTGACGTACAACTGCCTTTCGGTTGACGGCGACCAGTCCACCAACGACACCTGTATGCTTATGTCCAGCGGACTTGCGGGCAATGCGGAGATAACCTCCGAAGGCGAGGACTTTGACACTCTCCGCGACGCGCTGTATCAGGTAATGGCGAATCTTACAAGAATGCTTGCAAAGGACGGCGAGGGCGCAACAAAGCTCGTTACCTGCGTTTGCAGCGGCGCTCCCGATCAGGATACGGCGATAGTCATAGCCAAGAGCGTTATCCGCTCGCCTCTTGTAAAGTGTGCTATGTACGGCGCGGACGCAAACTGCGGACGTATCCTCTGCGCTATGGGCTACGCCGAGACCGACTGCGACGTTACCGAAGCCGATGTTTACTACATCTCGAACGGCAAAAAGATACTCGTCTGCGAAAAGGGTCTCGGGCTGAAATTTGACGAAGACCTCGCCAAGGAGATTCTTAGCGCCGACGAGATAGAGATTTACGCCGAGCTTCACAGGGGTACGGAAACCGCCGTTGCGTGGGGCTGCGACCTTACCTATGATTATGTCAAGATCAACGGGGATTACCGGACTTGATTAAATAGTATAAACGCCGATGAGCTTACACGGGAAGAATTTGCGGCAGAAATAAAAAAAGGTCTTGACGATATTGATACTATTCCTCGACCAAATTCGCAACAAGATTCACCACCCTGAACACGATGGTTGCATTAACCATGTTAATGCCAACAAGTTCGTACCGTCGTCTTCCTCCTCGACTAACGCCAGTTAGCCTTCGTTGTCATCGGTCTGAACTATGGTTCAGACAGCACTCGTGTCCATGGCGGCGAATCTTGTCACGAATTTGGTCGAGGAATAGTATGAAAACGGCAGAATCATGACCGATAAAGAGGTCTATGAAGATGTCGAAAGATTTATTGATTCGCTGTGAAACGACAGGTCGGCAACCATAATATAGCCGACAAATTAACATAAAGGAAGTAATAGAAATGGAAATATCAAACGAAACACGGTCGCAGATACTTGTTGACGCGCTGCCTTACATACAGAAATACCATGACAAGGTGGTAGTAGTAAAGTACGGCGGCAACGCCATGACGAACAACGAGCTTAAAGAAGCCGTTATGGAGGACATCGTTCTGCTTACAGAAGTTGGCATAAAGGTGGTTCTCGTTCACGGCGGCGGTCCCGAGATAAACGCTATGCTCAAAAGAGTGGGCATCGAAAGCAAGTTCATCGGCGGACTGCGTTACACCGACGCGGAGACAATCGACATCGTGAAAATGGTTCTCGCCGGAAAGCTCAACAAGGAGCTTGTTTCGGCACTCCAGCTGCACGGCGCTAAAGCGCTGGGTCTCTGCGGCATAGACGGTCAGATCCTTATGGCGGAAAAGCTCGCGGGCGAGGTCGATCTCGGCTACGTCGGGCAGATAAAGAGCGTTTCCACAAAGCCGATAATCGACGCGCTGAACGCGGGCTATGTGCCGATAATCTCGACTGTTGCGACATCTGCCGACGGCACCTGCTACAACATCAACGCCGACACTGCCGCCGCAAGGATCGCAAGCTGTCTCCGCGCCGAAAACCTTATCTTAATGACCGACATTGCGGGACTTTTGCAGGACAAGGACGACCCCTCGACGCTTATCCCGTCGGTAAACGTCAGCGATGTGCCGTATCTTAAAAGCACGGGCGTTATCAGCGGCGGCATGATACCCAAGATCGACTGCTGCGTTGAAGCCGTCAGACGCGGCGTTAAGCGCACGACTATCATTGACGGACGCATTCCGCACTCGATACTCATTGAGCTGCTTTCGAACGAGGGCGCGGGTACGGAGTTTATCTGAATCAGACGGCGGGGAACAAACCTTACACCTCCCCATACAGAAATTATTTAACAATTGATATGATAAGAAGGTAATTAAAATGACTACTATCGAACAATTCAACGAACACGTTATGGGTTCATACGGACGGTACGACCTTGTGCTTGAAAAGGGCGAGGGGCGCACCGCTACCGACGAGGACGGCAAGCAATACACCGACTTCGGCTCGGGCATCGGCACCAATTCGCTCGGCTACTGCAACGACAAATGGGTAGAAGCCGTCTGCGCACAGGCGCACAGCATCCAGCATACCTCGAATTATTACTACACAAAGGTTCAGGCTGATTTCGCAAAAACGCTCTGCGAAGCCACCGGCTACGACAAAATGTTCTTCGGCAACAGCGGCGCGGAAGCCAACGAATGCGCTATAAAGATCGCAAGGAAATACAGCTTCGACAAGTACGGCGCGGACGCGGAGCGCAACATCATCGTGACCCTCGAAAACAGCTTTCACGGACGGACAATGGGTACCCTCTCGGCGACGGGTCAGGACGTTTTCCATAACTACTTCTTCCCGTTCCTGCCGGGCTTCGTGAACGCAAAGGCTAACGACATCGACGACCTTAAAAATGTGCTTGCGCAGAACAAAGGCAAGGTATGCGCCGTTATGTTCGAGTTCGTTCAGGGCGAGGGCGGCGTTGTTCCGCTGACAAAGGAGTTCGTAAACGCTATCTTTGAGGAGTGCGCAAAGGACGATATTCTCACCATTGCCGACGAGGTACAGACAGGCGTGGGACGGACAGGCACTCTGCTCACCTGCGAGCAGTACGGCGTAAAGCCCGACATCACCACGCTTGCAAAGGGTCTTGCGGGCGGAATCCCGATAGGCGTTTGCCTTGCGGATAAGAAGTGTTCGGGCGTGCTTACCCCAGGCACTCACGGCTCGACCTTCGGCGGGAATCCCATTGCCTGCGCGGGCGGAAACGCCGTGCTTGCGACCGTTTTAGAGGACGGCTTCACCAAGAGCATTCGGGAAAAGGGCGAATACTTCCGCAAAAAGCTCGCCGAGATCCCCGAAGTAGAGGGCGTGGACGGTCTCGGGCTGATGATCGGCGTTCGGCTGAAAAGCAAGAAGGCGGGCGACATCGCAAAGGCTTGTCTCGAAAAGGGTCTGCTGATACTCACCGCTAAGACCAAGCTGCGTTTCCTGCCGCCGCTCAACATCTCTTATGAGGAGATCGACCGCGGCATGGCGATACTTGCGGAGATACTGAAATGAACAACATTTCGGGCGATAAGATAGACGGCTTTAAAACCGAGGAATTTCGCACGGCGTTCGACTGGAGCAAGACCTCCGGAGATTACGCCAAATACCGCGACATTTACCCCGCCGAGTTTTACGAAAGTCTCCATTCGTTCGGGATAGGCACGGCGGGACAGCGGGTGCTTGATCTCGGCACGGGAACGGGCGTTCTGCCGCGAAATATGCTGCAATTCGGCGGCAAATGGACGGGCAGCGATATTTCAGGCGGTCAGATAGAACAGGCGAAAAAGCTCTCCGCAGGCACGGGTATAAACTTTATCCGTACTGCGGCTGAGGACATCGACCTTCCCGACGGCAGCTTCGATGCGGTGACGGCTTGTCAGTGCTTCTGGTACTTCGACGCGAAAACGCTTGTCCCGAAACTTGACAGGCTGCTTGTATCGGGCGGAAAGCTGGCGGTCATGGAAATGGCGTGGCTGCCCTTCGACGACGAGCTTGCGGGCGCGTGCGAAAGGCTGATACTGAAATACAATCCCAAATGGACGGGCTGCGGCTACACCCGCCGCGAGGTACACATTCCCGACGAGGTACTTGAACGCTTCGACATAGTAAAGCGCGAAGGCTTCGATGTGAACGTTCCCTTCACGCGGCAAAGCTGGCACGGACGGCTCAAAGCCTGCCGCGGCACGGCGGTCTCGATGACCCCCGAACAGCTTGCGGCGTGGGAGCGTGACGATATGGCTCTGCTTGAAGAAAAGGCTCCCGAACAGTTCACGATACTCCACCATGCGGCGTTCTGCATACTGGAGAAAAAGCAATGAGACGAAATGACCGTGAGATCTCGGCTCCCGATATTATCGAAAAATTCATAGCGGGCGAGAGAATAATCCGCATCGCTTTCGTTGACGACGGCGATATTTATATCGTTCCCGTAAATTACGGATATACGCTTACAAACGGTAATTACACGTTTTACTTTCACGGCGCAGCGGCGGGCAGAAAGTTTGAGCTTGCGCAGAATGAACCGACCGTCGGCTTTGAGATAGACGGCGCGTACAAGCTGCTTGAAGCGGATAACGCCTGTGATTTCAGTGCGGAGTTCATGAGCGTTATCGGCACGGGGCGGCTCAAAGTGCTTACCGAAAAAGCCGAAAAAACCGCCGCTCTAAATATGCTGATGAAACAGAACACCGGGCGCGGAGATTGGGATTTTGACGAAAAAACGCTAAAAGCCACCGCCGTTTACGAGCTTGCGGCAGATAAATTATCCTGCAAGGCAAAATAAAAATAAACATCGGCGAAGCCGATACCATAACTATTCACTATTCACTTTTCACTGTAAACTTTTATTGAAAGGACGAACATACATGAAGCATTTACTTAAACTCCTTGACCTCTCGAAAGAGGAAATACTTGACATACTGAACCTTGCCGACCAGCTAAAATACGAGAACAAGAACGGCATCGAACACAAGCTGCTGGCGGGCAAGACTTTAGGCATGATATTCCAGAAGTCCTCGACCCGTACCCGCGTGAGCTTTGAAACGGGTATGTATCAGCTCGGCGGACAGGCGCTGTTCCTCTCGAACCGCGATTTGCAGATAGGGCGCGGCGAACCCGTGCAGGACACCGCCCGCGTGCTTTCGCGCTACCTTGACGGCATCATGATACGCACTTTCGAGCAGAAGGAAGTCGAAGACCTCGCGGGCTACGGCTCTATCCCGATAATCAACGGTCTTACCGATTTCTGCCACCCCTGCCAAGTGCTTGCCGACCTTATGACTATCCGCGAGCATAAGGGCAGACTGGACGGCTTGAAGCTCACCTACATCGGCGACGGCAACAACATGGCGAACTCGCTTATTGTCGGCGGCTTGAAGGTCGGCATGACCGTTGCTATTGCCTGCCCGAAGGACTATCAGCCCGACCCGCAGGTGCTTGAATTTGCCAAGGCTTACGGCGACAAGTTCATTCTTACCGATGACATTCTCGCCGCCGCAAAGGGCGCGGACGTTATTTACACCGACGTTTGGACTTCTATGGGCGAGGAAGCCGAGACCGAAAAGCGCAAGATAGCGTTTAAGGGCTTCCAGGTAAACGACGAAGTAATGGCTGTAACGAACCCCGGCGCTATGGTTCAGCATTGTCTGCCCGCCCACCGCGAGGAAGAAATTACCACAAAGGTATTTGAGGAACACGCCGATGAGATCTTTGACGAAGCGGAGAACCGTCTGCACGCGCAGAAAGCCGTTATGGTCAAGGTTATGGGCGGCAAATAATGGTAGGGACGCATATAGTTTCAAAGATAAGCGGCGAGGACTACAAGCGCACGTTGAAAGGCGACGTCCTGGAAAATCCGCGATTTTGGATATTGCTCGTCTTTTTTGCGGGGTTTACAGTATTTTATCTCGGAGACTTTATCTATACCTTTGTCGCAGAGAGAAAGATCGATGTCTTTGATATTGTATTCTTAGCGTTATTCATCTTTTTTCTTGTGAATCATATACTTGACCCCCAAAAAAAGATCGAACTGTACTATGCAAGGCTGATACAATTTACCGGCAGCAGCGACATAATACATGACATCACGTTTGAGGAAGACCGTATAGTAATGATCTCCCAAAGGGACGGCAAACCTGAATATACTCCCTACGATCAGAATCAGAAGCTGCTCGTATATCCCGAATACGTCGTGCTCATAAGTTCAACAGGCGGTATCTATATAACCCGCGACAATCTCCCCGACTGGGACAAATTCACGGGCTTTATGCTTGCCAAGTCTCCCAAGCTGAAAATAGTACACAGAAAATAAGCCGCTCACGAGCCGATAAGCGAAGCTATCTCCTCATCGGTGAACGCGGGGTACAGCAGATGATTGACGGCGGCGGCGATAAGCGAGGCAGCGGCTTCGGCAAGACTGTCGGCGCAGCGCGGCATGACGAGCATCTCGCTGTCGGGCAGGCGCGAGACCGTCGGCACGCCTATTGAAGCCACCCTCACGCCGAGAGTGCGCTTTGAAAGCTCCTGCCGCGAGTTCCCCACGCCGCTGCCGGGCGCTATGCCCGACGAGCTTATCTGAATGCTTTTGCCCATGTTGCGCGGGTCGGCGCAGGCGAGCGCGTCGCAGACGATGACCTGCGCGGGGCTGACCTTCGAGCAGACGGCGGCGGTAATTTCCGCGCTTTCAAGCCCGGTCTGCGCCGTCACGCCTGCCGCAATGACGGTAGTTTCGCTCATGCCCGACGTATCAATTTCCAGCGGCAGGCGCTTGAAATGGCGCGTGGCAAGCACCCTGTCGGCGGCGAGAGGACCTATGCAGTCGGCGGTCATGCGGCGGTTGCCAAGCCCCGCGAACAGCACGCGCCCGGTATCGCCGCACACGCTTTGCAGCTCGCGGGCGAGGGTGCTTATGCGCCCTGACAGACCCGCGCTGTACTCCCACAGCGGCACTTCGGGAACGAGCGTGACATATCTGCCGACGGGCTTGCCAAGGCGCTTTGCGGCTGCGGAGGTGGTTATCTCGGTCTCGGTTATCGTAAAGCCCGAGAGCTTGTCATAGCGTTTGCGCGAGACAACGCCTTCGAGCTTTCCGGCGCGGGTCGCGTCCTCAAAGGCTTCAAGCGCAAGGTCGGTGTTAAGTGCCATTGTTTCATGCTCCTTTGTTGTTTTGTGGTCGTTTCTGTAACAAAAAATTTACATCTCGGACGGTCGTTTTATGAGAAAAACGCTTGCAATCCGCCCCGTGATATGATATAATATTAACAGTGCTTGTTTAAATAGCTGCCGTGTGTTCCCTCTCAGTCATACGGTTAGTTTATCCGAATAAGTGATGATTATTCAAGAAAAAAGGGAGGTTTACGAAAATGCCTAATATCAAATCCGCTAAGAAAAGAGTAAAGGTCAATGAGGCTAAGGCTCTCCGCAACAAGGCTGTCAAGAGCGATCTCAAGACCGCGCTGAAAAAGGCTGCTCTTGCCGTAGAGAACAACGCCGAGGACAAGGAAGCAGTTGTTAAGGCTGCTGTCAAGAAGGTTGACATGGCTTGCTCGAAGGGTATCATTCACAAGAATAATGCCGCGAGAAAGAAGTCTGCTCTGGCTAAGTCTCTTGCCAAGTAATCGGTAATTACACGAATATTGCAAAGCACCCGTTTGACCCGACGGGTGCTTTTTTATGTAATGCGTACTGCGTGGAATGAAAGGTATGCGCCCGGGAATGTAAGCTGTTCGGGAGGGGTTGCATTTTTGGGGCGGGTAAGATATAATAATATCAGACCAAGAGACAAAAGGTCAATGTCATGACATAGAAAAGAAAATAAGAAAGGAGCTGCTGCCAATGAGAATAAAGCTAATGGTCAGCGAAAAACGCTACTCGGAGATAGCAAAAGATCTGATCGCCAAGGGATTCGAGATAGACGATGCGGCGGAGCTTATCATGTCGGAAAAAAATGTCTACGCCGAACGGCTCATCGGCAGACGCGGCGACGAAATATTCCGCCTTAAAACCACAGAAATAAGCCACATCGAGAGCTTTTCCCACGACGTAATCGCTCACTGCGGCGGCACAGAATACAAAATAACCGAACGCCTGCGCCGCTTGGAAGAGATCCTCGACCCCGCAGAGTTCATAAGGATAAGCAACTCGGTCATCGTGTCGGCAAATCACATAAAAAGCATAAAGCCCGCACTCGGACAAAAATTCGTCCTCACCATGTCGGACGGAAGCAAAACGGACGTTACACGCACATACTATTACATATTCAAGGAGTTCATAGGCATATAGAAAGGAGACATGAACTATGGCAACAACGAATTATTTCAAGCTCTTGCTGCTGCTTTTCATACCGGCTTTGATAGCGGGGGCGGCGACGGTGATTTATCTGCCGATATACAAAAAAAGAATAAACTCGCGGCTTTCGCAGTTCGGCGAAAAACTTGACGGCGATATGAAGCCGATAGCTACTCCGACTAAATATTTCCTGATCTTCTGCCTGTTCACAGTGGGGGCAATGGCGTTAGGCATGATAATATTCTATAACGCGGCAAACAGCAAAAAAAGAACAACGCTTGAATCCGTTGATGTAGCGGAATTTTGGATACAGTCAAGGGACTTTCCCTCGCTGCTCGACAAGTACGAGCCGGGCGAAGAGCTGCCCGGGTATCATCTGAATCATGTCCATAGTGAAAACGACATCGAGATATATTTCTACGCAAGCGATTCGGCGGAGTATTCGGGATTTCCCGACGGAATTATCGGCATAATGTACACGGGCAGCGACGAACAGTATCTCGGACTTGATGCGGAGTACCGTCAAACCGGCGTATCGCGTATTTACGATTATGGAGGCTCCAATCGGTTCCGTACCTACGACGAGCCGCTTAAATGGTTCACCTTCGATATAATGAATTTCTTCGGCGAGCTTGACTTAACCGTGAGAACGATGAAGAAAGCCGATTCGCCCTTTGACAACAACGACGAGCTTTTCACCGGAAAGACGGCTGAACTTCATGTCAAACTCGACGAAGAATATCACATAGAAAACTGGTTTGACGAATAACAAAAACCGTGCGCAGGATGATCTCCCGCGCACGGCGTTTTTATTAGGATTTACAGCCCGTCGGGATTGCGCTCGATAAAACGCCAGCCGTCCTCACACATCTCGTCGATGCCGTACTTCGCTTCCCAGCCGAAAAGCGCCTTTGCCTTTGAAGCGTCGGCATAGCACCAAGCGATGTCGCCCGCACGGCGCGGCATTATCTTGTAGGGAAGTTCCCTGCCGCAAGCCTTTTCGAAAGCGTGAAGAACGTCAAGCACACTCGAACCCTTGCCCGTACCGAGGTTCACCGCTTCAACGCCCTTGTGCGAAAGAACATAGTCCACCGCGCAAAGATGACCGTTTGCAAGGTCGGTGACATGGATATAATCGCGCACGCCCGTGCCGTCGGGAGTGTCGTAATCATTGCCGAAAACGCCCAGAAACTCGCGCTTGCCGACCGCAACCTGCTGTATGTACGGGAAAAGATTGTTCGGTATGCCGTTCGGGTCTTCGCCGAGAAGTCCGCTCTTGTGAGCGCCTATCGGGTTGAAGTAGCGCAGAAGGGCTATGCTCCATTCGGGGTCGGCAACTGCAACGTCGCGGAGGATCTGCTCGATCATTACCTTTGTGTAGCCGTAAGGGTTTGTCGAGGTGTGGGTGGGCATGGTCTCGACGTAGGGAACGGGGTTGTCCACGCCGTAAACGGTCGCCGACGAGGAGAAAACTATCCTCTTGCAGCCGTGCGAGCGCATTGCTTCGATGAGAACAAGCGTTCCTGTGATGTTGTTGTGGTAATACTCGACGGGCTTTTCTACGCTTTCGCCTACTGCCTTTAGCCCTGCGAAGTGGATGACCGCGTCTATTTTATGTTCGTCAAAGACATTGTTCATTGCTGCCGCGTCGAGAATATCGCCCTTAATAAATACGAAATCCTTGCCGGAGATTTTTTTGATGCGTTCGAGGGCTTCGGGTTTGGAGTTTGAGAAATTGTCGTAAATTACGATTTCGTGACCTGCTGCAAGAAGTTCGATGCAGGTGTGGCTGCCGATGAATCCGGCACCGCCGGTAACAAGTATTTTTGCCATGATTTGACCTCTTTTCTTTTTTGTAAACGAACAGCAAGCGGAGCGAAGCGTCCGCAATAAACCGCCGAAGGCGCTCCGCAACTATTCACTGTTCACTATTAACTATTAACTGACTCTTCGGCGCTGATAACGCCCGGCGCATAGCCAAGCTCCATCAGCCGCCAACTAAGCCCGATATGCGCCGTATAAGCGTGCATACGGAAAGTCTCACTCCCCGCCGAGCCTTCAAAAGTCACATCAAGCACCACGCACTCCGCTTCGGAAATGGTCGGCACACTCCCATAAGCGGCGCGGTACTCGTCCATGCTGTAACTCTGCATCTTCTCGGTCGAGAGTATCTTGTAGCTCACCACAAAATCGCTGCCGTATTCCTCCGCAAATGGCGCACGGAACTCGTCCATGTACTCCCGCTCGGATAAGCCCGTTTCGCGCAGGTCGGCAATGATAGCGTTTTTCTGCTCTTTGGAATGACAGCCAGCATACTTGCCGAAATCGCGCTCGTTCACCGAACGGAAAAACGTGTTCACGACCTCCGCGCTGCTGTTGCCCGCGCCGAAAAGCCCCGAACCCGCAAGCGTCCAGCCGATAAGCAGCGCCAGCGCCACAGCAAGCACGATAAGCAGACGAACCTGCTTCGGGTCGCGCTTCTTCCCCCTGCCGCCGGAGGACTGCGGCTTTTTCCCGCGCTCGTCGGGGGGGACGTAGCTGTTTGACTTTTTCCTGTACTTGTCGGCGGCATGAGTTTTCAGCTTCGGGTCGCCGTAGCCGCAATGCTCGCAAAACTCGCCCTTGTATTCCTTTCCGCAGGATACGCATATCTTCGCCAACCGCTGCACCCCCTCGCCGATTTCTTCTATAATTATAACACACTTTGCGCGGTTTGTCACCCATTTTGTGTGATGATTTTTCTTATGTATAACAAATATGATTTATGCTATCCGCGCATACAGCGGCAATATGTCAATATATTTTTGAGAAAAAGCAACAGCAGCGACAGACGTTTATAAATAATACACAAATATCGTCATCTAAATTTATAGATTAATCACAAAATATGTGTTGCAAAAGTCCCCTAAAAGTTATAAAATACAAATCCGAACAAAAACACGTTATTTCATATTTTTACAAAGATCCAGGGAGATGAGCAATACCATGACAAAAGACATGACAAAAGGCAGACCGCTTTCGCTGATAATCGGCTTTTGTCTGCCGATGATCTTCGGAAATATATTCCAGCAGCTGTACAATATGGTCGATTCGATAATCGTCGGGCAGTACGTCGGCGTAAAGGCTTTCGCGGGCGTGGGTTCGGTCGGCGCGGTGTATTTCCTCGTTATCGGCACGGCGACGGGTATGTGTTCGGGCTTTTCGATACCCGTAGCGCAGAAATTCGGCGCGAACGACCTGAAAGAAATGCGGCGCACGGTCTACAATGCCGAACTGCTTTCGGCGGCGCTGGCGATAATTCTTACGGCGGTGACGGTGATTTTCTGCAAGCCGCTGCTGCGCCTTATGCAGACCACGCCCGACACGTTCGAGTTCGCTTACTCGTACATAGTCGTGATATTTATGGGTATTCCCGTGACGATGTTCTATAACCTGATGTCAGGGATCCTCCGCGCACTTGGCGACAGCAAAACGCCGCTCAAATACCTGCTTATCGCTTCGGGGCTGAACATCGTTTTTGACCTGCTTTTCATAATTGCGCTGGGCTTTGGCGTGACGGGTGCCGCCGCCGCGACGGTGCTTTCGCAGGCGATCTCGGGAGTGATGTGCTTTATCTACATGAAGCGCCGCCTGCCCGTGCTGGTATATCAGGACGGCGAAAAAGCAGTCGATACCGAGCTTATGAAGCACATCGCGGCGCTCGGGCTGCCAATGGCTTTCCAGTTCTCGATAACGGCGGTCGGCTCGATAATCCTTCAAACGGCGGTAAACACGCTTGGTTCAGTGGCAGTCGCGGGGATAAGCGCGGGTCAGAAGGTGCAGAACCTCGTTTCAGCGCCTATGGACACTCTCGGCGTTACTATGGCGACATACGGCGGGCAGAATCTCGGCGCGAAGAAGATCGACCGTATACACGAGGGAACGCGGGTGGCTTTTGCAGTCTCAATGATCTACACGATAATCATTACAGCCGTTGTTTTCTTTGCGGGCGAGACCATGACGCATATTTTCCTGCGGTCGGGCGACACCGATTACACGGCGATACTTGATGCCGTGCGGCATTTTCTGCGCGTTACCTGTTTGTTTTATCCTGTTTTGGGACTGCTTTTCCTGTTCAGGAATCTTTTGCAGGGACTGGGCTTTTCGCTGGTGACGATGCTTGCGGGCGCGGTGGAGTTAGCAGCGCGGATAATTGTGTCGTTTGGGTTTGTGTACCGTATCGGGTTTGATGCGGCGGTGTTTGCGGCTCCTTCTGCATGGACGGCGGCGTGTGTTTTGCTGATATTCATTTATCTGATAAAGATCAGGAGCCTTGACAGGCGGTTCTGTGTGAAGTCGGTTACGATAGGCAAACCGGCACATATAAGATAAAAGATATTCAACCTGCAAAGCAATGACCTCTTCCCAAGACTTTTGGTTTGCCCGCGCTTTGCAATTATTATTTTACTTTCTGATTTTGGTTTGTTCCTGCTTTGCAGGTCATAATCTTTAATCTTTTCTGCCTTGACTTTTCATCAGATATGTTGTATAATCAAATTATCAAACGTATCTTACTTTTGAAAGGGCAGGTAAAAGCATGGAAAAGAAAAACAAAACGCTCGTCGCGGCATCTTTGCTGGCTGCTGACTTCTCACAGCTCGGCAAGGACATCGGACGAGTCGAACAGGCGGGCGCAGATTGGCTGCATTACGACGTTATGGACGGAACGTTTGTGCCGAATATCAGCTTCGGAAAGGTCGTGCTTGACAGTATCAAGGGAATTATCACAAAGCCCGTGGACGTTCACCTGATGATCGACGACCCCGCACGGTATATAAAGGACTTCGCAGTAAAGGGCGTGGGTTCGGTGACAGTCCACCACGAATCCGCCCCCGACATACGCCCCGCACTCAAAGCCATTCGCGCCGCCGGGTGTCTCGCTGGCGTGTCTGTAAAGCCGAAAACGCCCGTAAGCGTTGTCGAACCGTATATCGACCTTGTTGATATGATACTTATTATGACCGTCGAGCCGGGCTTCGGCGGACAGTCGTTCATGACCGATATGCTCGATAAGATCGCCGCCGCCCGCGCCCTCGCCGACAGTACAGGAAGAAATATCCATATTGAAGTTGACGGCGGAATCAACGACAAAACAGCCGCACTCGTCAAGGCACACGGCGCTGATGTGCTTGTTTCAGGCTCGTATCTTTTCAAGGCGAAAGACCCCGCCGCCGCTGTCAGTCTGCTAAAGGCATAAACCGCCGAGAACGCTTTGGGGCGCGTCGGTGAGCAGCCTGCCGTATTCCCTGACCGCCGCCGCAAGCAGCTCCGAACGGCTGCCGCCGCGCAGAGAAACATCTGCCGCGAGCGCGTAGCCGTTCCCGAAGGAATACAGCTCCGCGTGAGCGTTCTCCGAAAGCCTGCCCGCCGCCGCGATGACTTCGGCGGGGGTTTTCATGAGCAGGACGGTCTCCGCGCCGTCAGGCTCGTTTTCCGCCGTGCGGCAGGACAATCCCCTGCCCGAAATATAGACCGCCAAGCCGCCGCTGTCCTCAAAGACTTCGGCGGTGAGCTTTTGCGGGTAGTCGGAGACAGTCCCCTCCGCGTAGAGCCTTGTCAGCACCGTTGCGATAAAAAGCCGTGCCGAAAGGCTCTCGGGGGAGAAGTCCGCGTAGTTCAGACCCAGCCGTGCGCATTCGTCCGCAGAAAGCCGCACGCGCACGCAGTCGGCGGACATAACATGAATATCCATAAAGCTCACCGCCCTTCTGATTACATAATATTCCAAAGTGAGCCGCAATGACACAAAAAAGCGCAAAGCAGAACAAACCGAAATCAGGAAGTTAAAAATAATCGCAAAGTGCGGGCAAACCAAAAGTTACTAAACAGGCTATTAGAAAAGGGGCGGCACGAGCTTACTCATGCCACCCCTTACTAAAACTTTTGATTTACCCTAATTCTGCGCTTTTTGTGAGCTTTGTGCAGCTAACAGACTTTTTCGGGAACTACCGCACACCGCATGACAAAATCTTTTACCGTGCTGCTGCGTTGTCCTCCTCGCCATGCGACACAAGTTAGTTTCCGAGGAAGTCTAATACTATTTAATCATTGTTTTAAACCATTATCGTCATAACAGGAGTTTCTGCCTGCTTGATCCTGCCATACCTGATATTAAATGACGGACTTGTAAGACAATTGGTAACAACCACCGCCGCCGTGATGTCAGTCTCATTATCCGCAAGCTCCCACAACACACTCGATGTGGTCACACGCTCGCCCGGACAGACCCGACACTGCACATTCAGCTTATCGGCAGAAGAATCAATACCTATCGAAACGATCATTATCAGATTGTCCTCAGTCTTTATAGTAACGTCGCAGCCGCTGCCCGAAACGTCCTTGACAACGCCCGCCGCAGGTGCCGTAAATTTCCCGGAGGAAGGTCTTACCCCGAATCCGTCGCCCAGAATCATACTCGAAAAGACATCGTTCGAAAGCCTTTCAAGCGGTATGACCTCCCCCGCGCAGCAGGAAAATACGGTTTTGACATTACTGCTCCCTGTATCATTATCCGTTAAATTACGAAAATGCATAACCGTACCCCGCTTTCTTCTGTTAATAAAATATCATTCTTTTACTAACATTGCTATACTTATATTTTAACAAATTATTATGGAAAATGCAATAGCAATCCTAAATTTTTAAATTTTTTAATATTTTATTTGGAAGTAATCACAAATTTGTCCCAATATTCAAACTCTCAATTGTTTAGTTTGCCCTATTGCATCGTGATAGCCTACATATCATACTGCAAAGGTATACATTCAAGCCGATATAACGCAAGTTGAAAAATTCATAAATATAGGGTATAATCTTTATTGTGCCGAATGTCGGGCGCGATCCTCCCGAAAGGAAAGATAACAATGCTTATAAATATCGAACATCTATATAAATACTTTAACGGCGAACCGCTGCTCAAAGACATCTCGTTTACGCTGAACGAGAACGAGACCGTCGGCATCGTCGGCAAGAACGGCTGCGGAAAGTCCACGCTGCTGAAGATCATTCTGGGCGAGCTTGATTACGACAAATCGCCGACGGGCGAGGGCAGCATGACCGTCCGCGACTGCGCTGTGGGCTTTCTCGCACAGAACACGGGGCTTGATTCGCAGGCTACCGTCATCGAGGAAATGACCGCCGCTTTTTCAAAGCTCGCCGACATCAAAAAGCGCATGGACGAGCTTACCGAGAAAATGAGCGCCTGCGTCGGCGACGAGCTGGAATTTGCCGCTTCGGAATACAGTCAGCTTTCGTCCTACTTCGAGCTGCACGACGGCTACAATTTCGATTTCAAGATAAAGCAGATACTTAACGGCATGGGCTTTTCCGACCTTTCCTACGACCGCGAAATCTCCTCGCTTTCGGGCGGTGAAAAGACCCGCCTTGCGCTTGCAAAGCTGCTGCTCGAACAGCCCGAGCTGCTTATCCTCGACGAGCCGACAAACCACCTCGACTTCAAAACGCTGATATGGCTCGAAGGCTACCTGAAAAACTATCGCGGCGCAATAATCATCGTATCGCACGACCGCTATTTCCTCGACAAGCTGTGCAGCAGGATATGCGACATCGAAAACGGCTATCTTACCTCATACCGCGGAAATTACACCGAGTATGCGCGGCTGAAAGAAGCGGCAAATATCCGCCATCTGCGCGAATACGAGGCGCAGCAGCGGCAGATCGCCCAGCTTGAGGACTACATCGCACGCAACAAGGTAAGGGCTTCGACCGCGAAAATGGCGAAATCCCGCGAAAAGCAGCTCGACAAGATCGAGGTCATCGACCGCCCGCAGAACTTCGACACACCGCCGAAAATAAAGCTCGACTATACCATTGAGCCAACAAAGGACATCGTGCGCGTGGTGGGCTGTCCGCTTGCGGTCGGCGAGGGCGATGAGCGCAAAACGCTTATCGAAAGCCTTGACCTGCACGTCAGGCGCGGCGAACACGTTGCGCTCATCGGCGACAACGGCGCGGGCAAAACGTCCGTTCTAAAGCTGATACAGGGCATTATCCCGAAGGAATCGGGGAATATTCTTTGGGGCAACAACGTCAAGTTCGCCTATTTCGACCAGGAACACGCGCAGCTGAACCCGCACGACACGGCGATCGAAGCGGTCTCGCGGCGTTTTCCGCAGATGACCGACGGCGAGATACGCAAGGCGTTGGCTTCGGTGCTTTTTCGCGGCGAGGACGTTTTCAAACCCATTTCGGTGTTGAGCGGCGGCGAGCGGGCGAAGCTCTGTTTTGCGATAATGGCGCTGACGCACGCTAATTTCCTTATCCTCGACGAGCCGACCAACCATATCGACCTGCACACCAAGGAGGTTCTGGAGGACGCGTTGAAAGACTTCGGCGGGACGATGCTGCTCGTTTCGCATGACCGTTATCTGCTGAATAAGACCGCGACGAGGATAATCGAAATATCGGGCGGCACGGTGCGTTCGTTTGACGGCGGATTTGACGCTTATATTGCCGCCGTTTCGGAGGAGGAAAAGGCGGAGCAGGAGCGCGAGGCTGCCGAAAAGCGCCGCCGTGATGAAGAAGCCGCCGCAAGCAGGAGCCGCGAGCAGTACAGGGGCAAGCAGCAGCGGGCGGAGGCGGCGAAACGTCGTCAGCGGGTGAAAGAGCTGGAGGACGAGATCGAGCGGCTGGAGAGCCTGATAGCGCAGTTGGAGGAAGAGATTTCCGACCCGGCGACGGCGGCAGATTTTGAGCTGATGAATGAGAAATGTAATCAGCTTGAAAAGACAAGGGCGGACGTTGATAAGCTGACGGACGAATGGGCGGAGTTAAGCGAATAAAGGACAGACAGGACACAGGCGCTGGATCCCGTATCCTGTTCACACCGTTTTGAATCAAAAAGCCGCAGCACTTTCGGTACTGCGGCTTTGATCTTTTTATCAGTCAAGTCCCAAAAACTCCCAATACTGCTTACTGGGCATCGAGGTCACAATGGATTCACGCCAGTTATCCTGCGGCGTAAGAAGGTAAACAAGCGCCAGCTCCTGCTTGCCGTCGTCCTTCTCCTTATAAGTCCAACCCACATCGGGAATTACCCCACGCACGCCTTTATTCGTTATGGTCTTTCTGATACCCTTCTGATTCAGCGAGAAATATTTCAGCTTGATGTCCTGCCCGTTCGGCACAACATAAATGCGAACCTCGCCAGCGCCCGAGTTCTGAACATCGGTGAGATAGAAACGATAACGCCCGTCGGGAGAGATCGCATTGTCGTCCGCGATGACCTCGAACAGATGTATCTGGTCGTTTTTGTAAAGCGAGAACACGGGCGACTCCTGCGTAAGCGACATATCGAGCTTTGTTTCAACAGAGGAACCGCCCAGCAGCATATTACAAAGCACATAGGCAACTATTCCCAGCACATATAACAGCAGATATATCGTACCCATTATTACCTTGACTGTCTCGCCCGTCCCCGCAGCAAAGAATATGACAAGCGCCACAATGAACGGCGGAATTATCAGTATCCAGTTCTGATTGGCGATGTTGAACAGCAACAGGAAGAACACCACCGGCAATAGCGTCACACTTATCAGCCGCGTTACGAACCGCTCCCGCGTGTAGATCATCAGCACAAGGAAGATCAGCGAAGTCACGGCAAGCAGTATAAAGAAGCTGCTCTGCTTGCCCGAAACGAACACAAGATCGTAAAGGAACGTGGCGTATGCGAGCAGCGCTATAACCGCTGCGTATGCTACGCAGAACACCGCCACGCACCTCTTTAACCACACGTTGCTCAGTATTTTTTTCATTTCTGTGAATATCTCCTCTCCGTCACAGCCTTGCTGTATAAGGTCAATTTATTATTATCTGCTCGCCGCCCGACAGCCCGCTGACTATTTCGGTGCGGTCGCCGTCAACTATGCCCGTTTCAACGTCCTGCTCGACCTTCGTGCCGTCGATAAGCAGCTCGACATAACGCCGCTCCTTAGACTTCTTTACCGCCTTTGTCGGCACCACTACGGTATCGGGCTTGGCGTAAACGTCGAAGCAGCAATGCACGGGCAGGTCGCTCAAACCGTGATCTTTCTCCGGCTCGATGATATAAACCGTCGTCCTGCTGCCGCCGTAGCCGCCCTGCGTGGTGTCGATGACCTTGCCGTGCGCCGTCACCGTACCCTGTTCGAGCGTTACCTTCGTGCCGAAATTCACGTTTTCAAGCGGCTTGTCGGATTCGCAGAGTATATACTTCTGCGAACGGTCGGCAATAGTTCCGAAAGCCTGCGACGACCGAACCTGAGCGCCCTCCAGTATTATGTTCTGAGCGCCGCGCTGAGATTCAATGCTTGTCCCGAACGAGGTGTTCCTGTCTGCCATAAACAGCCCGTCGCAGGGCGCAGTCACCTTGTAATCGCCCGCCGACGCTTCAAGATGCTCATATTCGAGCCTTAAATATTCCACGTCGGTCTTGGCAAGCTCCAGCTCCGCCGATGTCGCCTCGCCCGGGTCGGAAAGCAGCGTTCTGAGCGTTTTTTCCGCCTGATCGAGATAGACCTTCTTTTCTTCGAGCTTATCGTCAAGCTCCTTTGATTCAAGCACGCAAAGCACGTCGCCCTTTTTCACCTGAGCGTTTTCCTCGATGTTAAGCTCCTTGACAGTCCCCGACTGCCTGAACGAGAGCTTTTCATAGTAAGGATAGCCGAACTTGCCGTCGATGTAGTACCGCTCGGTAATGTCATCGACCTCCGCCGCCACAGTGTTGTAGGTGATCTCTGCCGCTTCGAAAATCGGGACTGCTATCTCGCCGCCCGTTTCCTGCGGCTCCTTCAAAGCGCAGCCGACGGCAAAGAAAGCCGCTGCAAGGGCGATCAGGACAGAGCCTGCTATTCTGAGAGATACGCCGATATTTAACGTTTTCATCAGTCGAAAAGCTCACCCCGATCTCGCTTTGCAATAAGCCACTATTTATTATATCATTATTTTTTCCCGCGTGCAAGTGAAAATTATCATATTGTAGGAATGCACAAAGTGCAGGCAAAAAAGCGCGGTAAAATCGTTGCTATTTAAGTATTTTTTAATAATGCCGCCTGCTTTTCCGGAGAAAACCCTTTTGAAGAAGGGTTATCCCCCTGCACGAACTTGTTCGTGCCAGCCTTCCTAAGACTTTTGGTTTGCCCGCGTTTTGCGTTTTATGCGTTTTAATGAAATATTTAATTACCGCACGGCAAAGACCGCGCTTCGGGCTTTTTACCCACACCATTAAATATATTCGTTATTACCTGCGCTTCAAGATAACTCTGAAAATCCCTGTTCTGCGCATTCCATTCAGCCGTGTTTATCATGCCGTAATTGTAATGAACGCCGTTTTCGTCCCAGCGGCAGAGAAAAGCGCCGTTCTGCCCGCGCTCCACCGTGAAATACATAAACCGCGTATACTTCTTGTCATGTAAAAGGTAAATTCTGTAACAAAGCGGTACAAGATCGGGATAGGGCATTTCCAGCATAGCAATAATATTATTCGGGTCGCAGATGTCCATAAGCGAAATGCGGAAATTCTCCATGCGGTAGGGACAATGTATCCTTCCGACCGAAAACATCAGCTTTTCAAAAATGAAAAAAATACCACCCGGCACAAGCAGATTGCCTATCAGCATTTTCGGGTCTCTGAAAAACTGCTCCCACAAAAAACGATGCTCCACCAGATACCGCCCTCTGCCGACAGGCGACGTTATATAAAACGGCACGGAGCCGCCGCCGTTTTTATTAATATCTGTGTTTTTTATGAAGTTGTTATTATTATCAAACATATTATCCCCCTTTATCCCTTGTTACAGATCAATGAAAAAACTGCATTAACAAGCCTATGCCCGTGTACGCTGCTGCAAGTTTTCCGGCAAACGGAGCAAAAATTTATCAGCCACTTGACAAATCCAATCTACTGTATTATACTATAATTAGTATGACTTATAAGGAGGCGTTATAACAATGTTTATTTCCACAAAGGGCAGATATGCACTCCGGCTGATGCTCGGACTTGCCAAAGCAGGCGGTGAGGAACAGCCCGTTCCGCTGAAAAAAGTCGCCGAAAGCCAGAACATCTCGCTAAAATATCTGGAGCAGATCATACCTGCACTTTCACGAGCCGGATATGTCAAAAGCGTTCGCGGCTCACAGGGCGGCTACCGCCTTACCCGCGACCCGAAGGATTACACTATCGGCATGATACTCCGCCTGACCGAAGGCACACTGGCACCCGTTTCCTGCCTTGAGGACGAAAAGAACCTCTGCCCGCGTGCCGAATTTTGCGAAACGCTTTTCGTGTGGGAAAAGCTCTATACCGCGATAGCCGAGACCGCCGATGGCATCACGCTCCAAGATGTTCTCGACCGCTCAGAGGGTAACGAAAGCGACGACGGCGGCGATTACTGCATCTGACGACAAAACACCTTCTGCCCGGAGCCGTTCTCCGGGCTGTTTTATTTCCTTTTGTATTTATCGTCGATAATTTTCATATAGCCCATGATTATCTTAACGCAGGTCTCGTAATCAAGGCGTGTAGTGTTAAGACAGATGTTATAGTTTCTTGCGTCCGTCCATTCGTTACCTGTGTAATGTTTGTAATAGGTGCTGCGCTCCTTGTCGGTCTTTTCGATCAGCTTGCGTGCGTCCTTTTCGCTGCCGCCGTAAGCCTCGCAGACGTTGTAAACGGCGGTGTCGCTGTCGCTGAAAATAAACAGCTTTACAATATCCGTTCTGTCGCGGAGGATATAATCGGCGCATCTGCCGACGATGACAGCAGGCTCCTTGTCGGCAAGCTCCCTGATTATTTTCGCCTGAAAATTAAAGAGGTTCCTGTCCGAGATGAAATCGCGGCTGTCGGGGTCGATAACGCCGCCCTTGTAAACTCCGCCGCGCTTGATGAACAGGCGTTTGAGCTTTTCATCGACCTGATCGAAAAACTCCTCGTTTATGCCCGTTTCCTCGCTGGCAAGTCTCAGCAGATCCTTGTCGTAGTATTTAAATCCGAGAGCTTCGGAAAGCATTTTTCCGATAGTCCTGCCGCCGCTGCCCATGCCGCGTGCGATCGTTATTATCTGCGCCATTCGTTTCACCCCTTAATACTATTCCTGTAATTTTATTATTGCATAAAGATATGAACTTTTCAACCGCAGAAAACCCGCAAAACACGTTTTTTAACATTTTTTACATTTATATAAGATCGACGAAATGCTATCCGCCAATCTTGTCTATGCCTTGATGATTAAATAGTATAAATAGTATTATGTCAGCCTCTTCTCGCCATGAACATATCGTAAAGGCTCCTGCCCTGATCTTCCGGGTCGAAGTCAACGTCGCGGGCGTGAGACCGCCAGCTATTGTCCTCTGAAAGAATATTGTACGCCAGATTATGCTGGCTCCATTCGTAAACCATGTCTTCAGGGGTGCGGTAGCTTACATAGTCCTTGCCGTGTATAGGGTAAATTTCGATAAGCGCCTCGCAGATGATCCTCATATCGTCGCGCTGGTGGATAAGGTAAGAATCCTTTATCGTCCACCGTTCTGGATACGCGGTGTAGATCGCCTCGAAAGTCCTGTCTCCGTAGACAAATTCGAAATCCCAGCCCTCGCCGGTCAGATCGGTCATTTCAAGGTCGTCGGCGGACGAAAGCAGACCTGCGGGCGCGTTCTCTGCGGAGTAGGGGTCTTCGGGTTCGGTCTCGTTGGTTATCTCGGTGCTTGTCGTTGTGGTGGTCGTGGTCGTTGTGGTTGTTGTAGTTGTCGTGGTTGTCGTGGTTGGTGCGGTTATCGTGGTTGAAATTGCCGTTGTACTCGCCGACGTTTCAGCCACGATTGTCTCTTCCGCCAATGCTTCCGCGCTGTCTGCCTGTTTCCCGCAGCCGACAGCCAACAGCGAAAAGACCGCCGCCGCGATTATTGCCAATATTTTTCTTTTTGCGTTTTTCATGATGTTGCTTCCTTTTCTTGTTACTAAACATTTTTAGAATTGTCGGGCGGGGCTTGCTCCCGCCGCTTTCAACGTCGGTTCTGCTCCTCCGCTGCGATTTCGGGACACTCGCGCTATTTGTCAAATTGCATAAATTATTATTGTTAGATAAAGCCTTGCAACGAGGAAGGCGGGGGCAAGCCCCCATTTGCACTAACCTAATGCAAAACTATTGAAAATACGGTGATTATTTGGTCGCACAGGTCGGGGCAAGCCCGACCCTACAAGAATTTTACGGCGCAAATATTGTAGGGCGCGCATTGCGCGTCCGTGAACGCCTGCAAATCCGCGATTTTACAGCATTTTTGAATAGATTAATGCGTATGGGGCAAGCCCCCGCCCTACACGCCTTGTGATAGTCCGGCTTTGTGCAAGTTGACGACACTGCTCATTTATAGTTTATAAAAAACGCCGCTTCAACGGCGGCATTTTTACTCAGGTGTTCTTATCCACCGTTTTCATCTGCTTCAAATTCCCGATCTTCTCATTGCGCTCATCAAGGACTTTCTCGACATCAGCCCAGTCAAGCCCCTGATTTACACAAAGCACCATGACATGATACAAAAGATCGTTTATCTCGTTTTTAAGCTCCTCATTATCGCCGTTCTTAGCCGCGATTATCGTTTCCGAAGCCTCCTCGCCGATCTTCTTGCATATCTTGTCCACACCCTTCTCATACAGATAACAGGTGTAAGACTTCTCGGGAGCGTTCCCGCTGTCAAAATCTGCCTTTCTCTGCTTTAATACCTCGAATATTTCCTGATATACGGTCATTATTATTCCTCCTCGTTATACATCTCATTAAAGAAACAGCTGTAATTTCCCGTGTGACAGGCGGCACCCGTCTGCCTTACGTTCAGCAAAAGCGTGTCGTCGTCGCAGTCGCCGTAAATGCTTACCACCTTCTGCACATGACCGCTTGTAGCGCCCTTGTTCCAGAACTCCTGCCTTGAACGGCTCCAGTACCATGTGTAGCCCGTTTCGAGCGTCTTTTTAAGGCTCTCCTTGTTCATGTAGGCGAGCATAAGCACCGTTTTCGTGTCAACGTCGAAGGCTATCGCGGGGATAAGCTCCGACTTTTTGAAATATTTGTCAAGATCATTCAGATCAACTTTAATCTTGCTCATAATAACTCCTTTATTCATCAATGACTGCGACCTGATAATCGTCCTCATAGATTATTTTTCCGACATAATCGGTAAAAACAATATCATACGGTACTTTATACTTATCAAGAAGCGACATAAGCACCTCTGCCTTTTCTCGCATTTCGTTGAATCTTTCCGTCTTGAAATAAGTCACAGCACCCTGCGGATTGTCATTGTTGCCGCCGTAGAAAGGCGGTTCGGGAAGATGCTGTTTGAACCAGTTTTCAGTCATCTCATATATATAGGAATCCTCCGCAGAGTAAATCCCATCTCTGACCCTTCGCCAGTTAAGGATAAAAACTCCAACAGGCTTACCTGTTCGATATGCAAGCTCACGTCCCTGTATCCGCATATACTTTTTCATAGTATCGTACCTTTATGTCCAAAGACTTGTTATGCACATCGGCGAGGACTCGGTCTCTCTTGTAAAGCCGCAGCTCTCATAAAAGCCGACCTCTTTGTTATACGAAACAAGCACAATCCTGAGATAATCGGCATACTTCTTCTTTGCCGTTTCGACGAGCGCCTTGCCTATACCCTGCCCCTGATATTCGGGGTCAACAAGCAGATAGTGGATATACGCCGTCATAACGCCGTCGTCCATAGCGCTCAGAAGCCCTATTAGCTTTTCGCCGTCCCATGCGGTAAGCACCGTTTCGTAATTCTTCATCGCCGTTTCGAGCTTTTCGGGATAATGCCCCGATGACCATTCGACCGACAGGAAAAGCCTTTCCAGTTCAGCCGCGCCAAGCTCTTTATCTGATTTATATTCTATCATACTATGAACCGCACCGCCCTTGCTACGCGGAGCTGACTGTTTTCATAGCTCCGTAAGTTCTCGATACGACAGGGGTGATTGGTCTTTCCGTATGAGCTTGTGAAATGTACGAACTGCCCGTCGCCGATGTACAGCCCCACATGACCTATTCCGTCGTTTACATAATCGGGATTCACTTGCTGATTGTTGGTGCTGCAAACAAAAAACAGCAGATCGCCCTTTTCAAGCGAATCAACGTCCACCCGCGCCGAACTGTTTTTGAAACGGTACGTCCTTACACCGCCGCTGTAACCCGTCTGAACGATGTTGTCAAAGACCATGAGCTTGCCCGATGTGTTAGCCTGCGCCTCCGCGTTGTGTTCGAGATAAAAGCCTATCCGCAGATACGCCGCCTTTGTCAGCCCCGAGCAATCGGAAACAAGCGCCGAGCTGTTAAACTGCTCCCCGCAGAGATAGTAGGTCTGATTCGGTACCCGGCTGGCGGCTATGGCAAAATTCGCCACTACGTTTCTTACGTTCTCTATCGGCTTGCGCGAAGCCTGCGCGGGCTTGACATATACATACCGATAGGAGTACAGCTGCTCCTGATTGGCGTTTTTGCCCGCCTTTGCGGGAACGGCGAGCTTGACATATCCTAACGCTGCGGAATCAATGCTTTTGCCCGCTATCGAGTCACCGCTTACGTCGCAGAGCTGCCCGCGAAAAACGCCGCTGCCCATTGTTCCCGCCGCCCGCATCACGCCTCCCGAGCGTGTGTAGAACGTCGCGCCGTCCTTAATTGTATAATATGAATAATTGGAAGTGTTGACCTTTATCTCGGAGGAAAGCGCCGTGCCGCCCGATTCCGCCGTGACCTTGACCGTGTAGCGCGTATACGGCTTCAGATAGCTTGCGCCGTTGGTGGTAAATGTCAGCTTGCCCTCTGCGGATCTAAGCTCCGCGCCCGTCATATTTTTTACGGTTCTGCCGCTGATCTTTACGGCGAACGCCGCGCTGTCGGAGTAGCTTTTGTAATTGTCAACATATACTATGAGCTTGTCGCCGCAGTGAGCGCCTGCCGATAATCGCGGCGAGACCACCTGCGCCGCCGAAGCCGTTACAGCCGTACCGAAAACGCCAACCGTCTGCGCCGCAGGGAGACACATTCCCGATACCGCAAGGACTGCCGCCGCTGATACGGATAATATCTTTTTTTCTATACTCATTTACTTCTCATTTCTCCTTATCGGTTTACACCGCTGATCAGGAACACCCCCGCGCCGACCAAGTGAACAGTGAAGAGTGAATAGTTATGGTATCGCCTTCGGCGATGATGGCACTTGCTAAAGCAAGTGCTTGCGGAGGCTTCGCCCCGCAAAAAGTTGTTGCTCAAAAGGGATAATCAGTGCGGCACGCAGCGTCCGCATAATACGCGCCGCAGACGCTCATTAACTATTAACTATTCACTTTATTGACCCGCTGACAGACAAAACTATCTTTTATCCTTTATCTTCTTATCTTTTATCTCACGATTATGCCCTTACTGCGGCAGTCGTCCTTTACCTGCCCTACTGTCAGCTCGTGGAAATGGAACAGGCTTGCCGCCAGCGCCGCCGAGCAGTCGGTTTCAAGAAAAGCCTCCGCAAAATCGCCCAGCTTGCCCGCGCCGCCGCTCGCAATGACGGGTATCTTAACCGCGTCAACAACGGCTTTCAGCATCGGCAGGTCGAACCCGCCCCGCACGCCGTCGGTATCTATCGAGTTTAAGCATATCTCGCCCGCGCCGAGCTGTTCGCACTTCTTCACCCAGTCGATAAGGTCAAGCCCCATGTCGATACGCCCGCCGTTGATGTAGACTGTCCACTTGCCGGGACTTACCGCCTTAGCGTCCACGCCCACGCAGATGCACTGGCTGCCGAAAATATCCGCGCCGTCCCTGATAAGCTGCGGATTCTGCACCGCCTGCGAATTGACCGATACCTTATCCGCGCCCGCACGGAGCGTATTGCGTATGTCGTCTACGGTCTTGATGCCGCCGCCGACCGTCAGCGGAACGAACACCTTTTTCGCGGTCTCGCACACGACATCGAGGATAACTCCCCTGCCCTCGTGCGAGGCTGTTATATCATAAAATACTATCTCGTCAGCGCCCTGTAAGTTGTATTCATAAGCGCACTCAACGGGGTCGCCGACCTCCTTTATCCCCTCAAAATTCACGCCCTTGACGACCTTGCCGTCGCGCACGTCGAGACAGGGGATTATTCTTTTTGCAAGCATTACGTCACCTCATTGTTTAGTATCACCCCCGCGAGTGCGGGGAAAAGGTGGGGCGATAACGAATATGTCTATTTTGTCCAGGGTCAACCCCGCGTGTGCGGGGAAAAGGCTTAGTACACCCTACCCGCGCCCGTTGCTTTAACCTGCTGGCAGACAAAGCTATCTTTTATCTTGTTCCGATAAGCCCCGCGAAGTTTTCCAGTATCTTCAAGCCCGTCTTACCGCTCTTTTCGGGGTGGAACTGACAGCCGTAAACAAACTTTCCGTCCGAAACGACCGCCGGCACCTTCCCGCCGTACTCAACATAAGCGTTAAGTTCGCCGTCGGGACAGAACGCCTGATAAGAATGGACAAAATAAACAAAGTTATCGCCCAAGCCCTCAAACAGCGGGCAGGGGTTCGCGTATTCGAGCTTGTTCCAGCCCATGTGCGGTATTACAAGCCCGGTGTCGGGGATCTTGTCCACATAGCCCTTGACAAGCCCCAGACCCTCGCACTCCTCAAACTCGAAGCTCTTCTCGAAAAGCAGCTGCATACCTAAGCATATCCCCATGAACGGCTTTACCTGCGACTGCGCCTTTATTGTATCCACAAGCCCGCTTTCGCAGAGCTTTCTCCACGCGGCGGGGAAAGCTCCCACACCCGGCAGGATAAGCGCGTCGGCGGCTTCGAGGTCGCTCTTTTCGCTTGTCAGCTTGCTTTCAAGCCCGAGATAATCAAGCGCGTTCTTCACCGAGAAGATGTTCCCCGCGCCGTAATCAATAATCGCTATCATTTATAACACTCCTTTTGTGGAGAGCACTCCGCCGCCCGTTACCGTCATCGCGTCTTTTAGGGCGTGGGCGGCTGCCTTGAACATCGCTTCAATAATGTGGTGGTCGTTCTTGCCGTATTCCTCGCGCAAATGCAGCGTTATCCCGCTGTTCATCGCGAAAGCGCGGAAAAATTCCTCCGTAAGGCAGGTGTCGAACTCGCCGCAGCGGAAATCGGTAAACTTCGCGTTAAAGGCTAAAAACGGTCTGCCGCTGATGTCGAGCGCACAGAAGCTCAGAGCCTCGTCCATAGGCACGAACGCGCTGCCGTATCTCGCGATACCGCCCTTGTCGCCGAGCGCTTCCGCGACTGCCTTGCCGATACAGATACCTACGTCCTCGACGGTGTGGTGTCCGTCAACGTTCAGATCGCCCTTGCAGCGAACGTCCAGATCCATACCCGCGTGAACGCCGAAAGCCGTCAGCATATGGTCAAAAAAGCCTATACCCGTGTCGATATTGACCCGCCTTTCGCCGTCCAGGCGCACGAACACCTCAATATCGGTCTCTTTTGTCTTGCGTTTTATTTCTGCTGTTCTCATACACTTTTACCTCTGTAAATTTATAAAAACTCCGGCGGAACAAACTGCACGCCCTTATCAAGCAGATAGTCCACGAACTGCTTATAATACCCGGGAACAAGCTCCTCTGTCAGGTCGTGGGCGTGGAGCAGGATAATATGAAAGCCGCCGTCCGCGAGCATGGGCGCTCCGTTTTCGGGGGCGGGGTCGTTAATGCGCTTAAAAACGTCGTCCGCCGTGAAGCCGCTGCCCTTGCGGATATTGTACTCGCAAAAATCGAACGACCAAAGCGTGTCAATGTCCTTATCCAAGCCGTTTTCCTTCCAAAACGGAAAATTTATCCTGCGGTCGTCGAGCTTGTCAAAGCCCTTTTCGGCGAGATATTTTTGCAAATTTTCCTTATTTTCGCCGCCCTTGTCGCCGTAGGGAAAGCGGAACGGGCGGTATTTGCGTTCCACGCCCGCGTCGTCGTAAAGCCTGTCGAGCAGTTCCTCGTTTTTCTCGATCTCATTCACACACTGTTCGAAAGTAAGCTCCGAGAATTTCGGGTGCGTAAAGCTGTGATTGCCGACGATAATGCCGTTTTTGAGCGCGTAGACCGCGTTTTCGTAATGATAGCCGACCATTTCGCCCCATGCGAACATCAGGGGCGAAATGCCCTTTTCGCCCAGGTAATCAACTATCGCGGGGGTATTTTTCGACGAAATATCGTCTATTGTCAGAACTGCTTCTATCATGGCTTTTCTCCCTTACAGATGCTCTCCGGAAATATGCGGCTTATTGTATGGCGGGGGCGGGGGCAGGTTCGACTCCCGCCCGTGCCTTGCGCTGTTCAATTTGCTTTCTCCACATTGATTCGCTTAAACCCTACGTTTGCGAGGGGAAGACCCTTTGCGGGCATCAACAAGTTGATGCAAACAAGTTCGTGCAAGAAGAAGGGTTGTCCCCTGCACGAACTTGTTCGTGCCGATCCCATTCCTAAGACTTTTGGTTTGACCTCACTTATGATTTATTTCTCAAATCTTACCTTTATTGCATTTGCGTGAGCCGTCAGACCCTCTCTCTCGGCAATAAGCACAATATCGTCCTTCGCCTGACAAAGCGCGTCCTCAGTATAATAAATGAAGCTCGAACGCTTCTCGAAGCTGTTCACCCCGAGCGGCGAGAAAAACCGCGCCGTACCGCTGGTAGGCAAAACATGATTTGGCCCCGCATAATAATCGCCAAGCGGCTCGGGAGCATAACTGCCCAAAAACAGCGACCCGACATTATCAAGCCTGCCGATATACTCCATAGGATTCTCAAACAGCACTTCAAGGTGTTCGGGCGCTAACTTGTTCGCTATCTCACAGGCGCGTTCGCGGCTGCCGCAGACTATAATAGCGCCGTAATTTGCGAGCGATTCGGCAATTATCTCCTTGCGGTCAAGATATTCCATCTGACGGGCAAGCTCCTTCACGGTCTCGTCGGCGAGCTTCTCGCTTGTGGTAACAAGGATAGCCGAAGCCAGTCTGTCATGCTCCGCCTGAGACATCAGGTCAGCCGCAACAAACTTCGGGTCGGCGCTGTCGTCCGCAACTATAAGAATTTCTGAGGGACCCGCGATCATGTCAATATCGACCGTGCCGTAAAGCAGCTTTTTCGCCGTCGCCACAAAGATATTTCCGGGGCCCACGATCTTGTCTACCTTCGGGATCTCCTCCGTGCCGTATGCAAGCGCTGCTATCGCCTGTGCGCCGCCCGCCAAGAATACTCTGTCAACGCCGCAGCAGGCAGCCGCAACGAGAATATCCTTGTTCGGCGTGCCGTCCTTGAGCGGCGGCGTTACCATGATTATCTCCTTAACGCCCGCAATTTTCGCGGGAACGGCGTTCATCAGCACGCTCGACGGATAAGCCGCCGTGCCGCCCGGAACGTACAGACCCACTCTTTCAAGACCGCGCACGCGCTGACCCAGCACCACGCCGTTTTCCTTCGGGCTTACGAAGCTCTGCGACTTCTGACGCTCGTGAAAGTCCTTGATGTTCTCGATAGCGTTCAAAATAGCGTCGGTGAATGCGGGGTCGGCTTCGGTGAGCGCGTCGTTGATAACGTCGCGGGGAACTTCATAATATTGCGGCAGCTTGCCGTCGAATTTCTCGGTGTAAGGACGTTCTCTATTATCTCGGAAACGATTGCCGTAACCTTTTTATCGGTCTCGCCGCTGCGCTTTTCCACCTGCTTGAAAAATTCCTCTTCGGCGGTGCCGTCGGCGATTATCTTGCGAATTATATCCATTATTTTACTCCTTATCATATTGTCAGCAGGCAGCGTTCCGCCTGCTCTCTTGATTTAAAAATATATATGTTCTTCTGCGGGTACTTTTCCAAAAGCTCATAGATCACGGGCAGACATTCCGCAGAAAAATCCCTTATGAATCTTTCAAAATCCGGGTCTAACCTGTCCTCTTTCCACGGTATATCGGGGCGGTCTTTGCCGATACGCTCATGCGCTCCCGCAAGGCACACTTCAAGCGGAAAATCAAGCAAAAATACCGTATCGCAGGCATTCAGCCGAGTTTCAATTGTCCGCTGATAGTTGCCGTCGATCAGCCACTTTTCACCCGACATTATCTCTGCCAAACGGCAGTCGAACTCCTCCCGCCCGATGTGAGTTCTGTCGGGTCGGTGGTAGATCATGTCAAGGTGATAGAGCGGAAGACCCGTCCTTTCGCTCAAAGCCCTTGAAAACGTGCTTTTGCCCGCACCGGGACAGCCGATGACGATGACCTTTTTCAAAGCAAGCCCTCCCGAAAAGCGGCGGACAGCACTTTAAGCTTCTGCAACTTTGACACATGGACAGACAAAACTATCTTTTATCTTTTATCCTTTATCTTCTTATCTTTTTTACAGATTATCCCGCACCTTACGCACGAAATCCTCTATCTCCTTCTGGCGGAGCTTCATGCTTACCATATTGACGATAAGCCGCGCCGAGATCGGGCAGATGTCCTCGATGACCTCCAAGCCGTTTTCTTTAAGCGTGGTGCCTGTCTCGACAATATCCACAATACCGTCTGAAAGCTCCAGCAGCGGCGCAAGCTCCACCGAGCCTTCTATCTTGACGATCTCAACGTCCATACCCTTTGATTCAAAGAAATTACGGGCAATATTGGGGTATTTGGTAGCTATCGTCTTAACGTTATAGCCGCCGTAGAATTTCGAGCCTTTCTTTGTGGCGAGGGCGAATTTACAGCGTCCGAAGCCGAGATCGACTATCTCGAAGCACTTGCCCTGCATTTCCATTATGGTGTCCTTGCCGACCACGCCGATGTCGCAAACGCCATGCTCGACATAGGTGATAACGTCGTTTGCCTTAGCGAGAACTACCTCCATGTTTCCGTCGGGTACAGGGAGAATGAGCTTTCTGCCCTTCTCGCGGACGGCAGTGCAGTCGTAGCCGATCTTTTCGAGCAGCCCGACGGTATCCTTTTCGAGCCTGCCTTTTGTCAATGCTATCCTTAACGGTTTATTCATCTGATTTCTTCCTTTACTTAATGTAAATATTTCAGCTCACGCGCCTGCTGACGGGCGGTCATATCAGCTTCATCAGCTTGCAGTTTTCAATGCCGGCTTTCCAAAAATCCCTGCGGGGATAATTCTTTATCCGGCTGACGATACTCGAATTCATCGCCCCGTGTCCGACAATAAGAACGTCCTTACCCGCCCTGACCTGCGGCAATGCCGCTTCGTCAAGAAATTCACCCGTGCGGGCGAACAGCTCGTCAAGACTCTCGCCGCACGTTTCCGACGGCGTATAGCTTTCGGGGTGAAAGAAAAGCTCGTTTATCGGGCAATCGGGTATCTGAAAGCTGTTTTCTACCCCCTCGAACCGCCCGAAAGACATTTCAACAAGCCGTTCATCGGTAATTATCGGGACTTCCCGCCCGCGCAGAAGTATTTCGGCGGTCTCACGCGCCCTCACAAGCGGCGAACAGTAGCACACGTCGAAATGAACGTCCTTGTATTCGTCGGCGGCTTTTTCAGCCATACGCCGACCCTCGCCGTTCAGCGGAATATCCGTCCTGCCTTGCAGCTTGTGCAGGTCGTTCCAGTCGGTTCTGCCGTGACGTATTATATATAACATGATTTATAACTCTATCGTGTACTCTTCCTCGCCGAGTACATATATCTTATGTATGCCCTTCGCGGCGGCATATTCTTTCGTATCGGCAAGCGTGGTGAAAAGACTGTTCTCCACCGTCTGCCCCTCGCGGACGAGCTTCTGCGCAAACGCCATCGACTCCACCACATAGCCCTTTTCGCCGAATACGATACAATCGGGCGTTTCGGGCTTCGGAGCCTCGCCGATCTTGCAGAGATACGTCGCCACCGCGTCGCAGTTCACGCCGAACCCGACTGCGGGACACTCCCTGCCGAACTCGCTTAACAGCTTGTCGTATCTGCCGCCTTTAAGAACGCTGTCGCCGATTCCCGTAAGATAGCCCTTGAAAACTATCCCCGTGTAGTAGTCGGTCTGCCTTACAATGCCTAAATCGACGATTATCTTGTCCTTATAACCAAGGCTCGAAAGGCGGTTGTAGACCACTTTCAACTCGTGCAGGATAGACTTGATATTGTCGTCGGAGCAGAGCCGCGCCGCCTTGTCGAAAACGTCCTCGCCGCCGAAAAGTCCGGGCAGCTTTTTGAGGGTCGCCGTAACCTCGTTGTCAGCAATGCCGTCAAGCAGGTCGTTCAGCGCGGGATAATTCTTCGCATTGATAAGCACACGAATTTCCTCTTCGGTGCGTGCGTCAATGTTCAGCTTGCGGACAAGCTCCTTGAAGTAACCGATATGCCCTATTTCAAGGCGGAAATCCTTGCCGAAGCAGGCAAGAGCTTCCACTGCCGTACAAAGCGCTTCATAATCGGCGCGGCGGGTGTTTTCGCCGCCGATAAGCTCGATACCCGTCTGCACGACCTCGTCGGACTTGCCCTTCAAAAGCGCGTTATTCGTGAACACCGCCTGATCGTAGTAAAGTCTGAGCGGCAGATCGGATTCTTTAAGCCTTGTCGCGGCAAGACGCGCTATCGGGATAGTGTTGTCGGGGCGCAGGGTGATAAGCCTGTTTTTCGAATCGGTCAGCTTATACAAACTCTCCTGACGGAAGGTGCGCGAAGTGCCGAGAAAAACGTCGTAAAATTCCATGCAGGGCGTAACGACCTCGCTGTAACCGAAATGTCGGAAAAGCTCGGTAAGGCGCTTTTGCACGGTGCGCCGTGCAAGGCACTCCTCGAAAAGCAGGTCGCGTGTTCCCTCCGGGGTTATCAGATCGTATCTTTTCATATTATTCATTCCTTTACTTTGCTTTAATCAATGGTGTTAGTCCCAAAGTGGGTAGATGACAAAAATCAAATCTCTAACAATCCGTAATTTCGTACAGATGCGCTGGTGTACGAACCGTCAGGCTGAA
>CACYSH010000005.1:0-58668 GCA_902776945.1 uncultured Ruminococcus sp.
ATCATTGCCGGCGCTATCGAGGTGCAGAGGATAGTGATTATCGTGAAGTAAATAGTCTCGCCGAGCGCTCCGCAGCATACCGAGCAAAGTATAGTCAGGCAGTCAACAAAGAGCGTTCCCGCCATTATCATAAGGAATGCCGCTGTGATAAATCCATCGTCGGCGGTCGGGTCTCCCAGTGCGACGCAGCGGAGCTTGCATATCAGCGAAGGTACGCCCGCCCACAGAATTACAGGGAAAATATGTATATAGCAGAGCGCCAGCAGCTTCGAGAAATATCTCTCGGTGCCGGTCATCGGCAGGGAGAGCTGAACGTCGCTCAGCTGAACGCTGTTCATGTCGCGGAATATCCCCGCCGCGCCTATCAAGCCTATCGCGCCGCCTACAACGAGCAGCAAAACGCCGAGATACGAAGGATAACAGTCTACATAAGAGCTTTCGGCTCCGCTCATGTCGTCTATCGTTTCATATCTGCTTATCTCGCTTAGAAAAGCGTACAGCAGACCGCCCATTCCGAGTATTATGTTTGCTATGACGAAAAATTTCTTGTGCGTCCGCGCCTCGCCGAGCGCGAAACGGTTAATCCTCTGTAATGATCCCGCTGCCATAGCCTCTCGCCTCCAGTTCGTATATGAATATCTCCTCAAGCGTAAGCGGTATTATCTCTGTAATGTCGGTCTTTATTGCCGAAAGCCTGCGCATGATGTCTTCCTCTGTTCCTCTTATTACCGCCTGAACAACGCTGCCCGAGCAGGTGTACTGCATTATTTGAACGCCCGCCGCTTCAAGCTCCCCGCGGGTGACGGGCGAGTTCTTTCTTGCCATTTGTACCTTGCGGAAGCCGCCGCGGATCTCGTCTATCTCATCGGCGAATATCAGCTTGCCCTTGTGTATCAGCATAGCGCGGTCGCAAAGCTCGTTTATCTCGGCGATGTTGTGCGACGATACGATGAGCGTAGCCCCGCGGTCGAGCATCTCGTCCATGATGAGATTTTTTACCACGCGGCGCATTGCGGGGTCAAGTCCGTCGAAGGCTTCGTCAAGCATAAGGTATTTCGTCATGCAGGAAAGCCCGATGATAACGACCGCCTGCCGCTTCATGCCCTTCGAAAACTCCGCAAGGCGCTTTGTTTTCGGCAGACTGAGCTTGTTTACGAGCCTGTCGAATACCTCCTGCGAAAAGGAGTGGTAGTAGCTCGCGTAATATTTCCCGAGCGCTTCAAGGGTGAAGTTTGCGTATTGCACAGTCTCGTCGTTTACAAAGAAGATGTCCGCTTTAGCCGCAGCGTTGTCCCAAACCGATCTTCCGTCTATCTCTATGCTGCCGATCTCGGTCTTATACACGCCGCACATCATTCTCATGAGCGTTGATTTGCCCGCGCCGTTCGAACCGAGAAAGCCGTAAATGCAGCCGTCGGGAATGGTTATCGAAATGTCATCGAGCGCCTTGAACTGTTCGCCGCCCTTTGCAAGCCCCTTTCTTTCGAACACCATTGATACGTTTTTTATCTCTATCATTGTCCGTTACCTCCGTTCCCTGCGGCGGCAGTCTCGGCGCAGACGCGCTCTATTATCTCTATAAGCGTATCTTTAGGCACTCCTGCCTTTACCGCCTCGCGGGCTTTTTGTTCAAATTCTTCGGTAAAGCGCTTGTCTGCCTTGCCCTCGTGCTTTGCCACAAAGCACCCTCTGCCCGCTATTGAATAGATTATGCCGTCGCGTTCGAGTATTCCGTAAGCCTTCGCGACTGTGTTGGGATTTATCCCCAGTTCCTTTGCAAGCACCCTCGCGGCAGGGAGCCTGTCGTTTTCTTTAAGCACGCCCTTGGCGATCTCGCCGCATATCCCGCGGCAGATCTGCTCGTACATCGGCACGCGCCCTGTAATATCAATTGTTATCAAGAGTCTCCCTCCTTTGCGTTTTCGCCGTTCCACAGGTCGTAATCAAGGCTTGCGATATACCTCGGGGTATATATATATTTCCCGAGCGTATCGGTAGCCCTGTAAAACAGCGGCTGTTCAACACAGCCGTCGAGCCGTGTCTGCATAATGTAGTCGCCTGTCGCTTTAAGAGTGCATACGCGCTGTTTTTTGTCTCCGTCCGTGTAGCCCACGCAGGTCTCTACTTCCCTGTCGTGGAAATTTCCTGTCATAGTCCCGTAGGCGGCGTATTTCCTGCCGTTCATAATAATGGTATTATATGTATACTCTTTATCTTTCTCATTTACATACGTTACCTGTTCCAGCTCGGGAGCGTTTTCCGGCAGGGCGTACACCCCGTCTCCGCAGCCCGCAAGCATAAGCGCCGCTATCGGCAGCAAAAAATGTCTCCTTGTCTTTGTTCCGCACATAGTCTTATTCATTCCTTTCATGCGTTGATTCCGTTTTCCAGATGTCGTAATCAAGGCTGTCGATATACGGCGGCGTGAATATGTTTTTACCTATCGTATCTATCGCACGGAAAAATATCGGCTGATCCATCATTCCGTTTACATACTTCGACATAAGGTAATCGTCCGTGGCTTTCAGCTTGCAGATACGCTCGTTGGTGTCGCCGTCGGTGTAGCCGACGCAGGTAAGAACATCGCTGTGACGGAACTCGTTGTTTATCGTACCGTAGCAGGCGTATTCTCTGCCGCCGTACAGAATGGTGCAGTATCCGTCCTCGTCGTCGTTCTCGTTCACATAGGAAGACTGTTGCAGCTCTGGTGCGTTTGCAGGCAGTTCGTAAACATCGCTGTAACACCCGGCGAGCAGCAGCAGCGCCGCAAGTGGCGTAAGCGTCTTAAACATTTGTTTTGTTCTGCACATAATTGATTTCACTTCCGTTCTTTGGATCTGTCTCTTTCTTTTTCAGCGGCTTAACAATATCAGCTTATTTATTAAAGGTATGTTCCCGTTTCTGCCGAGTATCATAAGCACCTTACTGCCGCACACCTCGCCTTTATCTTTTTCTCTGACGAGCTGCGTCCGGGCGAACATCGGCTTGCTTGTCTGCTGAATGTCTGCACCGCAGCCCGCAAGCAGAGCCGCCGCCGTTGCCGCCGTAACAAGCCATTCGATCTTCTTTTTCTTTTGTCGTTTGTCTGTTCCGCACATAGTCTCCATTTCTCTTCGCCTGTCCTTTTTTGTTGTCTCTTTTCTTTTGTTACGCACAAGTTTTATCTCTTTTTGTTTTCATCAGCGCTCCCGCCGTGTTCACTTGTACTAAGTGTACTATGTGTTGTAGTACACTTGAATTATAGCACTTAATATCCTCTTTGTCAATAACCCGCCAATAATTTCGGCAGATAATACAAAAATCAATGTTTATAATAGGCAGATATTCACAAACACTTCGACATAAACGGTTACAATAAATATAAAATCATTGACTTATGAGGGAGATTATAGTATAATGATAGTATGGTATATATTCTTTTGCCGCAGTTACAGTAAATGATATTGATTTTTAGGCGGTTATTTTATCTCACCTGTGAATACGCGAATTTTTTCCGATCATTCAAATACCTATTTAAATGAGCGGGTTTGCTCCCGTAGGAGTTTGCTGACTTGCGCAGTTTCTTTGTTTCCGTTCAATTTTGCAGAATCATTCATCTTGTTTGGTTTTGTTATGCCGATTTTAATTCTGACCGTTCGGCTTGCGGTTATTGATTTGCTTTCATAGCGACCGCGGAACGAATCCTGCCGCCACGCAGAACGTGAACGAGCTTGCGAGCGTACCCGCGTAATCGCCCCCCGCGTAGGGGGTTGACCCCTCGCCAGCGCACGGGCGCTGGATCACGTTTATGCCCTTACTTTGCGCTGTTCATGGGTCTTGCGCTGCACATTTATTTTTCGTTTACTACTTTAATACACCGGAAGGAGGAACGGCTGTATGAAAAATTTTATAAGGCTCGGCTTTCTTCCCTTGCTGCTGCTTATGCTGCTGCTCTGCCCGGTGAGAGCCGCCGCGCAATCGCCGTCGGTGAATATCTCCGTCAGGGACGATGTTCGCGCAGGCAACGACTTCATCGTAACGGTGAGCTTTTCCTCGGATAACGAGATCGGCATGGTGCAGGCTGCGCTTTCTTACAGCAAAAGCCATATCGAGTTTATCGGCTCGGAGGACGCTTCGGGCGGCGGCGACGGTATAGTGAATATCTCGGGAACTCCGCCGTCGGGTTCGAAAAACATGGATGTTATATTGATGTTCCGCGCCCTGAGCGGCGGCAGCACTACTGTCTCGGTGACGAACGGCACGCTGATCTCCCCCGACGGCACGGTTATAAACGGTTCGCTCTCGGCGGCGGCGGATATTTCCGTCACGGGCAAAACGCTCCCGCCCGAACCGAAGGAAAGCACCGTAAGCGAGGACGACAGCTCCCAGACGGAAAGCGGGCTTGCGGGCGAAAGTCAGTCAGACAGCTCCGAAGCGGATTCCTCGTCGATGATACCCGACGACGGCGGTTTGGCGCGGCTGGACAGCATAGTTGTCACCGCCGATTACTCATACAGCCCGAAGACGGATTCCGAGACCGCGCCCGAGCAGTTCAAGCTCAAGCCCGAGTTTTCGCCCGACGTTTTTGAGTATGAGGTCACAGTCCACAACGACACCGAATATATCTCGGTGGACGCGGTGCTGAAAAACAAGCTCGACACGATTTGGTATGACGGTTCGGTTTATCTGCCCGTCGGCATGACCCCCTGGACTATCACGGTGACTACCCCCGACGGCGCGGTTTCCCATGCCTATTTTCTCAGGGTGATACGTCACGAGGAAGGCTACATCGAGGAGTCCTCCTCGGAGGAAAGCTCGTCCGAAGCGGTGACGACGGCTGCCGGGTCATACGACCCCGACAAGCCTTCCAATCAGGCAGAGCCGCCCAAAACGCCCTCTGAGGTCGAGCCGCCGAGACTGCCCGACCGCCCATTGCGCGAAAAGCTCACCCCGATACTTATAATTGTGATCTGTGTTATAGCAACATCGGTGCTGTTTATCGTGGTGCGTATCAAAATGCGTTCAAAGAATCAGCTCGGCAACGGCAAGAAGGATTAACAGAGAACATAGTAACAGCCGGACGGCGGGAGATTTCCCAGCCGTCCGGCATTTTTATCCGATATATTTGGCTATTGACGATAGCAGCGCCCTGCCTTCGGGCGTGTTTTGCAGATTTTCGGGGGCGCAGTTCAGCACAAGCACCTTTCCGCCGCCGCAGGGATATTCGTACATCAGCGCAAGATCGCGGTTTGTCTCGAAATTGTCTATCGTCCTCACGATGACGTTTATTTCCGCACGGTTCGGCAGGTCGCTTATTATCTCGCTGCGCGAACCGGTCACAACGCTGTACCACAGCGGTTCGCTGTGCCTGCGCGTGGGGAATCCCGCAAGCGCGGGGTGGCGGTCGTCTATCAGCAGACCCATTGTCCCGACAGGCTCGGGGCGGTCAAGCGACTGCGAGATAGAACGGAACATCGGGTAGCACCAGAAGTCCGTGCAGTAAAAGCCCTCGACGGAGCGGCTCTCATCGGGCAGTCGGGCGAGAAGTATCGTTCTTCCGGCGGCAAGCAGGCTTTCGGCGGCGGAGTTTATCTCGCTGAAAACAAGCTCCTGCGGCAGCGCGGCGGTCTCCTTCGGGAAAACGAACAGCTCGTATTCGTTCGAAACATCTGTTCCCTCGATTGCAAGCCCCAGCCGGAAGCGTTTTGGCTCGGCGGGGGAGGGGAGAACCGTTTCAAGCCGTCCGAGCGCAACGTGTTCGCCCGCCGGAACCGTGCCGCTTATCTCCGCGCAGACGTTCCCGCACTCGCAGACGAGCCTTGCCGAAAAGCGCCTGCCCGCCAGTCCCGGGCGGAAATCTGCAAGCCGTATCTCCGCCGAAAACGTGTCTCCGCCCTGTAAGCAGTAGTCGGGGAACTCCGCCATGATAACCGCGTCGTTGCAGAACTGCCGCCAGCGTTCGGGCGAGCATATACCTTTTTCGTCCATGAATGCGTCAAGCACACCGACAAGCGCCGTCCCCTGTCCGCTGAAATCCTGCAAGTCGAGCAGCTGAAAGCCCGCCAGCCCTTCCGTGCGGAACGCGGCTTCAAGCTCCTCCTTGTAGCACTGCACGGCAAGCGCCCCCGACGCTTCGAAATAATCGCGGGCTAAATGCAGCAGCCCCGCGTTTTCGAGCCTTTCGCGGAAAATTTCGAGATTCCGCGCTTTCAGCACGCCCGTGTATTTCTCGATCTCGTCAAAATCGGGGAAGGTCTCGTACTGACCTATTTCGTGCGTTATAACAGGGATTTCGGGGATAAGTACGCCGTCGGTGCTGTCAGCCTTGACGGTCTTAGTACCCGTACCGAACTGAATTTGCACCTCGCCGCCCGCATTATGTTCCGATGCCGTTTCGGCGGGGGAAAGCGCCTCGTCATAATTATGAATGGTCGAGGGCTTTTCGGTCTGAACGTGACCGAGCGGCGCGTCGCACATCGCATACGAGCCGCGCAGCAGCCGTTCCCGCGAGAGCCGCACACCGACAAAGAAATCCTCTTCGGGCAGGATACACGGGGCAAACTGGAAATTATTAGAGCCTTGCGTGTAGAGATGTCTGCCGTCAAAGTTCCTGAATGCCGTGATATTCAACCCAATGAAAATCTTGCTGCCCCAAAGCTCATTGCCGAGTGACATCATGACGAACGACGGGTGATTACCATACTCCTCCAGCATACGAATGCCTTCCCTGAAAAGAAAGTTGTATTCGCGGTCGTCAAAGCCTTTGTCGCCGGGAAAATTCAGCGTTCCCCAAAACGGCAGTTCGGGTTCGAGCAGTATACCGAGCCTGTCGGCGGCTTCAAATGCGGCGGCGGGAGGGCAGCAGGTGTGAAAACGGTAGTGATTTATCCCATAGCTTTTGGCGGTCTCCATATCGCGCAGCCAGCTTTCAAGGTCGGTGGGGGCGCAGCCTGTTTTCGGGAAAAGCAGCGCGTTGTGTCTGCCGCGAAGAAAAGTCCGTCTGCCGTTCAGCGTGAAGAATCTGCCGCCCGCAGCAAACTCACGCAGACCCGCCGTCACAGTCGTAACGTCGCCACCGACATTTACCGATATATGGTAAAGTTCGGGCGAATACTCGTCCCAGAGGCGTGCGTCCTTGCCGAGCGGCAGGGTGCAGAGCAGCTCGCCGCCCGTGAAAACGGCGGTCACGGAAGGCGGCTCGTGGGGCGTTCCTGCGCCGTTAAAGCTCACCGCCGAAACAGTTGCCTTGCCGCTCTCCGCGCCTTTTATCTTTGCGGAAATTCTGAACGCTCTTTCGGCGAAAAGCGGCGTGACGCGCACTTCTTCCGCATGGATCTTGTTATATATCCTCACCGATATTTCGCCCGTAATGCCGTTCCAGTTCGTCTGAGTATCGGGCGAGGTCATGTGACCGCCTTTCGTGAGGTAGCCCGTGTTCGTCACCTTTATCGTAATGGTGTGAACGCCGTCGGCAAAGTAGCTGATGTCGTAAACGTGGGGCGCGGTAAGGCTGTCGCAGCTGCCGTACCATTTGTCATCAATGTAAATTTCTGTAAGACGGGTGCGCTCCAGGTACAGCAGAGCAATTTTGCCTTTCGCGGGCGAAAGATCGACTTCGCGGGAGAACCATGCGTCGCCCTCGAACGGCAGTTTCTCCGTGAGGTAACTTGTCTCGCGGCGGTCGTTCGGCTTGCCAAGCCCCGCAAGGGCGGTCGTTCCGGGCAGATTGATACGGCAGTCGTACACGGGCGCATTTCCTGTTCTTTTTTCGTCAAGTGCCGCCAGCCACCCGCCGCTAAGGTCTATTCTGTCTGTCATATAAAAATATCCTCTCTGTGCGATAATATTAAACCTGCATTTTTGATAGCTCTAACTAAAATTATAACACAAATACGGCGGTCTGTCACTATCTGTATAAAAATTTTAACATTTATCCAAAGAAAAAATACAGGACATCTCCGCCGTGCGGAAATGTCCCCGAAAAATCATAGATCTTTTAAACGGTCGATCATATTTGAAATAAACGCGAGCTTGCGGCTGTCCATGCCTATCAGATGCTTTATGATATATTTTATTTCATCGGTATCTCTGTTTGCGGCAGACAAATCGGTCGATTTGTCTGAAAGATCGCTGATAAGCTCTTCCAGCGGCACGCCAAGTCCGTTTGCGACCTTTTCGGCTGTTTCAAGCGTGCAATTCTTTTCGCCGCGCTCGACCTGACCGATATAGGTCGGATGAAGCCCCGCAATTTCCGCGAGCCTTTCCTGACTTATCTTCTGTTTCATTCGGTAAAATTTTACGCGCTTGCCGAACTGCCTGATGATGTCGCTCATGACCATACCCTCCTTTTCTCATTTAACTAATATAGCAAATATAGCCGATTGTAAAACTCCGTAAATGCTGAAAATATGCACATTTTATAATTATAAACTATAAATGAGCGCTTTTCAGCAAACTGCATAAATAATCATTGTTAGATAAAGCCCATACATCGGGGCGGCGGGGGCAAGCCCCCGCCTTACAAGCCTTAGATAAAGCCCATACATCGGGGCGGCGGGGGCAAGCCCCCGCCTTACAAGCCTCGTGATATTCTTAATTTGTGCAAATTGACGGCATTGCTCATTTATAGTTATAAATATCGGTATTTTCTGCGCCTGTTTTTCATCAAAACGATAGATTATGCTTTTTTCAAGATCAATTGGTAGGAATTATGGCGTTAAATCCAAGTTTTACAATCGTCTATCATTTAACTAATATCATATATACCTATTATATATTACATTATTGACAGCAATTTTGCCATAGACTAAATATATTAATTAAAAATTTTCAGTATTTTTATACGTTTTGTTCACGAAAATTCCTAAAAACTCCGCCCAAAATGGCGATTTCATTCGTTTTTGTTTGTTTTTCCCTGCATATCCCTGCCGCTACCGGTCGATTGCGGTTTGTCTTTTTATAAAAATATTAGCTGAAAAAGAGTTCTGTATGTCGGTTGTTTTTATATAGCTGAATTTATAGTAAACACTAAAAATTTCCATATATTGATTGTAGTGGCGAGCATTGCGCATCCGTGAATTGTCCCGCCTGCCTGTCCGCAAATCCTGTACCCGCCGCCGCGATTTCGGGACATTCGCGCTGTCTTTGCAAAAATCGGCAATTTATTTGTTTCCGCTCTGTCTTGCAGTTTTTATCACTTTGCTTGTTTTTGTTACTCTTTCTTGAAATTGCCGATTTTAATTTTATACCCTACACTTTCTTTCTTCGGTTTGATTGCTTGAACCGCTCAGTCTCCGGGGGAAAACCCTTCTGAAGAAGGGTTATTCCCTGCACGAACTCGTTCGTGCCAACCCCTTGCCTAAGACTTTTGGTTTGCCCTCACTTTGCTTTAATCCATATTGTGTTTCTATGAATTAAAAACGGCGGAACGTGTCGCCGCGTTCCGCCGGAGATTTTTAGCCGAGAACTACCTTGATCTCGTTGGTGTCGGCAAGCAATTTCGCATCAACAAAATTACCGTCAAGCGCCTTGCCGTTGAGCGTAACGCTCTTAACTCCGCTCTGAACGTGGTCGGGGTTAGCGATGTCTATCGAGAGCTTCTTGCCGCGGAAAGTCTTCGTGATCTTGAAGCCGTCCCACTCGTGCGGGATAGCCGGGTCGATAACAAGCCCGTCGGCATTCGGTCTCATACCACAGATACCCTCAACACAGCCAACCATAACTGTCGAACCGGTGCCTGTCAGCCAGTGAACGTGCGAACGTCCGGCATAGGGCGAGCGGGTCGATTCGGTGAACTGACCGTGAACGTAAGGCTCCATAATGCGGCGCTCCGCCTTGTCGTTCATGCTTGCAGGCGAGCTTTCGAGGAAGTATTCAAAAGCCCTGTCGCCGTGACCCAGCAGAGATTCCGCAAGGATAGCCCAGCCCTGAGTCTGCGAGAAGATACCGCCGTTCTCCTTCGTGTCGGGGTTGAAGATGTGCATGAGCGCACCGCTGAAATAATGGTCAACATAAGGCGGCTCAAGCAGCTTTACGCCGTAGGGAGTGTTCAGAATGCGGTGAACGCTCTCCATAGCGGTCTCTGCCTGCTCCTTGCTTGCAAAGCCCGAAATTACCGACCAGCTCTGCGGATTCAGCCACATATTCGCTTCGGGGTCTTTCTTCGCGCCCACGATAACGCCGTCCTCGCGGATACCGCGGATAAATCTGTCCTCGTCCCAGCATTCCGAAAGGGTCTTGCCAAGCTCTGCCTGTACCTTATTAATATAGTCAACGTATTCGGTGTCGCCGCGCTCTTCTGCATAGCCCTTCATTACGCTCATGCCGTAATAGAGCTGGAACGCAACGAACGTGCTTTCGCCCTTTTTACCAAGGCGCAGACAGTCGTTCCAGTCGGCGTGCAGACCCGCAGGCATTTTGTGGTCGCCCAGACGTTCCATAGAGAAGCGGATAGCGTTCTTCAAATGCTCGTAAACGGTAGCCTCGCCGCCGTTCTTTTCGGCGTATACAATAACCTCGTCAAGGAAAGCCTTGTTGCCCGTTTCGCCGATGTACTTAACGATAGTCGGGAAGAGCCACAGAGCGTCGTCTGCGCGGTAGGAGGGGTGTCCTGTCTCCTTGGCGTAAACGCTGTTCTCGTCGTTTTCGTCGGGGCAGGTCTCGTTGCCCGCGTCGTGGTCGAACTTAACAAGCGGCAGACCTCCGCCGTTCGATACCTGCGCCGAAAGCATGAAGCGTATCTTTTCGGCGGCAAGCTCGGGATCGATGTGTATAATGCCCTGAATGTCCTGAACGGTGTCGCGGTAGCCGTAGCCGTTTCTTAAACCGCAGTAGATGAATGAAGCCGCTCTCGACCAGATAAAGGTAATGAAGCACTGATAAGCATTCCATACCGATACCATGTTATTGAACTCTTCGGAAGGCGTTTCAACCTGGAAATTGTCGAGCTGACCATGCCAGTAATCGACAAGCTCCTTGATCTCCGCATCGCAAATGCCCTTCTTTTCGTAGGCGGCGAGAATCTCCTTAGCTTCGGCGGGGCATTTCTGACCGAGTACATAAACAAGCTCGACGGTCTCGCCGGGGGCTAAGATAAGGTCGTTCTGCAAAGCGCCGCAGGCGTTGGAGTTGTAGTTCATAACGTTGTCGAGCTTGCCGCGTTCAACAGCTATCGGGCTGCCGTAATCGCGGTAGCTGCCGATGAAGTTATCAAGGCTTCCGCAGGAATTGGAGACAGGCGCACCGACCATACCGAAGAAACGCTCGCGGTGGTTGCTGCCGGTCTCGTCTTTGCCGCTGTTTTCGTTGATGTGCTGAACTATCATGTTGCCTTCGAAGGAAGTGCGGGTGATAAACAGCGTGTACTGGAGGTTCACCTGATCCTGTTCGTAGTTGTTTTCGTTGGTGAACTCGATAAAGCCGAAGGTCGAAAGGCTTCTTACGCGGTCGGAGTTGTTTGTTATCTTTGTGCGCCAGACCTCGTAGGTCTTGTTGAGGGGAACGTAGTAAGTAACTTCGGAGGAGATCTCCTCGTATTCGGCGGTGATAGTGGTGTAGGCGGTGCCGTGACGGCAGACCGACTTATACTTGTCAAGCGGCTTGCCGACGGGCTGCCACGAAGCCGACCAGTAGTCATAGAGGTCGTTATCACGGATATAGATATATCTGCCGGGCAGACCGATGTTTGAGTTAAAGCGGTAGCGGGCGATACGACCGTTCGCGCCGCTCTTTACGAAGCTGTAACCTCCTGCGTTGTTGGAAACGATAGCGCCGTATTCGGGCGAGCCGAGATAGTTAGCCCAAGGGGCGGGGGTATCGGGGCGGGTGATGACATATTCCTTGTTTTTCAGGTCAAAATAGCCGTACTTCATTAACTGATAGCTCCTTTATCATGTATTTGTAATTCAACTCACCCACTCACGCGGGGGTCATGATATTATTATATCACATTTTTCAAAGTATTTCAAGGGGTCTGCACAAAATTTAAATATTTTAACGGGGCTTTTTTGTGTAAATATTTACTGTAAATATCGCGTTATTTTGCGTTTTTGGAAAGCAAAGCCGACGGCGGGACAGGCAATTTCTTCTCAATAGGACAGGATTTGCGGCACAAGCGGCGGGAGCAAGTCCCCACTCTACAAATATTAATGTGTGATTTTTGTATAGCCGCTGTTGCTATTCCCGCAATATTTTCCGTCACGGATAACCCGATTGTATAAATCAAGAAAAATATATAATAATCAATTAAATATTTTATGAAAACGTTGACAAGCCCGTGTAATAGTGGTATAATCAAAATGATAAGCACTGCCCGGGAGGTGATCGGCAAGATGATTAATTCGCTAAAAACGGTAGCTGTTTTCGGCTGCACTTTTACCAGCCGTTACCGCCGCGGACTTACCGCCGCTTTCAGCAGGGCTGCCGAAATGCTCGGGCTGAATCTTGTTTTTTTCAACTCTCTCGGGAAGATCGGCGACAGAGACCCTATCTACGGCGACCACGAGGCGGATATTATCGACTATATCGACCTAAGCCCCTACTGCGGCGCGGTTTTCGACGGCGAAGGCTACACCGTTGAGACCGTAAAGCTGAAAATAATAGGCAAGCTGCGCGACAGCGGACTGCCCGTCGTTTCGATAAGCAGCCATATCGACGGCTTTTACAATATCGAGTTCGACGACGCGGAGGGCATCACCATTCTGACAAAGCATTTTCTTGACGTTCACCACTTCACGAAGATAGGCTATATGTCGGGCTATCTTACCCACCCCGACGCGCAGGTGCGTCTGAAGCGTTTCCGCGAGATAATGCGCGAAAGGGGTCTGCCGGAGGACGGCGCGGGTATGTTCGAGGGCGATTTCTGGTTCCACAAGGGCAGACAGGCGGCGGAGTATTTTCTTTCTCTGCCCGAACGCCCCGAAGCGGTCGTTTGTGCAAACGATTTCATGGCTATTTCGCTTGCGAAGGCTTTCAACGAACACGGAATTGACGTTCCGAACGATATAGCTATTTCGGGCTTTGACGGCACTATCGAGGGCAAGGAGTGCGTGCCGCATATCACCTCCGCGACAAGAGAGCGCTTTGACATCGCGAGCCGCGCACTGGGGCTGCTGCTTGATCTTAGCTGCGGCAGAGAACCCGACCTTTCCGCGCTCAGGGTAGTTCCCACGCCGATATATACTCATTCCTGCGGCTGCGTGCCGCTCGATTACAAGTCGGAGGCGATGAACATAAACGCCGCCTATGATGACAACCGGCAGACAAGCTACAATATCTACGGCACCGAATCCTCGATACTCCAGCTTAAATTCGTTGACGACCTTGACAAGCTCGATAATCTTTTCAAGAATTTCGTGTTCAAGCAAGGCTCGGTATTTTTCGGAAGCTATAATTCGTATTTTGTAATGCTGCACTGCGACCGCAGCGGAAGAACTTCCTGCGACAGCGAATATCTTGTGCCGTCGGGAAAATTTGTCCCTGCCGTGTGGATAGACAAGGAAGGCAAGTACATCAAGCCCGACAAGCCCTTTGACAGCACCGAGCTGATACCGCAGGTAAATTCCGACAAGCCGCATTCATACTATGTAATGAGCGTTCACTGCGCCGAAAGAACGTTCGGCTATTGTATCGTGGAAATGGCTTATTATGACATCTTTAACGAATTTTATATAGTGTGGCTGCTGATACTTTCCATGCAGCTTGAAACGCTTTGGAAGAACGACCGCATAAGCAAGCTGATAGGCACGCTTGAAGACCTGAGTATCCGCGACGGTCTGACGGGTATGCTCAACAGGCGCGGCTTTGAGGAGCTTTCCCGCGAATCCCTGCGCACGATAGAGCGCGAGCGGACGGTCTGCACAATGGTCATCGACATGGACGGTCTGAAACACATCAATGATGTTTACGGGCATTACGAGGGCGACCGCGCTATCAAGGCGGCGGCGAACATCATAACGAAATGCTGCGATTCGGGCGAGATAGCGGGGCGTGCGGGCGGCGACGAGTTCTACATCTACGCGCCGCATTACAGCGAGAAAAAGCTGGAGCGTTTTCTTGAAAAGCTGAAAATGACTGCCAATAATTACAATGAGAGCGTAGGCAAGCCGTACAAGATAGAACTGAGCTACGGTGCGCTGATAACCGCCGCGAACGACACCACGCGCCTTGAAGACCTTCTGCGCATCAGCGATGAACGTATGTATGCTATGAAGCAATCCAAACCCAACAGACGTAAATAACTGTTTGTATAAATTATATGGCGGGGGCAATTTCTGCCCCCGCCGTTTCTGTCCCGCCGCCGCGATTTCGGGACATTCGCGCAGTTTATTTGCGAAAATCGCTGCGCTCTTTCGCAAATTAAAATCGGCAATTTCTTTGTTTTCGTCACATTTTGCAGATTTATTCATTTCTGCGTTTTTGTACGAATTGCTTGAAATTGCCGATTTTAATTTTGGACTTAACGGCTTCTCTTTTATCGTTAGTTTGCATAAGCCGCCGGCTTTTGTGGGGGAAACCCTTCTGAAGAAGGGTTATCCCCCACACCCCTTTCCTAAGACTTTTGGTTTGTCATCACTTTGCGTTATCGTTTTTTCATAGACCGCGAAGCTACCACGTTCGCGCCCGTGTCAAGTATATTCTCAATGATTATCTGCCCTTCCGTGACAGGCGCTTTCACACTCACCTTGCGGACTTCCTCCATAGCCTCGAATATCCTGTCAAGCGGGATCTCTTTATCCGTGATGACAGGCAATACCCGATGAACGCCGCCTTCAAGCCGCACCGTCGTCGTGAGTATCCGCTCGGGACGAATGCACTCCTTTTCGGCGTAAGCCTTGCCACGCGGACAGCTGTTCCCCGTCACCGAAACAATGTTCTCTCCGTCAAGCGTTACCGTTATGCGGCAGCCCATAGGACAAACTACGCAGACAAGCTCCTTCTCTGTCATGACAGCACCTCCACGGATATGGTTACTTCCCCCGAAAGCCCCGCGATTACGTCCTTTTTAAGCAGTACGCGCTCCATTTCGGAGGGGATGATCTTCTTTTTCTTTATCGAGCGAATCTCGGCACCGCCGCTCATGACCTTGATAACGGCGTTTTCAAGCGGCTGATTCACGCGGAAGAAAAACTCCACATCGTCGGAAGAATCGGCAGGGTGAACGTAAGACGGCACCGTGTAGCCGACGTTTTCCCCGGCTGAGACTCGCACCGCTTCGCCGCGCTGACGGCTCTTGTCCCTGATGTAGTCCGCAGCACCCTTGCCCGCTCTCGCCGCCTGCATGGTCACAAAGTCAACAAGGTCGTGAACGTGCAGACCGTTCCCGCAGGCAAAAATGCCCTCGCAGCTCGTCATGTAGCGGTCGTCAACTACGGGACCCTTTGTACTTCTGTCCATTGTTATGCCTATTTCGTCCGAAAGGTGGTTCTCGGGGATAAGCCCTATCGACAGCAGCAGCGTGTCAACATCGAAATATTGTTCGCTTCCGGAAATGGGATTTTTGTTCTCGTCCACCTGCATAAGCTCTATCTTTTCGAGTCTGTCTTTGCCGATAGTCTTTGTCACCGTGTGCGAAAGGAACAGCGGTATGTTGAAATCCTCCAGACATTGCTTGATGTTTCGCGGCAGACCGTTCGAGTAAGGCATTATCTCTGCCACGCCGAGAACCTTCGCGCCCTCTAAGGTCATTCGCCGCGCCATTATAAGCCCGATGTCGCCCGAGCCTAAAATAAACACGCGCTTACCGACAAGATAGCCGTCTATATTAAGGTATTTCTGCGCCTGACCCGCCGTGTAAACGCCCGCGCAGCGGTCGCCCGTCATGGTGATAGCGCCGCGTGGTCTTTCATAGCAGCCGACCGCCAAGATCACCGCGTCAGCCGAAGCCTTGACGCAGCCCTCTTCCGCGTTTACATATTCTACCGTTTTATCCGCGCCGAGCTTTGTTACCATTGTGTCGGTCTTGACGGTAACGCCTAATTCCGCCGTCTTTTTTATGAATCTTTCGGCGTAGGCGGGACCCGAAAGCTGCTCTTTAAAGGTCTGCAAGCCGAAGCCGTTGTGAATGCACTGCTGCAAAATGCCGCCCGGCTCGCCGTCCTTTTCAAGCACCACAATGTCGTTAATGCCGTTTTCCTTTAGTGAGACAGCCGCCGCAAGACCCGCGCTGCCGCCGCCTATAATAATTGCTTCGTAATGCTTCATATCATCGGTTCTCGCTTTCCAGAATATTACTTTTTGCCGAATCGAGAACTATCTCCGTCGGGGCGCAGTTCAGCTCTCTTGCAAGAATTTCCACCACTCGCGGCTCGCAGAAGCCGCCCTGACATCGACCCATTCCGGGACGGACGCGCTTTTTCACGCCCTTGACCGTCCTTGCCCCGCAGGTGCGGTGAATGCAGGCGACTATCTCGCCTTCGGAGATCTGCTCGCAGCGGCAGATTATGCGCCCGTAAGCAGGCTCTTTTTTGATAAGCTCCGAGCGCTCGTCGGGGGTAAGCTCTTCCATAACGACGGGGCGTTCCCTTGTCAGCACTGCGCCGGGCTTTTCTTTAAGCTCCATGCGCTTCGAGATAAGCTCGTTTATGATATACTTTGCGATAGCGGGCGCTGAAGCCAGTCCGGGCGATTCGATGCAGCAGGCGTTGATGAAGCCATGCGCGAACTCGTTCGTGCCGGCGCCTTCCTGCTCCTCGATAACGAAATCATGCACATCAGCCGACGGACGAAGCCCCGCAAACGTCCTTATCGAGCGGTTGAGAGGCACGTTTTTCACGAGCCTGCGGATATTCTTTGTGACGTAATCAAGCCCTTCGGTGCTTGTGCCGTTGTCGGAGAGGTCGTCCACCACGTCGCTGGAGGGACCTATCAGCGTGTTGCCGTAAACGGTCGGCACGGCGAGAACGCCCTTGCCCTTCTCCTTCGACGGCACGGGGAAAATGATATGCTTAACGGGGGCAACGGCGTTGTCAAGCACATAGTATTCGCCGCGGCGCGGCTCAATACGGAACCGCACGTTATCGGAGACCATTCGGGCGATATTCTCGGCGTAAACGCCCGCCGCGTTGACCACGACCTCCGCGCAGGCAATGGCTATCTCCCAGGGGTAGATTACCGCCGTCGTGTAGAAATCGAGCGCCTTTGTTACCTCGTCGGAGAGGTTCGGTTCGGCTTCGTGAGCGGCTTTACTGTCAAGAACTTTGTAGGGAATGCCGCGTTCGTCGGCGCGTCCCGCCAATATGTCAAGGTGATTCTCCTCGTCCGCACCGCAGGCGGCAATGAGCGCCCCGACGACGGCGTATTTGCAGCCCAGTTCGCGGCAGAGCGCTTCGTAAAGGCGGCAGCCTTCGGGATTCATGCGGGCTTTCATGGTGCCGGGTTCGGGGTCATAGCCAGTGTGGACTATCGCGGAATTAGCCATAGTAGCGCCGTCGGCGATGTCGTTTTCCTTGTCGATCAGCGCGAGTTTAAGGTCGTAGCGGGAAAGCTCTCTTGCGAGCATCGTTCCGGTTATCCCTGCGCCGATGATAACTATGTCGTACATTTTTCATCACGCTTTCTTTGTTAAAATGACCGATAATATACAGTCGTTAATATAAATTATAGCAAAATATCACACATTTGTCAAGTCTCATGTGCTTGACAAATGTTCGAAAATATGATAAAATTATATAAAAGTAAAATTCAGGGGATCGAGCTATGGGTGAAAAGGATATTGCGGAAAAGGTTCTGGAAGAATATGATGATGTTTTTGCTGACATAGTCAATGTATTGCTTTTCGGCGGAGAGCGGGTCATCGACCCGGACGAGCTTGAGACTGCTTTTTCGTTGTCAGCGTATAAAGCTGACGGAAGGGTCAGGGGTCTTGACAGAGATGTTGCAAAATACTGGAAGAAGCAGAATATACGGATAGCCTTTGTAGGCTTTGAGAATCAGACAACGGCAGATAAATATATGCCTTTGAGGGTGCTTTCATACGACGGCGGAGAATACAGGAAGCAGTATTCGGATAAAGGCAATGATTCCGTCGTTTATCCGGTCGTTACGCTGGTACTTTATTTCGGGAAAGAGAAATGGAATTATCCCAAAAATCTGTGCGGCGTGATCGATATTCCGAAGGTGTTCGAGCCGTTCGTTTCGGATTATAAAATGAACCTGTTTGAAATATCCCGTTTATCGGAGGAGCAGCTTGATCTGTTCACAAGTGATTTCAGGATAGTAGCCGAATATTTTGTACAAACGAGGGTGAGCGGTGAATATAAGCCTGCCCCGCAGACGATTAATCATGTTCAGGCGGTGTTTCATGCTATGAGTGCGTTTACGGGTGACAGCCGATTTGAAGAAGTACAGCATCTGGTATCTGATGAAAGGGTGACTACTATGTGTGAAGCATTGGATATAATTGAAAACAGAGGAATGAAAAAGGGCTTTGAGCAGGGAATCCGCGAAGGCAGACAGGAAGGGATCCGCGAAGGCAGGCAGGAAGGGATCCGCGAAGGCAGACAGGAAGGGATCCGCGAAGGCAGACAGGAAGGGATCCGCGAAGGCAGGCTGGAGCTTCTTATAGAGCTTGTAAAAGAGGGCAAAATGTCTGCGGAAGCTGCGGCAAGCAAAGAAAATATGAGCGTTGAGGAATTTAAAGCTATTGCAAAATTAAGCTGATCTTCCCAAACGGTAAAATGCTTAGGTGACTACTATGTGTGAAGCATTGGATATAATTGAAAACAGAGGAATGAAAAAGGGCTTTGAGCAGGGGATCCGCGAAGGCAGACAGGAAGGGATCCGCGAAGGCAGACAGGAAGGGATCCGCGAAGGCAGGCAGGAAGGGATCCGCGAAGGCAGACTGGAGCTTCTTATAGAGCTTGTAAAAGAGGGCAAAATGTCTGCGGAAGCTGCGGCAAGCAAAGAAAATATGAGCGTTGAGGAATTTGAAGCTATTGCAAAATCAAGCTGATACTTTGAAGCGTTTACAGCCGCGAGGTTTGAAGTAATATTGTAATATTGGTATAAAAAGGGCGGTCATGACAGGTGGCTGCCTTTTTGTATTAGGAAAAACGGTACGCGAGGTTTGCCGCGCAGCCCGAAGCAAAAAAACGGCGCGTCCGAAAACGCACCGTTAGTTAATCGTCTATGACCCTGACCCCGAACCGATAGCTCAGTTCCGAGCGACCGCCGCCGAGCAGAACGGTATAGGCTATCTCTGCCGCCGCCGCGTCATCGGAGAACTTCATCATAACGCCATTGCCGCGCACAGCGAGGTCAAGCCTGCCCTGCGGCGTGTGCATACAGCAGGGGGTCGTCCTGCCCGTTTCTATGACCATAAGCCCCGAGCTTGCCCCCGAGCGCTCTATCTCGGCGCGTGAGCCTCCGTTAAAGCCGTTTTCCGTAAAGCGCACACAATTTTCATCGCCGTCCGGTTCGGCATAGCGGATAACAAAGCCGCTCTCCCTAATGATATAAGTGCATTCGAGCCGACGGGTGCTTTCCTCGCCGTCGATTACAGAAACGACGGTCAGCTCCGCCCTTTTTTCCGCGCCGCTCATGACAGGCTGCACTGCGATATTTCGCAGTCGATGTCTCCGCCGACGAACCGCGTCACGTTTTCCTTGAAAAGCTGAACGCTGTCGGTACAGAAAAGCTCTATTTTCGCCTTGTGAGAAGCGGGTTTGAGCGCCTTCTGAGCTTTAAGCGCGTCGTAGGTCTGCTGCGCCGTCACGCCGCTTGAAGAGATGAGCGTTACGCCCTCGCCCATAAATTCGCGCATTACGTCCTCGAAGAGCGGGTAGTGGGTGCAGCCCATTATGAGCGTGTCAACGCCCTGTTCTTTAAGCGGGGAGAGGTACTCACGCACGAAGAACTCGGCGGGCTGGCAGCCGGGCGCGGTGTAGCCGTTTTCGGCAAGCGGCACAAGCAGGGGACACGCCTTGCTGTAAACGCTGATGTCGGGGCGCTGGCGGTTAATTTCGTACTCATAGCAGCCCGAGCGGATAGTCGCGGGCGTGGCGATAACGCCGATCTTCTTGTTGCGGGTAGCTTCGCAGGCTGCGTCGGCGGCGGGGATAATAACGCCGCTGTAACAGGTGATATTAGTACCTTCGAAAATAGGCTCGCTCGCCATTACGGAGGACACCGTGCCGCAGGCGACAAGCAGCAGCTTGACGTTATGCTTTTCCATAAAGGCAATGTCCTGACGGGCGTAGCGTGCGATAGTAGCGCGGCTGCGAGTACCGTAGGGAACGCGGGCGGTGTCGCCCAGGTAGATAATATCCTCGTTCGGCATGAGCCGTATAAGCTCCTTAACGCAGGTAAGCCCGCCCACGCCCGAATCGAAAACGCCGATAGCTCCGTCGGAAATGCTGCCGTAAAGTGTGTCGATCATCTTAGTAAGTCTCCCAAAAACGAATAATTAGTGAAGAAGTTAATAGTGAATAGTTAAGGTGTCCGCTTCGCGGACGATATTATGCGGAAGCAGGCACGAACTGCGTTCGTGCAGGCTCCGCAAAAAGTTGTCTGTTAATTTTAAAAAATATCAGTGCGGGGCGAAGCCTCCGCATAATACGCGCCGCAGGCGCACCTTAACTATTAACTATTAACTATTCACTATTAACTTTTTTCAGATCTCCTCGCCGAACGCGAGCTTGATAAGTCTGTCCTCCTGCTGTTCGGGGGTAAGCCCTGCGTATTCCATAAGTTTCGGGTACATACTTATCTTTGTGTGACCCGGCAGAGTGTTTATCTCGTTTAATACAGGAACGTCGCCCTCGCAGAGGAAGAAATCCACTCTCGAAAGCCCCGTGCAGCCGATAGCTTTGTAGGCTTTCAGCGCCGTTTCGCGGATTCGCTCGCTTGCGGTCTCGCTTATCGGCGCGGGGATAACGGTCTCGGAGGTCTCGTCATTGTATTTCGAATCGAAATCGTAAAAACCGACATTGGCGCTTCTTATCTCGCCGACCGCCGAAGCAAATGGCTTGTTGTTGCCCATGACAGCGCACTCGCATTCCATGCCTATAACGCCTTCCTCGATAAGCAGCTTGCGGTCTGAGAGGAACGCCAGCATTATGCCGCTTTTCATCTCGGCGGCGTTGTTTACCCTCGAAACGCCCACCGACGAACCCGCGCAGCAGGGCTTTACGAACATCGGGTATTTCAGCTTGCTTTCGGCTTCGGCGATTATCTCGTCTATCCTGTCCATATCGGAAATGCGCATGGGGACGTATTTCGTCATCTTTATCCCCGCCGATTCAAGGACGATATGGGTCATTTCCTTGTCCATGCAGTTCGCGGAGGAGATCATGTCGCAGCCGACAAAAGGCACCTCGCTCATGGCGAAAAGCCCCTGAATGGTGCCGTCCTCGCCGTTCTTGCCGTGCAGCACGGGGAAGATGCAGTCAACGCGCAGGTTCGAATACGAGCCGTCCTTTTCGAGAGCGATAAAGCCCTTGTGGAGCGGGTCGGGGCTTAAAACGCAGGTGATGTTGTCGGGGTGCTGTTCCCACTTGCCGGAGGGAATGTCCTCAATGTCGCCGATAAAGCGCACCCAGTGTCCGCGCTTTGTTATACCGATGCAGACTACCTCGTAATCTTCCTTCGGAATGCTTTTGATAACGTGCAGCGCGGAAACGTTCGAAATATCATGCTCGCTCGACTTGCCGCCGAAGATTACCGCGATCTTTTTTCTTGTCATACTTTGTAAACTCCCTATTATAATTATAATTAGTACCCGCAAAAGCGGTGGTCAATTTCCAATATATGCTCCCGCACGGGGAAAAATGCTATTTAAAGTGAATAGTGTATAGTGAATAGTGAATAGTTAAGGAGCGCCTGCGGCGCAATTATGCGGAAGCTGCGCTCCGCAAAAAATATTTGCTGCTCATTTGTGTATAGAAATGACGAGCGAAGCGAGTCAATGCGCGGCACGTTCGCCGCGCAACATCGCCGCAAGGCGATACATTAACTATTCACTATTCACTATTCACTATTAACTATTAACTTTTTATTTGTAGAGAGCGGCTTTATCAAAAGACAGATTGCCGCCGAAAAGGTCGAGGGCGCTGCCTATCGTGAAGTCGATTTTGCCGCCGCCTATCTCTTCCAAAAGTGCCACATCGTCAAATGATGCTATCCCCCCCGCGTAGGTGCAGGGGATAGGGCTTTCTTTAAGCAGCTTTGCCGCGCCGTACTCTATGCCTTTCTGCTTGCCCTCCGCGTCAGCCGCGTGAACGAGAAATTCCGCGCAGTATCCGGCAAGCATTTCCATTGTCCCGGCGCATAGCTTTACATCGGTGAAGTTCTGCCAGCGGTCAGTGACGATGTAGTAATCGTCGCCGCGCTTTTTGCACGAAAGGTCAAGCACCAGCCGTTCTTTCCCGACTGCCGAAACGAGCTTTTTCAGGCGGTCAAAGTCGATAGCGCTGTTACGGAAAACGTAGCTTGTGACGATAACGTGCGAAGCCCCCATGTCGAGGAAATCCGCCGCGTTCTCGTCGGTAATGCCGCCGCCTATCTGCAAGCCTCCCTCAAAAGCGCCCAGAGCCAAACGCGCCTGCGCTAAATCGGCGGCGTAATGCTCGCTGCCCTTCGGGTTGAGGATAATGACATGACCGCCGAACAGTCCGTGTTCCTTGTAAAGATCGGCGTACCAGTCGGCATTGCGCTCCGAAACGAAGTTATCGACCGCCTGCGAGCCGCTGTCATTGAGCGACGCGCCGACGATCTGCTTTACTTTGCCGTTATGTATGTCGATACATGGTCTGAATCTCATCGGTAAAATAATCTCCTATACTTTATAATGAGCAATGCTGTCGGTTTGCACAAACTCGGACTATCCCAATGCTTGTAGGGCGTGGGCTTGCCCCCGCCTGTTGCGCCGCAAGTCCTGCCTTGTCGGGAAGAATGTGCCTGTCCCGCTTTGTTAGATTTGCTTTAAATTGCCTGTTTTAATTTTGGACTTAACGGCTTCTCCTTACCGTAAACTTGCTGACATCGCCGGCTTTTGCGGGGGAAACTCTTCTGAAGAAGGGCTGTCCCCTGCACGAACTTGTTCGTGCCAATCCCTTCCTAAGACTTTTGATATGCCTTTGCTTTGCGTGGTCGTGGGCTTGCTTATCCTTGCTTATCCTTGCTCATCGTCGCGGAACTCTTTGAATATCATCAAACACAGCACCTCGCCCTTGTCGGAATCGGCATAGAACGCTTTTGTGAATTTGCAGCCCGCTTTGCTCATAACTCTGTCCACCGACTTTCTCAGGTCGGAATCGCTTATCTTGAATGCGTCGCCTTCGGGCGAAAAACCGCTGCTCCACAGACTGCCTTCGGCGGGGATAAAGTATATCGAATTGACCCCTTCCTCAATAGCTTTGTCGGCAAGCGCACGCAGAGCCTCCTCATCGGCGGGCTGGGGCGAAATATTGTGCGAAGCGTAGGTATCTTTCAGCACGGGCGTGTCGGGCGCGGTCTCGGGAAAAGTGTGGACGCGCTCCATATCGCGGCGGCTGACGTTGAAATACCTGTGATAGGTAAGCCGTTTGGACTTGTCGGGAACCGGGTCGTCCCAGGTAACGTCAACGTAGTATTTCGCGCCGTCGATAGTGACGATGTTCCAGGCGTGTTCGGAGCGGTCAGGCTCGCGGTAGTAAACGGTCTCGCAGGGAATGTCAAGCATTTCCATAAGCATACGGAAAGCCGTCGAGTAGCCTGTGCATATTGCCGAGCCGCCTATCAGAGCGCCGTAGGGGTTGTCGCAGTTTTCGGAGGGCTTGGGTATGACCGCCCGCGAGCCTTCGTCGTAGGTGCAGTTCGTGACGATGTAATCATGAACGGCAAGCTCCTTCTCGTAGTCGGTCATATAGTCGTTTACGACCCAGCTAAGTATTTCGGCAGCCTTGTCAAGTATCTCGTTCTGCATCTCGTCAAGCCCGCCGCGCTTGCCCGTTTTGTAAGCCTGCACGATAGGCGCGGTGTCGTAGAACAGCTTTTCGGGCACGACGTTATAATATTCGGGGCATACTCCGGCGGGCTTTTCGGCAGACGCTGATTCCTGCGCGGGAGCGGGTTCGTCGGTCTCCCTGTCGTCAAGCATAGAGACCGCCCCCGACGAAGCGGGCGGCAGCGTGACTGTTGCGGCGGCAGTCGCGGCGGGAGCGGTATCCTCCGCGCCGCAGGACGAAAGCATAAGCGCCGCAGCAGCGGCAGAAAAAGCCCTTGTGCGAAAGCTCACAAAACTCCACCTTTCACAAAAATAATGTCGCATACATATAATTATACAGTAATTACAATCGGGTGTCAAGAGCGAATAACGCCAATATAACGCGGTCTGCGCATTAAAAATTGTTGATTAAAACAAAACGCACGGCGTATTATCGCCGTGCGTTCTGCTTTACAGTAAATATGATGGAGAAAAATAATATGTGGTTCAGTTTAAAGGAGGTGATGAGGCTCCCAAGTATGCGAACCGCTGACCGTCATTCAGCTTTTTTATGTCTTCGCTTCTCTTGATATATATTATAAATGTGCAATGTGATAGTTTTATGATAAAGAACTGAAATATTTGGTAGAATAATTTGTAGATAACGACCAAAGCCGATCAGCTCCGACAGGAATATCATACCATAAATAAAGCCGCTTGTCAAGACCTTTTTTGAAAAAAGCGCGGGGATCAATTTGCACTCATTTTGCGGGGTCATGGATTTGGTGCAAACTGCGGTCAGCCACGAAATACCATTTGACAAAACGCCCGGAATGTGCTACAATAATAAAGAAAAATCACGACGGAAGGGAGAGATGCGCCGATGCCTGAAAGATCGCTGCTTGCGGGCGCTGCCGAGCCGATACTGCGTTTCAGAGCGTCGCGGAAAAAGTTTATCGAGCCGGAGGCTTGCTCGGCATATATCTCACAAATGGCGCGTGCCGCACGGGTGAAGTACGTCCTGCCCCGCGCCGCAAGGCTTTCCGGGCGCATTACCGAGAACGAGGCGGACGGTATGCAGTATTTCACGATAGCACCGAAGGAAGGTCAGCCCGGCGAGGGCGTGAACATCGTCTACCTGCACGGCGGTTCGTATTTCGCGCCGCCAAATATCTTTCACTGGGAAATGCTGCTGCGGCTGGGCGACCTCTGCAACGCCGAGATAACCGTGCCGCTTTACCCGCGTGCGCCGCTTCGGACTTGCAGCACCGCCTATGAGGTTCTGCCGGGCTTTTTGGCATGGCAGAGACCCGATGTGCTTATGGGCGATTCCGCAGGCGGCGGGCTGGCGATAGGGCTGGCGCAGGTAATGGGTGAGGAAGCTCCGCCGATGCTGATAACGTTGTCGCCCTGGCTCGACGTGTCGCTTGAAAATCCGCAGATAGCCGATTACGAGCCGCGTGATGCTGTACTTGGCTCCTACGGGCTGCGCCGCATGGGGAAGCTCTGGGCGGGCAGCCTTGACATACACGACCCCCGCGTAAGCCCGATATTCGGCGATTTTTCGTGCGTGAAAAACCTTACGATGTTCGTTGGTACGCACGAGCTGTTCTACCCCGACGTAATGGCGCTCTCGGAGCGGCTGACGGCGGAGGGCAGGGAACACAGCGTTATCGTCGGCGAAGGCATGAGCCACGTCTGGGTCTGCTACCCGATGAAGGAGGGGCGCGAATCCGTCGCGAAAATTGCGGAGATCATAAACGCGGGTGGCTCTGAGATGTAATTATTAATAGTACAGCCGACAAAAAGCGGCGCGGAACTATCCACAAAATATTCACGAAAGCAATTCGCCGATTACATAAAAGCGGCAAAAATTGCGGTATGAGGCGGTATTTCGCCGCCGCGGGTTAGATTCGCTTGGAGAAAACGGGGCTTATTTTGTTGAAAATGCCTAATTTGTACCTCAATGCTTGACAAAGTGATAGCCTTGTGATATAATACAATACAGCGAGGCGATCGTGCGGCAGCGGCGTATTATATTATTTGCGCTGAGGAAAGTCCGAGCATCGCAGAGCAGGGTAGTTGATAACGTCAACCGAGGGCGACCTCCGAGCCAGTGCAACAGAAATATACCGCCGTGAAAACGGTAAGGGTGGAAAGGCGAGGTAAGAGCTCACCGGAGTGATCGTGAGATCACTGCCATGTAAACCTTACCCGATGCAACGCCAATGGCAGCATAACAGTCAATGGCTGCTCGTCAGGCTGTTTGTTGTAGGCGGCTGGAGCTTCGCGGCGACGCGGAGCCAAGATAGATTGCCGCACTTGACAGAACTCGGCTTACAGATCGGCTCGCGTTTAATGTGCTTTTGAACGTCAATGTGAATTGCCGTCTAAATCACATAGATGTTTAAATAGAGTGTGCCATTTTGTGCAGACTGCACAATCTTGGAGATATTTAGAATTGCTGTATTATTCATCTCTACAAAATATTTGATGAATTATGATAAAACGGTTGCAATTCTGATGAAAATGTGGTAAAATGGTTACACCAACAAAATTCTTTTTGGGAGGAAAATACTATGAAATTCTTAAAGGTTTTATCGACAGGCGCTATTGCCGCTGCGATATTGGCTTCTATGTCTGCTACTGCGTTTGCCGCTGATGAAGACGACGCGGATTTTGATGAAGATGCGTTCAGCCTTGATTACGAAGATTTTGAAGATGATGATACCTTCGACGATGCTGATCTGACAGGCGAGACCGAAGACGACGAAGAGTTTTCTCTTCCTGATGCTCAGAGCAGCGTTAAGGTTGAGACTGATTCCGTAGCTGATGCTCAGGCTTCTGCTGCTGATTTCGCTGCCGATACTGAGGACGATGACAAGGATACTTTCGCTGATGCTGAGGAAAGCGATGAGGACGAGTATACCGCAGCTGACGCTGACTTCGGTTATGGCAGCGCTGCTTACGGCAAATATTATGGCAAAACTTACAGCTGGTCTTACTGGGATTACAGCACTAAGTTCTGGGAGTCTACCGAGTTTGCTCCTGCAAACGTTCCTGCCAACGCTACCGTTTTCGACGTTGTAAATGCTGCTTATAATGCCGGCATTAACTCTCTCAATATCCAGAACCTTTCCAACTTCCTCATTCTTAACGAGGAAAACTTCACAAGCGATGACTATGCAGCTTTCATTGCTACTATCTACGCTATAAAGGAAGAAATTATTGACGAACACGTTCATGAGATTTTTGGACCTGCTGCTACTGCGGGCGGTCTTGAAGAGAGCGACAGAGGAAGACTTTATACTGCTCTTAACAGAGACGAGAAGGATGCTATCTCTGCTGCTATCATCAACGTAACTAACGCTCACCGCGTACTTGTTTCTTTTGATTTGGATGCTGACGGTTATCCGCTGATGTATGCTTCTATGAGACATAGGATCGCTGATACTCCCGTATCCAGCTCTACTACTACCACTACCAACAATACTCAGATTCAGAGTGGTTCCGTTGTAGCTGCTACCGGCGGCGAGCTTCCCGAGACCGGTTCTACCGGCGCTGCTGCTTTCGCAAGCATCGCTCTCGGACTTGCCTGTGTTGGCGCTGTTATCGTAGCAAGAAAGAACAGAGCTTAAGATTTGGTTTTTAAGCATTTTTAAAAAGAATTTTTTAGAGGAAAGTTGTTAATGAGCAATTCAAGAGCCGCTTTTAAAGCGGAGAGGGATACTCGTCATCAACATAAACATTCTTCGTCAAATAGGGTGTTGAGGGTGGTTACGTTCGTCCTCACACCTTTTTTGATATTGGCGATATGTGTTTGTATTGTGATAATTGCGATGACTAACAAATACAATAAAGCCAAGCCTTACGCCGATATGATGTTCGACCCTACGAACAGCGAGCAGCGCGAGGCGGAGAGTGTCCGTACTTTGAATAAGTACCGCGATGATGACGCTCCTTTGCAGATCAAAAAATATAAAGACGAAACTACCGGCGAGGAACACGCGATAATTTATCCCTATTACGGCGATTTCTACGGCACGGTTAGCTGCAGTGCGGCGGGTATGAACGATCTGCCTATTTACAGCGGCGACAGCGAGGACGTTCTCAAGCAGGGCGTGGGCTGGTTCAACGGCTCAGTGTTTATCGGTCACGTCGGGAATGTCGTCCTTGCCGCACATAACCATACCTTCTTTTTGAACCTTCCTAACTGCAAGATCGGCGACGAAGTGGTAATTGATACCGATTATGTAAAACAGACCTACATCGTTTCGCAGATCGAGGTATTCAAATATACCGATTATCAGTGGGTGCGCCCCACCGCCGACGACAGACTTACAATGTATACCTGCTGGAATCAGGGCAGGCTCGGCATGAGCGATTACCGACTTGCCGTTATCTGTAAGCTGACGAAAAGGGAATGGAAGAAAGTTGAGGTGTCCGAGTGAAAAGATTGTATCACTACTCGGCAATGCTGGTCTTGACGATCCTTTCCATAATCTCCCTGCTGGTTTTTGAGGTTTCGGCATATACGCATTTTGTGGTGTTTCAGCCGCAAATTTATTACGAGTCAATGCTCAAAGGGCGCGTTGACGAGATAATCTACAATGATCTTGTGGAGTATTTTCAGGGCTTTTCGGGACCTACCGGTATTCCTGCCGAGGTTTTCACGGCACCGCTCAACCAGGAAGAGCTTTTTGAGGCTTCCTACTGGCTGACCGTCGATTCGCTGATCTACCTGGTCGATGAAACGGCGACCGAGCCTACCGTGACCTACGATTTTTCAAAGGTCGAGAACTACGTTGACGCATATATCGAGCAGTATTCCGATTACAATAATATCCCCAAGGACAAGAATTACTACGCTCTTATCCAAAACACGCATCAGACCATTGAGTCGCAGATAAAAGGTCAGCTCGATGTGGCGCTGCTTTATAAGCTCGCGCAGTCCAGTTATGTGAACGGTATCCGCGATTACGCCGCAAATGTGCAGCTCAGGCTTATCGTTTCGGGCATATTGCTGGTGTTATTTGTCGCGGCGATGATAATTGTTGACCGCAAGCACCCCCGCGATCTGCCTTACTGGTTCGGAATAACTCTTGTTATTTCGTCGGCTATTATCCTTGCGCCGGCTTTGTACCTTGATAAGATCAACTATTTTGACAATTTCTTCATGCGCAGCGACAATGTTTACAAAACTGTCACAAACGTTTGTCATTATGTTCTGTCCAGCGTGATAAACACTGAAACATTGATACTGATTTTCGGCTTTTTCCTGATATTCCTGACCATAATTATTCATACGTTTTATATCAAGTATCTTAACAAAAAACACCAGTCGTAAACCGGGCGTTCCTCCGTGCAGGGGGAACGCTTGTTTTTTGCATATTCGTTGGTCTAAATAAACGATTTTTCGGAGCTTAAATACTGTTCTATGTGTATTATCATGATTTTTTTGCAAGTTTTAAAAAAATACTTGCAAAATTTGCGGCGGGGGTATATAATATAATTGTAATAAATTTGTGGGAGGAATCTTGTATGAGACCCGTTGAAATGAACAAGCAGCAGCTCGCCGAATTTAAAGAGGCGGCTCAGAAGCAGTATGATGAATACAAGTCGCTGGGGTTGAAGCTCAATATGGCGAGGGGCAAGCCCGGCTCGGAGCAGTTGGCGCTTTCAAAGCCCATGCTGAACAGCCTTACCGCTGAGGACGCGGCGGACATCTCGGACGATTATTTTAACTACGGTATGCTCGACGGTACGCCCGATGCGAAGAAGCTCTTTGCGCCCATGCTCGGCGTTCCCGAGGAAAATGTCATTGTTTTCGGCAATTCCAGCCTTAACATAATGTTCGACTGCGTTTCCCGCTGCTACAATTTCGGCGCGGGCGAGGGTCTTACTCCCTGGAAGGATCAGGGCAAGCTGAAATGGCTCTGCCCCGTTCCCGGCTATGACAGACATTTTGCGATCACCGAGCTTTTCGGTATCGAGATGATAAACGTTCCCATGACCGCCGAGGGTCCCGATATGGACGTTGTGGAAAAGCTCGTCAGCAGCGACGAGAGCATAAAGGGCATTTGGTGCGTGCCGATGTACGCCAACCCGACGGGCATTACCTACTCCGACGAGACCGTAAGGCGTATGGCTGCCCTGAAGCCCGCCGCGAAGGATTTCCGCATTTTCTGGGACAACGCCTACTGCATTCACCACCTCACCGATACTCCCGACAAGCTGCTCAATCTCTTTGAGGAGCTGAAAAAGAACGGCAACGACGACATGGCTTATCAGTTCGCGTCTACTTCGAAGGTGACGTTCCCGGGCAGCGGCGTGGCGGTTCTCGGCGCGTCGGAGGCTAACCTCAAATGGATAAAGAAGACCATGACCATTCAGACTATCGGTCATGACAAGGTGAATATGCTGCGGCACGTTCGTTTCTTTGACGGGAATTTTGACAACGTGTTGGCTCATATGCAGAAGCACCGCGCTATCCTTGAGCCGCGTTTCAATGCCGTGCTTGATCTGCTTGAGAAGGAGCTTGGCGGCACGGGGCTTGGCTCGTGGGTCAAGCCTAACGGCGGTTACTTTATCAGCTTTGACGCGCTTGACGGCTGCGCAAAGCGTATCGTGGCGCTCTGCAAGGAGGCGGGCGTAACGCTCACGGGTGCGGGAGCTACCTATCCTTATAAGAATGACCCGGCTGACAGGAATATCCGTATTGCGCCGACATTCCCGCCTATTGATGAGCTTATCAAGGCGATGGAAGTATTTGTAACGGCGGTCAAGCTCGCGTCTGCCGAAAAGCTGCTTAATAATATATGAGCTTAGTTAATCGCAAAGCCGAAGACACACGCAAACTGAGGATATAAACCGGATCCGGCATCTGGAGCAAGTCCCCTTACAATATTCAAAATTGTATAATTTATCAGAAGCACTCGTTTGTACTACAAATGAGTGCTTTTTTGCAATTTGTGCAGATTCTTTGCGAAAATCGGCAATTTCTCTGTTTACGTCACGTTCTGCTGATTTATCAAGCTTACTTGTTTTTGCCGGAATTTCTCTAAATTGCCGATTTTAATTTTGTACCGATTTGATTTTTGCTATTGCTCATGATATTTGAAACGCTTAGTTTCCCCTGCATGAACCTGTTCGTGTCAACCCCTTCCTAAGACTTTTGGTTTGCCCTCGTTTTGCGTTTATTCGCACACAGTCAGCCGCAAAGCACGAAAATTTTACAAAATATAATTACTGTTTCATACAGTTTATGTTCATATATACTTGACAAATTCTATTTAAATATGATATAATTTAATATGGCAGGCTGTGCACTTTTACGGATAAACGCGGCGTGCCAATCGTGAAAATGCAGATCGGGGGCTTATTTTAATGGGCTTTGTTATAAAAGGAGAATTGCTTGACAGCTATGTAGCGGACGGCGGCGCAGTAAAGTCGCTGAACGTGCCTGCCGGGGTCAAGCGTATCGGTAAACGCGCTTTTTATGAATGTCCCGTAGAGGAAGTCTTGATACCCAAGGGCATCTACTACATCGGCGAAGGCGCTTTTTCCAATTCGAAAATAAAAAGGATCACGCTGCCCGATTCGGTCATTACACTCTGCGAAGGCGCTTTTTTGGGGTGCGACAGCCTTGAATTTGCCGAGATCCCGAACAGCGTGGAGGAAGTGCGCCGTGATACGTTCTGGAGCTGCTTCCGGATGAAAAAGTGCCGTCTGCATGAGGGCATTAATAAGGTAGAGCCTTCGGCTTTTATGTCATGCCGAAACGCTTTCGAGCTTTGCAATGGTGATCGTCATGTTACGCTGCCATATATTTCCGACTGGGCGATGTCCGACGCTTCAAAGTGCGTTGAATTTTTCGGGGCGCTCAGAACTGACAAGGCGGACGAGCTTTTTGCCGCTATCGGGCGCGAGGAACACAAGATGCCCTTAGCCGTTTATCTGTATGTCGTTCACGGCAGCAAGGCGGCGGAGGATTATCTGAGCGAGAATCTTCACGCAGCGGCGGCTCTTATGATAAACGACGATGATAACGGCGTTATGCTGCGCGGTCTGCTTAAAGCGGGCAAGCCCGATAATTGTATCGAGCTGCTTGAAGCTGCCGAAAATCTCGGCGCGGAAAACTGCGCTGTGCTGCTCAGACCCCTCGCGGAGGAGGAAAAACAGGCTATCGCCGCCGAAGAGGAGCGGAAGAGACAGGAAGAGCTTAGGAAGCAGGAGGAGCTTAGAAGACAAGAGGAGCTAAAACGGCAGGAGGAGGAAGAACGCAGGAGACAGGAGGAGCTTAAACAGCAGGAGGAACTCAAAAAGCAGGAGGCTGTCAAAGCACTTGTCGAGACGAAGCTCCCCGAAGCCGCACCCCCGCCCGCAATGCCGACTGTCATTGTTCCCGACGCTGACAGCACCGAAGACCTTGACTTCGCGCCGACTATCGAGGTATTCCGACGGGTGACTATCGACTCGGCACTTATATATAAACTCAGAAAGGGGCTGACCCTTCACAGCAGACCGAAAAACGGCTTTGAATGCGGCTTTGACCCCGAAAATTCAACGCTGGTGCTGACTGTCACCAATCCCGCGTACATCGACGAGCGGCTGCGGGCGCTTATCTACCGCGCCTTTTTCGGCACGGTGGCTCCCGACAACGTTGCCAACGCCCGCCCGACAAAGCGCATTATCGAAATGGACACCGAGCGCGAGTTTAAGGCTCCGTCCGAGAACGTCCTGCTGATGCTGCTTACCGATACCGACATTATCGAGGCTTCGGATATAATCGACGAATGGAGCGTGCCTGTTGTCGATCAGATGTCGGCGCGGCAGGCAGTTCCTGCGGGCGCTACTCACGAGCATTGCATCTACCGCAACGGCACTTTGGAGTTTTACGAGCTGTTCTCGTGGAACGTGCGCGTGGCGGTCTTTGAGGGCGGCACGCTTACCGCGCTCTGCGACGGTGCCGACTGCGAATGGGATAACAAGAGCCTGAGAATGTTCATCGACAGCCTGCCCGAGATATTCCGCGTGGATAAGATAAGCACTGCGAGACCCGATACTCTGCGCCTGCCTTACACCTGCCATACCATGCTTGCCGCGTCGCTTGAAATGCCGTCGCTCAAAAAGCTGATACTCTGCCGCAAGGTCATGAATATCGGCAGCAGCGTTATCGGCAGGGATTTTGAGGTCGTGGGCGTTGCGGGCGGCACCGCGCAGCGGCTGACCGACGAGGCGGAAGGCACGTTTACGGAGGGCTTCGGCGTGATGCGCGGCGCGGGAAGGGTTCGCCCCTCGCCCGACTGGACGATTTCTGTTCCCGACGAGAGCCGCTGGCGAGCCGAGAGCGACTATATGTCGCCAATACTCGAATTTGTCAATTGCTCGGGCGCTGCGGCGGGGAAAACTCTCGGCATTACGTTCATCGGCGAAAAGGTCGAAAACGCCGCCGAAAAGGGGCTTGAAAAGCTGCTGGAAGGCAAAGGCGTGGTTTACGATCTTTACCGCGATGCCGAAAAGCGCCGCGAGATAGGGCTGGCGGTCGAGCTGTATGTGTTCCGCTTCGGCGATATTTCGGGCATTACGGCGGCTACTTATTATATTAACGGTTATGTAATATCGGGTGATTCGGTGACTACCGTGCTGACCTCGTATGTCGGCAGCTCGGAGGAGGCGACCTCTGCGGTCGGCACCGTTCTCGATATGATGCGCACGATAGAGTTTGACGACGGCGTTAAGCCCGAGTTCGGCGATGTGGATATGAACAAGCTCGAAGAGCTGCTGAAGGAGCGCACGGAGCAGGCTGCCGCAGAGGACAAATCGACAGCGGGAGCGCCTTCAAGGGTGGTCGTGTCGAACGACTGGGCGGTTACGGTTCCGCGTGGCTATGTGTGGTCTATCGACCCCGAAGTGATCAAGGGACACCGCTGCCTGCTGATACTTAACGGCGGCGAGGGCAGCGACATCAGCAGCTACTACGGCGCTGACGAGAGCTATTCGTGTATGTCGTCGCAGGGACCTATCTGCACGGGCGATCTGCGCGAATACTGCAACAAAATGCGGATAAGAAAGCTGGGACTTAATTCCTTTGGCGGCGGCAGTCCCGAAAGGCGCTTTGTGCTGAAGCATACCTCCGAAGTGGCTGTTTTTGTGCAGCTCCAGGAATACAAGGGCATTGGCGCAGGCGAAAACAGCGGCGCGAACGCGATATTTCGTGCGGAGATAATCACGCAGAACGGCGTTTACCCGATGCAGGTGGTTTTCGGTGCCGAAAAAGAACTTTTGGAGCATGAAAATAAGCTGGTCGAGCTGCTTATGAGCGTTACCGACAAGGACATTGCCTGCAACGATACATATATGCGGTGCTTTTTCAAGCTGAATGCCGCACTGCGCCGCGCCGAACCGACCAACGAGCGGACAGCCGCGCACTATCTTGAAACGCGCTCGGCGGAGGAAGGCTTTGACAGCTGGCTGCGCATGGGAATACAGCTGCGCGATTCGATAGAGTACGCGCTGCGAGCCATTGAGAATGTCAGCGTACCGCCCTTCGGCTACTCGGAGACAGCCTGGCAGTACGCGGGGCTTTTTGCCGTGAACAGCGAGGTCTATGACCCGTGCTTTGACCGCGAGCAGGAGATAAAGCATTGCTATATCCGCGAAGCCGAATACCTGACGGCGTTTCGCAGTTTTGTTTGGCTGATAGGCGAGCTTTGCGGCGTTGACGGCAAAAAGCCTGCCGAGCTTGCAACGGACGTTATCCTTGCAGCGGCGCAGCTTGTGGAAAGCAGGGGCTGTTTCTGCTATGACGAAACGCACTACCCGTCGATATGCAGTCTGCCCGATGTGAATACAGTCTATCTGCCCGACGGCGTGAGGAACGTTCCCGCGCTCGAACGTCTGGTCAGCAGCGACAAGTGGACTGACGCGAGCCTTGACTCGCTGCGCGCCGAGCTTGCGGAAATAAAACCTTGCATTGACATTATTTACAATTATCTCAGTCAGGATCGCGACCCGTCGGGGGCGCTGCGCGGCATACATTCGTGCATACTTTATGTGTGGTGTTCGCTGACTATCGCGGCGAACCGTGCGTTCGCGCTGACCACCGACGCGCCCGTGAGCTGCGATTTCGGCGAGCGGAGCGACATGAGCTTTGCGAGCTTCGAGCCGCAGGTGTTCATCGAGGCAGAAATAGGTTCGCCTGTCGTTACCGATGAGCAGCCCGCCGACGAGGAGCCTGAATCCGAGCCGGAGGGCGAAGAGCAGCCGATCATGAAGCCGAGAATAAAGTCTCTGGTCTGCGGCGAAAGAATATCCGTTCAGCCGCTTGTGGAGGAGCCGTTCATCATCGAGCCGACATTCGAAGCGGACGAGAACGGTCTGGAGCTTGACGGCTACGCCTTCATGCTGACGGCAAAAGGCAAAGTCCGCAACGAGCATGACTTTGTTTTCTTCGGGCAGGACGCTTCGCCCGACGGCAGCGTGATGGTCGATAAGGAGAACAGCTGCCGTTTCACGCTGAATCTTGATAAAGTGGACGAGGAGATCGTGAACATCGTGTTTGTCTACGCAATCTACGGCGACGATCCCGAACAAACGCTCGACAAGATAAAGGGCATTGACATCGGCTTTTACAGCGACGGCGAGCGCTTGATCCACTATGAGCCTGAGCCGTTCACCCGTGTAAAATCAATGGCAGCCTGCGAGGTATACCGCCACGACGGTATATGGAAGGTGCGGGCGGTCGGACGCGGCTACAAAGGTGCGCTGCGGCAGCTCTGCGCCGAGTTCGGCGTGGAGGTAGACGACGAATAAACACCAAAAGGCACACCGCAAGGTGTGCCTTTTCTGTTGCCCGAAAGCCGAAAAAAAGCTCCCTCTGCGAACAGAGGGAGCCGTAATTCCTGAATTAAGCTCAGATTTAGTTAGCCCAGTAGGTCTTGGTCTTGATGCTGTACTCAGCAGAATCGGTACCCATAACCTTAACGGAAGAGCCTGCAACCCAGTTAATGGTGTAAGGAGCAACCTTGAAGGTGTACTTCTTGCCGGGCAGACAGCCGTTCAGTCTAACGTTGGTTCTGCCGCCGCTTACATAAGCAACGTCCTCATACTTGAGGGAGTTCTTGTTGAACCACTTAACAGCGATACCGCCGAACTTGCTGTTGGACTCGCCGTCAACGAGGTTCTTGAAGTTGTACTTGTTCCAGAATACGCGAACAGCGTCGGTGGACGATCTGGTGTTGCTGGTGATGTAGGTCGAGCCGGGAGCGGTCGAAACTACGATAGCATTAGACTTGGGAGTCCAGAAGATCCTGTTGGAGCCGAGACCGATCTTGTCATAGGTATAGGACTTAACAACGAATCTGTAAGAAGTGCCGGAGGAGAGACCGGTGAGCTTAACAGCGCTCTTCCACTTGCCGCCTACGGTCTTAACGCCCTGATACTTCTTGTTAGCCTGATCCCACTTGTAGATTCTGTAACCGTCAGCGGAAGCATCGGGATTCCATCTCAGAGTAACATCATTGGTGTTGCTCGACTGCTGATTAACGTTCTGCCAGGTAGCAGCGCTTGCCATAACGGCAGAACCGGAGATCGCCATAGAAAGAGCGAGAATGCCGGAGATTATCTTTTTCATTAAAATCAAACCTTTCATATTATTTTCTCGAAAATTCCACCATACTGTAACATAATTAACGCAAATTTCCGATATATATATTATAACTGTTTTCACAATGTTTTTCAATAGACACATTTGCCAAACTTTGCCCGCTCGGTTCGTCTAAAATGTATAAACTATTTACAATTTCAAGACCAAAAAAATGCCCCGAACCGACAAATGTGAAAACATTGCCATGTCCCCGCCGCTGCGCCGAAATTCCTTCTGAGGAGCGGCATGGGCAACAGATATATGACCGGGAAAACAGGTCACGCCCTTGTACGAAGCTATATTATGTACAGTTGTTGAAAAATTTTCTAATTATATTTTAGCAGATTTTCATTCGTCTGTCAAGCATTCCGGGAGAATTTTCACAAAGGTAATTTATGGCACAGCACAAAACCCGCCAATCCGCAAAATGAGGGCAAACCAAAAGTCTTAGGAAGGGTTTCCCGGGGTCTGAGCGGTTCAAAATTAAAAGCGATTTTCTCAAAGAAAGCGCAAAGTTCCGAAAATCGCGGCGGGCAGTCGGAAAATCGTGACAGCGGGTCAGATTCACGGACGCGCAATGTGCGCCCCTACAATAAATGTCTAAAAATGTCGTTTACTATACCTTAATATAATAAGGCTGATAAAGCGGCGCGGCTGACAGACGGTTTGCGGCGGAATGCCGTGCCGCCCGTATGCTGAAAATTTATTCATGAAAAATTTCAAATATGCACGGTGTAACCGATTTGTAACTATTGAACAGAAATTATCTGCTGAAATGGTGCTTGATTTCTGAAAAATGTATGAAAATTTCGAGTTTTTACAAAATATTAACACATATTGCGTTCGGATATGTTACAATTTGTAATATGTAGGGGAGGCGCGGACAGCCTTATATATCCCCCGAAAACTTTTTAAACATTTTTACTATACAGGGCTTGAAATTTGCATTTGTTTTTGTTATAATATTTATATACCGATTTAAAGTCCGCTGCTGCGCCGTTTTTCGGCGCGGTTCGTAAAAATGCTGAAAAGGAGAAACATATTATGTCAAACAGATTATTTCAGAATGTTATCCACCAGATGCGTGAGACCATTGACTGCACGATAGGCGTTATCGACGAGACTGCGAGCATCATCGCCTGCTCGGAGCTTTCGAAGGTCGGCACCACGAACGAGTTCGTTTCTCTCGATCTTTCCGAATCCCGCGACAGCTTTGTCAGGGACGGTTATACCTATAAGCCTTTCGGGTCTCACATGAAGCCCGATTACGCGGTGTTCGTTGAGGGTACGGACGAGGTAGCCGCAAAGTACGCGAGCATTCTCGCTATTTCGCTGGCTTCCATCAAGCAGTACTACGACGAAAAGTACGACAGGAACAACTTCATCAAGAACGTCGTGCTTGACAACGTTCTCCCGGGCGATATTCATGTCAAGGCGCGTGAGCTGCACTTCAATTCCGAGGTTTCGAGAGTCGTTCTGCTTATCAGGATCGTTACCTCGAACGACGTTTCCGCTTACGATGTTATACAGAACCTTTTCCCCGACAAGAACAAGGACTTCGTGTTCAATATCACCGAGACCGACATCGTGCTTGTCAAGGAGGTAACTCCCGGCATCGACCCCAAGGATCTCGAAAAGCTCGCAAGGAGCATCTCCGATACTCTTAGCGGCGAGTTCTACACCCGCGTTAATGTCGGCATCGGTACCGTTGTTGACAGCGTGAGAAATCTTTCCCGCAGTTTCAAGGAGGCTCAGACCGCGCTTGAGGTAGGCAAGGTATTCGACACCGACAAGGTCATTGTTTCCTACGACAATCTCGGTATCGCAAGGCTTATCTACCACCTGCCGACGACCCTCTGCGAGACCTTCCTGCGCGAGGTGTTCAAGAAAGGCTCGATCGAATCACTCGACCACGAAACATTATTTACCATTCAGAAGTTCTTTGAGAACAACCTGAACGTTTCCGAAACGTCAAGAAAGCTGTTCGTACACAGAAATACCCTTGTGTACCGCCTTGAAAAGATCAAGAAGCTGACAGGGCTCGATCTCAGAGAGTTCGATCACGCAATTATTTTTAAGATAGCGCTCATGGTCAGAAAGTACCTTGCGGCTAATCCCGCGAAATTCTGACGTTCTGACGCGCCGAAGGAACTAAACGGCTGATCGCTCACGGCTAACGGCAGAGGGGGCTTTTGTACCCCGCCGCGCCTGACCGGTCAGCCGATATTCACGCTTTTTGCGTGGCTTTTTTAAGAGGTGAACTTAACTTGGTAGAATTTAAGGACGTTTCAGTGACCTATTCAAGCGGCGTTGACGCTCTGAACAGGGTGAATCTGAAGATCAAGGACGGCGACTTCGCGTTCGTGGTCGGCTCTTCGGGAGCGGGCAAATCGACGCTTATCAAGCTGATCCTGAAGGAGATCAACGCGACGAGCGGCACGGTTCTCGTCAACGGCTTCAACCTTTCGAAGCTGCGGCGCGGCAAGATACCCGCGCTGAGAAGGACTATCGGAGTCGTGTTCCAGGATTTCCGTCTTATACCTACCATGACGGTGTATGAAAACGTGGCGTTCGTGCTGCGCGTTATCGACGCGCCCGCGAAGTATATCCGCAGCCGCGTGCCTTACGTTATCAGCCTTGTGGGGCTGGAGAACAAGGCGAAGAGCTACCCCACCGAGCTTTCGGGCGGCGAGCAGCAGCGCGTGGCGCTCGCAAGGGCGCTCGTCAACGACCCCAAGCTCATTATTGCGGACGAGCCTACGGGCAATATCGACCCCGCGCTCTCCTATGAGATAGTCGATCTGCTGAAACGCATAAACGAGTGCGGAACAACCGTTCTTATGGTAACTCACGAGCATGACCTTGTGCGCTATTTCGGCGGAAGGATAATCAATATCAACAGGGGCAGCATTGCCTTTGACGAATTTATAGGAGGTGCAGTGGACAATGAAGGCAAGTAGTGCGACGTATCTTGTCGGTCAGGGCTTGAAAAGCATCTGGAGAAACCGCATGATGTCGTTCGCTTCGTTCTGCATCATTCTCGTATCGCTGCTTATGGTCGGTATGAGCGTACTGACTACTATCAATCTCAACCGCATAATCGACGGCATCGAGGAGCAGTCCGAGGCTGCCGTCACGATAAAGGACGACATAACGGAGGAACAGCGCACCGAGCTTGAAAACAAGATCAAGGGGCTGCCCAATGTAGCTACCGTGACGTTCTACTCAAAGGACGACGCATGGCAGAGCATGAAGGAGGATATGTCCGATGAGCAGCAGGATCTTTTCCGTTATGCCGACGAGAACCCCCTTCCCGATACCTTCCGCGTTACCGTGAAGGACATTCGCATAATGGCGGATACCTCAATTCAGATCGGTACCTTTGACAACGTTGACTCGGTGAAAAGCCCTACGCAGTTCGCCGATGTGCTTGTAAGCATAAAGAACATACTTTCGATAATAATGACAGCTGTAATAGCGGCGCTTATCGTCGTTTGTCTCATAATAATCTCGAACACAACAAGAGCCAGCGTTTTCGCAAGAAGAAAAGAGATCAACATAATGAAGTACGTCGGCGCTACGAATACTTTCATAAGGATCCCTTTCTTCATCGAAGGCATGGTGGTCGGAGTTTTCGCCGCGGGCGCGGCGCTGCTGCTGACTAAATTTGCATACGAAGGCGTTTACAGCATCTTCAAGAATGATATGAGCCTCTGGTCGATACTCGGCGTGGACAACCTCTATCCGTTTTCAAAAATGGCGATGAGGGTAACGGTGGCTTATCTTGTATCAGGTGCGTTCATCGGCGCGGTCGGTACCTCGATCAGCGCGAGCAAGCACCTCAAAGTCTGACGGAGGCGAATATTTCAATGATCACACATAAACGCAGGCTGGGCAGACAGTGCGCGGCGGCGGCTTTGTCGCTCATCGTTGCGCTTTCGGCTTTTGCCGACAGCTCGGTACTGTATTCCCATGCCGACGCGATAGCGGCTTACGACGAACAGGCGGCGCAGAACGAAGGTCAGATAGGCTCCACTCAGGACGACTTGGGCGAGCTTGAAAGACGGCAGCGCGAGCTTGACGAGCAGATAAAAAGCACCGAAGGCGATATTAATTCCGAAAAGGAGCATAAACAGGCGCTCAACGAGCAGATACTGGTCGTTGAGGATACCCTGCATACTTTGGCAAGCTCTGTGACCGATCTTAAAGCGGAGATAACCGCAACGGAAACGGAGATAGCGGGCAAGGAAGCAGAGGTCGAGGAGAAAAAGCGCGAGATCGAGGCGGGCATCGAGGATTACAAGCAGCGCCTGCGGGCTATGTACATAGCGGGCGAGCAGAACTCCTACACCGAGATACTTGTGGGCGCATCGGATTTTTACGATATGCTGATGAAGCTGGAGCTTATCAAGCGCGTGGCAAAGCATGACAATCAGGAGCTTGACAGCCTTGTTGAGATGAAGGCGCAGTATGAAAAGGCAGCCGAAGCGTTGAGCCAGCAGAAGGATCAGCTTGAGGGCGATCTTGAACAGCTGAAACAGCGCCGCAAGCAGCAGAAGGCGCAGATGGAAAAGCTCGAACAGCTCTATACCGAAGCGGAGGCGAAGCTCGACAGCCTTGCCGACGACAAGGCGATATACGAAGCTAACCGCGAGCAGGTCGAAAAGGAGCATGAGCAGTTTGAAGCCGATCTCGCGGCGCTTTTCGAAAGACAGCAGCAGATAGCGGCGGCAAAGGCGGACGAGCAGGATCGTCAGGCAAAGCAGAAGGCGGAGCAGGAGGCGTTGGCTCTCCAGCAAAAGCAGGCAGCCGCGGCAAAGAAGAAGACAACTTCGACTGCCACAACAAACACAACAAAGAAGAAGTCTGATACGACTTCCGCTAAAAATAATCAGCAGGGAGAAGATTCGGCGACAACGGCAGCAACGACCGCAAAAAAGAAAACACAGAATAATTCCAAGAAGCAGGAAGAAAATAATAAAAAAGCGGCGGCAAATAACGGCGGCAACGACGAAGTTATTTATGATATAGACGATAATTACAGCGGCACCAAGCAGATCGAGGGCGACGAGGATCCTTTCAGGGACGACGCGGGTTCGGCTTACGAGGATCCCGATACCGAGTATCTGGGCGACGGCGATGATTATTACGATTATTACGACTATACCGACGATTATGACGACTACACCGATGATTATTCGGATTATTCCGACCAGAGCGACGCAGATGTTGCGGGGGCGGCGACCGGCGACGGCTCCGACCCGAACGATGCTTACGGTTATGTTTCCAAGTCGCGCTTTACCTGGCCCGTTCCGGGATATTATCATATCTCCTACGGCGTTGGCTGGCGCTGGGGAGCCTATCATCAGGGTATAGATATATGGTCGGAGGGTATCCGCGGACATAACATCATCGCGGCGGATTCCGGTACGGTCATTCTTGTGTCCAACACCTGTCCGCACGACTGGGGCAAGGACAGCAGCTGCGGCTGCGGCGGCGGCTACGGAAATTACTGCATAATCGACCACGGCGACGGCTACTGGACGCTCTACGGTCATTCGGAGGGCATCACCGTTTACGAGGGACAGTACGTCAACAAGGGCGATGTTATCGGAACGGTCGGCTCTACGGGCTATTCTACGGGACCTCACCTGCATTTCGAGGTTCGTATCAATAACGAGCCGCAGGATCCGACGGATTATGTATAATGTAAATTGCGGAGGTTCGGCAAACCGGGCGAACCTCTGCTTTTGTGCGTACAGTAATTTTTTACGGGAGAAATCAGGTTTATGATTGGTAGGGTATGGAAAAGAACAGCCGCAGGGCTGACGGCTTTCGGTGCGTGTGTGTGTGCTCTGTCGTCCGAAGCGCTGCGTATGGACGTTTCGGCGAACGAAAGCACGGACTATTCGGGTGTCGATACGGGCTATTATATCAGCCGTCTTGACGAGATAGCGGTAAGGCAGCAGGAGCTTAAAAGACAGCTCGAAAGCGCCGACGCGGATATTCTTTCAGAATCGGAAAAGCAGCGGCTGCTGCTCGAACAGATCGCCGCGATCAACGAAAAGGAACAGGTGCTCAATTCGTACATGACCGAGCTGGAGATAAGCATAGCCTCCGAGCATCGGCAGCTGCTTGACATCAAGCGCGAGGTCGATGAGGGCATTGAAAATTACAAAAAGCGGCTGAGGGCGCTTTATATCGCGGGCGACGTGAGCTATGCCGACGTACTGGTGAACTCGGGCAGCTTTTTTGATGTGCTTATGCGCACCGAGCTTGTCAAGCGGCTCACCGAGCAGGACGCAAAGCGCCTTGACGAGCTTGTTGAGATGAAATCGCAGTACGATACGAGCAGCCGTCAGCTGGTGCTTGACGAATCGGTCTACGACGAGCAGATGCGCACTCTCGAAAACGAACGCGCCGAACTTGCCGAGCTTTACAATACGAGCGGCGAGACAAAGCAGCTCCTGCGCGACCAGAAGGACGAAATGACCCGCCGCGAAAGGGTTTTCGAAAACGAGGTCTACTCCTACGAGGGCATAATGAACGACCTGCTTTTCGGCACCTATATCGCCGAGGTGGACGAGGAAAAGCGCCTTATCACCGAAGCCGACGCGACGGCAAAGCTGGAGGAGCTTCACAGCAATATCGAGGCGCAGAAAAAGGCGGGTGCCAAGTTCGGCGATGACGAGTGCCTTTACGATTTCGGCTGGCCCGTCAAGGATCATCATTATGTTTCGTCGGGCGTGGGGGCGCGGTGGGGCAGCTACCATACGGGGCTTGATATTCCCGGCGAGAGCGCTTTCCCGATCTCCGCTTCCGAGGCGGGCGAGGTAGTCCGCACCAACAACAGCTGCACACATAATTACGGCAAGGACGGCTCCTGCGGCTGCGGCGGCGGTTACGGCAACTTCGTCATCATTGACCACGGCAACGGTTTCCTGACGCTCTACGGGCACATGACGACAACTCAGGTAGAAGTCGGCGACAAGGTGAAGAAGGGGCAGACTATCGGGCTTATGGGTACGACAGGCTTCTCGACCGGAACTCACCTGCATTTCGAGCTGAGATACGAGGGCTATGTAACAAATCCCGCGAATTTCGTTAGTTTCTTATAATTTTCACCCCGGAGAGCTTCTCCGGGGAAAATTTTTCAAAAACGTTAAAAATTTCGAATCCATATGTTAATTTTTTTCGTAACTCCGGGAGCTGAAATTGCAGATAATAATTGCCGTGAACACCCCCTGCGGGTGTTCATTTTTTGCGATGAGCAATTTTTGAGCAGCTTTCGCAAGATTTGTTTGTACAAAATAACATACCTTTGTTCCCGAATGTGATAAAAAGAATTAACATCGGGTGTACGGGGGAGAATTTGTTGTGGATTTTCACATAGAAATAACAAAGCGGTGAAAAAACAGAGAAGAAAAATAACAAAATAGTGATAATTGTAAAAATATGAAATAACAAATCCGAAAACGATTGAAATGGGCATAATGCGCAAATTTTATGCCGAAATTTGGTTACTTTGCTTATATGAAAACGGTTTCGATGATGTTTCCGGGCTGATTCGGGCTGCTCTGCGAAAGTGTTTTCAATTGCAGTGTGTTGAAGCAGTGACAGTCAAGCGAAAATCTTGACGAGCAGAAGTGAAAGGTTACAAAAGAATATCATAATAATAGTAATGTTTGTCATGGTGCATAAAAATTGTTGATGAAATTTGTGCAAGTATACATAATTTATTACTGAGCGGAAGAAATTTCGGGAAAAGACTTGCATTTTGAACGAATATATTGTACAATATGTTCAACGGAAAACGCTGAATACCAAACATCGGCAGACAGCTCCGGAACACAAGCCGGGGTTCTTCCGAAAGCTGCGAAAACGTTTAGATTTAGCGGCAAATATTCGAAAGGGAGGGTGCCGAATGGTATCGCTGAAGGACATTTCCCAGCGCTGCGGAGTATCAATCGCGACGGTGAGCAAGGCGCTCAACGACCATAAGGACGTGAGCCCCCAGACAAAGGAACGGCTGCTCAAGGTAGCCAAGGAAATGGGCTATTTTCCTAATTCGCAGGCAAGGGCTTTGAAGACGAACCGTACCTTTAATCTCGGAGTTATGTTCTCCGACGAGGCGGGCAGGGGACTTACACACGAGTTCTTTGCAAAGGTGCTGAACAGCTTCAAGACCGAAGCGGAGCTTTCGGGCTACGACATTACCTTTATAAGTAAGAACTTGGGAAGCAGAAAAATGTCTACCTACGAGCATTGCAGATACCGCAATGTTGACGGGATAGGGATCATCTGCACGGATTTCTCCGACCCCGATGTGTACGAGCTTATAAACGGCGAATTGCCTGTGGTAACTATCGACCATGTGTTTGAATGCCGCTCGGCGGTGGTCTCGAACAACGAAACGGGCATGGAACAGCTCGTGGAGTACGTTACGAAGCTGGGTCACAAAAAGCTGGCGTTCATACAGGGTAAGCGCTCCGCTGTAATGGAAAAGCGAATGAACGGCTTCTTCAAGGGCTGCCGCAACTGCGGCGTGGAGGTCAAGCCCGAATGGCTGCTGACAGGCGAATATCAAAGCCCGCAGCTGACCTACGAGCTTACCAAAAAGATGCTCGCGGAAAAGCCGCTGCCGACCTGCATATTCATGCCGGACGATTATTCGGCGATAGGCGGGTACAACGCTATCAAGGACGCGGGACTCAGGATCCCCGACGACATCTCGGTGGTGGGCTACGACGGCATCGCTTATGCGGATTTCCTTTCGCCGCGGCTGACCTCTTACAGGCAGGATACGGCAGGGATAGGCGCTGCGGCGGCGAAAAAGCTGATAGCGCAGATCGAGAATCCGGCAACTACATTGACCGAGATACTCACGATAGACGGCGCAGTTTCCGAGGGCGAATCGGTAACGAGGATCGTCTGAAAACAACTAATCAAAGGCATTAACGCGGCGAGACCCGCCGCGAACAATAATAACAATGCACATTTTTAAGGAGGAAATTTATTATGGCACAGATTAAAAAGATCTTAGCAGGCGCTCTTGCTCTTTGCATGGCTGGCTCTGTTCTGACCGCTTGCGGCGGCGACAATGGCGGCAGCTCTGCCGGCGGCAGCACCGAGGCTGGTAAGTCCGAGGGCGGCAGCGAAGGCGGCAGCGAGGGCGGCGAAGCCGCTAAGACTGAGGCTACTCCCGCAGACGCAGCTTCTCTTGTAAACACCGGTAAGGTATACAATGTATACTGCTGGAACACCGAGTTCAAGGAGAGATTTGAGAAGTACTATGAGGGCGCTAAGGATACCGCTCTCTGGGACGGCGTTACTGTAAACTGGGTAATCAATCCTAACGATGGTAACAACTATCAGACCAAGCTCGACGAAGCTATCAAGAATCAGGGTTCGGCTGCTGACGATGAGAAGGTTGACCTCTTCCTCGTTGAGGCTGACTATGCTATGAAATATGTAAACTCCGACGCTTGCCTCGATGTAATCGGCGAGATCGGCATCACCAAGGACGACCTGAAGGATCAGTACAAGTATACTCAGGACGTTATGACCGACTCCAACGGCACTCTGAAGGGTCTGTCCTGGCAGGCTACTCCTGGTCTGTTCCTCTACAATGCTGAGTATGCAAAGCAGGTTCTCGGCACCGACGATCCCGATGAAGTACAGGCTATGGTTTCTGACTGGGATAAGTTCGCTGAGACCGCTCAGAAGATGAAGGACGCTGGCATCTTCATGGTATCCGGCTACGATGATACTTACAGATGCTTCTCCAACAACGCTTCTGCTCCTTGGGTAACCGACGGCAAGATCACCATTGATCCCCAGATCAAGGCTTGGGTTGACCAGACCAAGGATTACTCTGACAAGGGCTTCAACAACGGCACTTCCCTTTGGGATCCCGCTTGGACTGCCGGTCAGAAGATCGACGGTAAGGTATTCGGCTACTTCTACTCCACATGGGGCATTCCTTTCTGCCTCCTCCCCAACACCCTCGACAAGTCTGAGGACGACGGCGGCAAGCTCGAAGAGGGCAACGGCGGTTACGGCAAGTGGAGAGCCTGCAAGGGTCCGCAGAGCTACTTCTGGGGCGGCACATGGATCGTTGGCTGCTACGGCTCCGACAACATCGCTATCACCAGAGATGTAATGCTCAAGCTGACCTGCAACGCTGACATCATGGCTCAGATCACCGAGAATGAGCAGGACTACACCAACAACAAGGCTGCTATCAAGAAGCTCATCGACGGCGGCTACACCAACCCGTTCCTCGGCGGACAGAATCACCTCGCTCTGCTCTCCGACGCTGCCGAGCAGATCGACCTGACCGGTAAGGTTTCCGCTTATGACCAGGGTTGTAACGAAGAGTTCCAGGGCGCTATGAAGGACTACTTCCAGGGCAAGGTTGACTATGATACCGCTCTCGGCAACTTCAAGACCAACATCACCACCAAGTACGGCGATCTTACAATGGACTAATAGGATCCCTTGTGATCTGATAATATCAGTATAAATGGGGGGGACTGAGGAGGAACCTCAGTTCCCCTTGTTTTTATACTAAAAATTCTTTTCGGTTGTTTTCTTTTTCTGTATTATTTTTTATTGTAGGTGACATTTCATGAGAAAGACTATTAGCTACGCCAAATGGGGGTACATATTCCTTATCCCTTTCGTGGTTATATACACGATTTTTGCGCTTATCCCTCTGCTTGAGACCTTCGGATTCAGCTTCCTTGACTATACTGTAAGTCAGGGCGCGGTTTCCAGCATCAGAGGCGGCGGCGGAGATACCATTGTAAATAATGGTTTCTGCGGACTTTCGAACTATATCAAGGTAATGAAGAGCGACGGTATCTTCAATATCTCTTTCAGAAGTACCGTTGTACTGTGGCTCGTGGGCTTTATTCCGCAGATCGTGGTTTCCCTTTTGCTTGCGTCGTGGTTTACCGACATCAGACTTAAGCTCAAGGCACAGGGCTTCTTCAAGACCGTTATGTATATGCCTAACGTAATCATGGCATCTGCACTTTCGGTACTGTTCTTCTCGCTCTTCACCAAGAGCGGCGCTATCGACGACCTGCTCGGCGGTCCCGACCTTCTGAAAAATGAATGGGGCGCACGCGGCGTTGTCGGCTTCATCAACTTCCTTATGTGGTACGGTAATACCACTATCCTGCTTATGGCAGCCATGATGGGTATTGATACTTCGCTTTACGAGGCGGCTCAGATCGACGGCGCTAATCCGTCGCAGGTATTCTGGCAGATCACAATGCCCCTTATCAAGCCTATTCTTGCTTACGTTCTCGTAACCTCCATGATCGGTGGTTTACAGATGTACGATGTACCTTACCTCATAGGCGGTACTCAGGGTAACCCGAACGGCGTTCTGAAAACGCTTGTATCTCAGATCCAGCTCGGTAAGAACTCTTCGGTAGGCGCTGTTTCCGCACTTTCTATCATCGTATTTATCGTATCGGCAATACTCGGCTTCATTACCCTTAAGATAATGGACGACCAGAGCATCAAGACCAGATACGGTAAGAAAAAGAAGAAGTAAGATTAAAGGAGGGTATTTATAATGGCAAGAATTGAAGGAATCGCCGGTGAAAACGAAGACCAGATGAAACTTAAGATCAGACAGGGTATTGCTTATGTTGTTCTTGTAATACTTATGTTTGTATCTCTTCTGCCCTTCTATCTGCTTCTGATAAACGCTACCAGAGGTAAGGTTCAGCCGGGTATCAAGTTTATTCCCGAAAGCCTGTTCTTCAAGAATATCGGCAAGATATTCAGCGAGGATTACAGAGCTAACTACGGTAATTTCTTAAAATCTTTCTGCAACAGTATTTTCGTATCTGCTGTCAGCACTGTTCTCTGCGTATACTTCTCTGCGCTGACCGCCTACGCTATCCACGTTTACGATTTCAGACTGAAAAAGTCCGTACATACTTTCATTCTCCTTGTAATGATGGTTCCTACGCAGGCTTCGGCTATCGGTCTTTACAGAATGCTTGTTTCGATGAATCTGACAAACAGCTTTATCCCGCTGACTATCCCCGCGATAGCTGCTCCCGCTACCTACTTCTTCATGATCCAGTACATGGCATCGGCGCTTCCGCTTGAAATAGTCGAGGCGGCAAGAATGGACGGCTGCGGAGAATACAAGACATTTAACATCATAGTTCTTCCGATACTCAAGCCCGCGCTTGCGGTTCAGGCGATCTTCGTATTCGTATCTAACTGGAACAACCTGTTCCTTCCCCAGATGCTGCTTGACGACGCTAACAAGAAGACTATCCCGGTAGTTCTCCAGCTTATCAAGGCAAATATCGACAGTAACCCGATGACGGCTGACGCAGGACTTATGAATATGTTCATGGTTCTCGCGATCCTCCCGGTAGTTGTGATCTACCTGCTGCTTTCGAAGAATATAGTTGGCGGCGTATCTCTCGGTGCCGTTAAGGGCTGATTTACTGTTCAAGGTAAGATTTGTAATGCCGTGTTGGCTTTGACAGATCACAGCCTTACATATCATCTGACATGATCTGACCCCCGCACGTTCAATGGACAAGCGGGGGTCTTTTTGTAGCAGAAATAAATAAAATTTGTTTCAGAAAGCAACCGAAACCGCAAAGCGAGGGGCGGACACGGGATCCGGCGCCCGTGCGCTGGCGAGGGGTCAACCGCACGAACAAGTTCGTGTCAAGGCGAGAAGCCCCCTTGCAGGGGTTTGGGGGCAGCGCCACATACGCACTAACCTAATGTAAAAACATTGAAAATACGATAATTTTAGGGGTATATGGGCGCAGCGGGCGGGAGCAAGCCCACGTCCTACAATTCGTGTTATGTGACCTGCTATGTAGGGGCGAATCTATGTGTGCGCCCCTGCAATATTTGCCGCAAAGTACAAATGTTCGTGCGGGTCGGAACGGCGTTTACCATATATGATTAGCTGCGGGCTGTATTCTATAATAAAGAATTAATAATTTGTTTTCGCTGATACTATTCATTAGCAGCGCTATTTACGATATAATTATTATGTAACGATATAACAAGCTGTCAGAAAAAAAGGAGAGTATGATGAATATAGCGATTATCGACGATACCGCGCTGGACAGACGGCTTCTGACGAAAACTCTTCGGGATTATCTTTCCTCGAACGGGCTTGAAGCCGATATTACCGAATTTTCAAGCGGCGAGGATTTTATTAAGAGCTATCGTCCGCTGATGTTTACTATCGTTTTTATGGATATTTTTATGCACGGAATCAACGGCATCGAGGCTGCCGCGAAAATGCGCGAGAGCGATTCCGATACTTTGCTGGTGTTTCTTACCAGCAGCAGCGAACACCGCCCCGAGGCTTTCTCTACTCACGCTTACGACTATTTGCAGAAGCCCGTCAATAAATCGCGCCTTTACAGCCTTATGGACGATATTATGAGACTCACGCCCGAGACCGACAAGGAGCTTACCTTTATCTGCGAAAAGACCGAGCGGCGCATTCCGTTCTCGGAGCTTGTCGCCGTCTGCTCAAGCGGACATTATCTGGAGATCACCGACTGCGCGGGCTTTTCCTACCGCACAAGGCTGAATTTTTCCGCTGCGGAAAAACAGCTTTCGGGCGATTCGCGCTTCCTGCTCGTGCTTAGGGGCGTTATGGTAAATATGGATCATATACTCAGCTTTACCGACGACGGCTGCGAGCTTGCGGGCGGGCTGAAAGTCCCGATAAACGTGCGCAACAGCCGCGGTCTTGAACAGATCTGGAAAAACTACATTTTCGCTAAGGTAAGGCGCGAGACCATGATGAGGAGCGGCAGAAAATGATGGAGCTTTCCGAGTCGCTGATAATGACGCTGTTTTTCGCGTCGATAATTCCTGCGGCTTTCATGTGCTATTACCCGATGAAGGATCAGCTCGCATATCCGACTGAAACGATCGTTCTGCGCGGAGCGGCGGTGCTTGTCGTGCTGCTGCCCGCCGCAGGTTTTGCGAGCGTTAAGTTTTCAAATTTTTCGGACTTAATATATTTGTCGCTGCTTGCGCTGCTTTACCTGTTCTATCACCGCAGCCTGACCGTGGATGTAAGCCGTTCGCTTGCCGTTTTCATGTGGGTGACGGCGCTGATGTCGATACTTTTAGGCTTTGTCTACTGCGTTGATGCGCGGCTGAATCCCGCGCTCGGCGCAGACAGCAGCAGTCTTGAAGGCGCTGTAACGCAGCTGATACTCAGCTTTGCGGCGGCGATAATATCATTTTATCCCGCGAGAAAATACGGCGCGGCGCTTATCAATTTCTATGGCGTTAGTAAAGTATGGTACATAACCATACCTGTCACGGGGATATTTTTCACCATGAGCTACCTGCTCGCGCCGAAGAAGTACGAAACGCTTTATGTGAACAGGGTCTTTGCTGCCTATATCTGCACGACTTCGCTTATGCTGGCGGCGCAGCTGCTGCTTACTGTCATCTTCTACCATATTGTAATGAGCATGATAGATATGATGAAGACTGCCGAGCGCAACCGCATTCTGGAAATGCAGGAAAGCCGTTACATCAAGCAGCAGAAGTACATCGAGGATACCGCGAAGCTCCGCCACGATTTCAAGCATACGATAAGGACGCTCTGCGAACTGGCGGGCGAGGGCGAGTACGAGGAGCTTAACCGCTATCTTTCGGACTACCTCGCTGAAATGCCGCAGAACGATACCGTTTATTACTGTAAAAACAATTCAATAAACGCCGTTTTGAATTACTATCAGGAGCAGGCGGTCAGCTCGGACATTGACGTAACTTTCAGGATAGAGCTGCCCGATACGCTGCCGTTCAGTAATATTGATATGTGCGGGATAATCGGCAATATCCTTGACAACGCCGTTACCGCCTGCCGCGACACCGAACCCGGCGACCGCAGGATACAGTTCACTATGATGACGCAGAACAACGCGCAGCTTGTGATAGTGTCGCTAAACAGTTTCAGCGGGCGGCTGAAAAAGCAGGGCGAGCGCTATCTTTCGACGAACCGCAAGGGCAGCGGGATAGGGCTGACATCTATTTCCGAAACGGCGCTGCGCTGCGGCGGCGAGGCGAGATTTTCGCACGATATAGAGAGAAAGGAATTTTACATCGACATTATGCTGCCGCTGAAACAGGCGGCGGGCAGCAGGGAGGACTAAAGCTGTGGAATACATTAAAGGCATGAAGAAAAGCGGCGATTCGCTGACCGAGATAACCAAGCTGATACAGTACCGCGATATTAACGGCGAGAACAGGCTTTTCGGCGGCAGGCTAATGGAATGGATAGACGAGGCGGCGGGCGTGGCGGCGATGCGGCATTGCGGCGGCAACGCGGTAACGCTCATGGTTGACAGCCTTAAATTCAAGAAGGGCGCGTTTATCAATGATATTGTTGTGCTGATAGCCAAAGTAACGTATGTCGGCAGGACTTCTATGGAGGTGCGCGTTGACAGCTATGTTGAGGAAAAGCCGACGGGACTGCGGCGGGCGATCAATCATGCGTATCTTACCTGTGTACACGTTGATGAAAACGGGCGACCCGTGCCGATAGAGTACGGGCTTGAGCCGGTCGGGATAACCGAGCAGGCGGAATGGGAGGGTGCGCAGAAGCGTATTGCAGCAAGAAAGCACCGCACGGCAGAAGGCTTTTGAAAGATAAGCGCAAAGTGAGGGCAGGACACCGGATCCAGCGCCGGTGCGCTGGCGAGGGGGCACGGGGGCGAGGAGCCCCCGTGCGGGGTATGGGGCAGCGCCCCATTTGCGCCGCAGGCGCAACCAACGCAAAGCCGACCGTCAAAGCAAATTGTTGCTATCCGCATAATTGAACGGCTAAAATAAAATCGGCAATTTCAAGAAAAGCTAACAAAAACGCACAAGCGATAAAATCAGCAGAACGTGACGGAAACAAGTAAATTGCCGATTTTATTTTGCGAAAGAGCGCAGCGATTTTCGCAAAGAGGGCGCGAATGTAGGGCAAAATCACAAGTGAGCAATTACGCCAACGGACGGGCGGGAGCAAGCAACCGCCCCACAATGTGCGCTATGTGAAAACGCTTATTTATTGACAGGTGTATATCCCGGGCAGGTTTCGGGATATGCGCCTTATTTTTTTGCAGCAAAACGGGCGTACACATAGTTGCGTCCCTACATAATTGACAAATATCATCGTGTGATTTTTGAGAATTGATTTCCGTGCGTTTTTTGTTGATAGTATTGCAATATTTAAAAATTTGTGATATAATGAAAATAAAACATCTTTAGTATAATACTATTTAATCATCAATCCATAGACAATCTTGGCGGCTATGCCTTGATGATTAAATAGTATAAGTCGTTTATCATAGTTAACAGGGGAGATGTAAATTTTATGAAATATTGTTGCCGATGTATGAATGCTATGGAAGATAACGAGGAAATATGCTCGCGCTGCGGAATGGAGCAGCGCGTATATGTTGCGCCGCCGCATATTTTGTCCGTCGGGACGGTCATTAACGGCAGATACCTTATCGGCGGGATAATCGGCGAGGGCGGGTTCGGTATTACCTATATCGGGCTTGATACCCTGCTTAAATACCGCGTGGCGGTCAAGGAATTTTACCCGAACGGAATGGTTACGCGCAACAATACCGTTTCCACTGATGTACATACTATCAAATCCGAGAGCAGTCAGGAATTTTTTTACAAGGCGCGTGAAAATTTCCTGCGCGAGGCTCAGACGCTTGCGCGGTTCAACGAGGAGCCGTCGATCGTTTCGGTAAAGGACTTTTTTGACGCGAATAACACGGTCTATATCGTCATGGAGTATCTTGAAGGCATAACGCTGAAACAGCATTTGTATCAGCTGGGCGGCAAAATGTACTGGCGCGAAGCGGTGTCTCTGCTGATGCCCGTGCTTTATGCGCTTAGGAAAATTCATTCCGAAGGGCTGATACACCGCGACATCAGCCCTGACAATATTATGATCGTAAAGGGCGGGATCAAGCTGTTGGACTTCGGCGCGGCAAGGGAATACACCGACGAGAAAAGCCTTTCAGTAATGCTAAAGCACGGTTACGCGCCTTTTGAGCAGTACACCCGCCGCGGCGATCAGGGCGCATGGACTGATATATACGCATTTTGCGCCACGCTGTACAAATGTATTACCGGAGAAACGCCGCTCCAGGCGACTGACAGAATAGTTGACGACACCCTTAAAATGCCGATGGAGCTTGGCATAGAAGCGAACAGAGCGCTGGACGACGCTCTGCGGCGCGGGCTTGCAGTCATGGTCAAGGATCGCATACAGAATGTTGACGAGCTTATAGTGGGTTTGCAGGCGGCGCTTAATGACAGAGGGTTCGCCATGCCGCCGCAGAGCTATAATGACGGTGAAGCCACGGTCATGATGGATTCTTACATAAGCGCCGAAAATGAGCTTTCTTCAAAGACAGTTGCAGCGGACGTATCTCCGTTCGGGCAGATAAACCATAACGTTACCGAACGGTATACTCAACCCGCTCCCGCGCCTGTAAAGCCGCAGGCTCCGATACAGACAAACACGCCCGCTCCTCAGTCCGTAAAGCCGCAGGCTCCTGTACAGATGGCTGCGCCCGCTCCGATTCCCGTAAAGAAAAAGAATACGGCGGTCATCGCGGCGGCAGCAGGGATATTGCTTGTCGGCGGAGGAATATTTGCGGTAAGTGCGCTTAATACCAAAAAGCCGGAAGAACCACAGCCCGCGGCGGTAACGACCGTGACAACTACCGTACAGACCACTACCACCGCAAAGCGGAATATCGTGACAACGGCAGCAACCACAACGAAAAAAGAAACGACTACAACAACCGCCGCCGCCACGACTACGACTACGGCTGCCACCACTGCAAAGAAGAAAAAGACCACAAAAGAGACCACTGCCGAAGTGAAGGAAAATAATACTCCGCAGCTCGTGAATATCGGCAAGAAATACAACATCTATTGCTGGAATACCGAGTTTAAGGAGAGGTTTGAAAGATATTATGAGCCGTCGCGGGATAACTCGCTTTGGAACGGCGTTACCGTGAACTGGATAATCAATCCCAACGACGGCAACAACTATCAGAACAAGCTCGATGCCGCTATCATGAAACAGCTTGATGTTGCTGACGATGAAAAGATAGATCTCTTCATGGTTGAGGCAGACTACGCCCTGAAATATGTAAATTCCGATGTTCCTCTTGATGTGACAGGCGAGATAGGTCTGACAAATGACGACCTTTCACAGCAGTATCAGTACACCAAGGACGTTATGACCGATTCAAACGGTATACTTAAAGGCGTTTCATGGCAGGCTTGTCCCGGACTGTTCCTTTATAACGCTGATTATGCAAAACAGGTTCTCGGCACCGATGACCCCGATAAGGTTCAGGCTATGATCTCGGACTGGAACAAATTTGAAGAAGTCGCCCACAAGATGAAGGACGCGGGAATATTCATGGTATCGGGTTACGACGATACTTACAGATGTTTTTCCAACAACGTTTCCGCGCCGTGGGTAACTAATGGCAGAATAACCATTGACCCGCAGATAAAAGCATGGGTCGATCAGACCAAGAGATATTCTGAAATGGGCTATAATAACGGTACCTACCTTTGGGATAGCGAATGGACTGCCGGTCAGAAGATCGACGGCAAGGTATTCGGTTACTTCTATTCCTCGTGGGGCATTCCTTTCTGCCTTCTTCCCAACACGCTTGATGTGGGGGAGGACGACGGCGGCAGGCTGGAGGTCGGCAACGGCGGCTACGGTAAATGGAGAGCCTGTCTGGGTCCCCAGTCGTATTATTGGGGCGGCACATGGATAGTCGGCTGCTACGGCTCGGATAACATTGCCATAACAAGAGATATAATGCTGAAACTGACCTGCGACGCTGATATAATGGCTCGGATAACTCAGAACGAGCAGGACTACACCAATAACAAGGCGGCAATCAAGAAGCTCATCGACGGCGGCTACACAAATCCGTTCCTCGGCGGACAGAATCACCTCGCATTGCTTGCCGACTCTGCCGAGCGTATAGATCAGCGCAGTAAGATCTCTGTTTATGATCAGGGCTGCAACGAGGAATTTCAGTTTGCTATGAGTTATTATTTCACCGGCGAGGTGGATTACAATACCGCTCTCGGCTTTTTCAAAGAGAATATCCTCAATAAGTACAGTGATCTTACCATGAACTGACAACGCTTTTTATTTGATGATTTACGTTATGTATTAGGAGAGAAGACCCACAAATGAACTATTGTTATCATTGTCTGAACAAGCTCGACGACGGCATAGACATCTGCCCGCGCTGCGGGTGCGATCAGAGCGTTTATGTCACGCCGCCGCATATCTTAGCGCCGGGAACGCTCGTAAATAACCGCTATCTTGTCGGAGGGATACTGGGCGAGGGCGGGTTCGGCATTACCTATATCGGGCTTGATACCCTGCTTGATTACCATGTCGCGGTAAAGGAATTTTTCCCGAACGGCATGGTAACGCGCAACAGCACCGTTTCTACTGATGTAGTGACGATCAGCACGGGTACAAATCACGATTTCTTTTTTAAATCCCGCGAGAACTTTCTCCGCGAGGCACGCACACTGGCAAAGTATACCAAGGAAGAAGGCGTGGTCTCCGTCCGCGACTTTTTCGAAGCGAACAACACCGTCTATATCGTTATGGAGTACATTGACGGCGTAACGCTCAAAAGGTATCTGAATCAGTCGGGCGGAAAGCTGCCCTGGCGCGACGCGGTAAGGCTTCTTATGCCCGTGCTGAAAATACTTGCGAAAATTCATTCCGACGGGCTTATCCACCGCGACATCAGCCCCGACAACATAATGCTCGCCGATGGCGGCGTGAAGCTCCTTGATTTCGGCGCGGCGCGTGACTACACCGACGAAAAGAGCCTTTCGGTAATGCTTAAACACGGCTACGCGCCAATGGAGCAGTACCGCCGTCACGGCGAGCAAGGCACATGGACGGACGTTTACGCCTTCTGCGCCACGCTGTACAAATGCGTGACGGGCAATGCCCCTCCCGACGCGCCCGACCGTATTTTCAACGATACGCTCCGGATGCCTTCGGAGCTGGGAATGGAAGTCAGCCCGACGTTTGAGGAAGTCCTGCGGCGCGGGCTGGCGGTAAGGAACGACGAGCGCATACAGACCGCCGGAGAGCTTATGTCGGGCTTGCAGGCGGCGCTTGCGGATAACGGCACGGCGAACGCCTACAACGCGCAGAATAACGCGGACCGGGCGTATCGCGGCGCTCCTGCGGGAGCCGCCGATCTAAGGCAGGCACAGGCGCGGCAGCCTTCACCCGTTCAGATGAACCGCGGCGCACCCCGTAAGGCTGAACAGACCGAAACCGTTCAGATGAACCGCAGCGTACCCCGTCAGGCGGAACGCCCCGCGCCCGTTCAGGCGGCAGCACCCGCGTATGCGAATCAGCCCGTACCCGCTGCGGCGGTAAAAGGAAGAAAGCCGCTGCACCCTGTATTGATAGGGGTAATCGCAGTCTTTAGCTTGTTCTGGCTGATCGTCATAATCATGGTGATAATGACAAAAGCCGAAGAGAAGAAAGAGGCGGCGGCAGCCGGCACGGCGGTCATTGAAGCGGAAGAACAGTCCGCAGAAGTCACTGTGGCTGATGAGCCTGCCGAACCTGCCGCAGTCACCACTGCGGAAAAAGTAATGTCGGGAGTAAGCAGCGTGACCGGGATAAGCTGGAGGATAGAGAACGACGATACGCTTATCATAAGCGGTTCGGGCGATATGGGAGAAACGGAACTGTTCGGCGATGTTGTCCCCGCGAAAAGTAAGATAAGAAAGGTGATCATCGAAAACGGCGTTACGAGCATTTACGACAAGGCTTTTTATAATTTCAGCGGGCTTGAAAGCGTGACTATCCCCGAAACCGTAACAAGCATCGGCGAAAGTGCATTTGATTCGTGTATAAGCCTGAAAAGCGCGGATATTCCCGACAGCGTTACCAGTATCGGCGGGTGGGCGTTTGCGTCGTGCAAGAGCCTTGAAAGTGCGACTATCTCAAAAAATGTCACGATAATTGAACGCAATACCTTTGCCGAATGCAGTAGCCTTAAAAAGGTGAAGATACCGAGCGGCGTTACAAAAGTCGGGGTAAGGGCTTTTGCGTGGTGTGAGGCGCTGACAAGCGTGACTATCCCGAACAGCGTTTCGGAATTTGGCAACAAAGCCTTTGAAAATTGTACAAGCCTTACGATAAAATGCAACAAAGGCTCGGCAGCGGAAAAATACGCCGATGAAAACGGGATAACTTACGACAACGGCGAAAAGACCGTGACAAAATCGGCTGACACGACCGCTGCGGTTAATGAGGCTTTGGCTGACGGATTTGAAATATCATTGAAGAACGGAGAAAATGTTCTGAAATATTACAGAGGCGAAGGGGGAGATGTAGTCATTCCCGGCGGCGTTACTTGCATTGGCGATTCTGTGTTCTATGCCAATACCTCTCTGACGAGCGTTGTTATTCCCAACGGTGTTACGAGAATAGGGGATTATGCGTTCGAATTGTGCAAATCTCTGACAAGCATTACTATCCCTGACGGCGTGACTTACATTGGCATAGGGGCGTTCAAAGGCTGCAAATCGCTGAAAAGCGTTAATATTCCGAACAGCGTGACGAGTATTGAAAGTCAGACCTTTGAAGACTGCGCTAATCTTACAAGCGTTACCATTCCGAAAAGTGTTAAAACCATTGGCGACGGTGACGACCCGTTTGCACATTGCCCAAATATCACAATAAAATGCAGTAAGGATTCGGCGGCGGAGCGATATGCCATTTTCTATGACAAAAAATATGAGCTGATAGATTAAATACGCATATAGTAAACGACATAAGCGTAGGGGCGCACCTATATGCGCGGGCGCTCACGGGCATGAACAAATTCATGCAGAGCGCCCCTACACAATATGTACTCCGCACAAAAATTTGTAGGGTGGGGGCTTGCCCCCATACGCATTAACCTATTCTAAAATGCCGTAAAAATCGCGATTTTGTGGGGCGTTCATGGACACGCAATGCGCACCCATACATGAAAATCGCCTAAATATTTCCGCCTTGGGTTGA